>NZ_JBBEYB010000006.1:0-210176 GCF_037482285.1 Aquabacterium sp. G14
CGCGCTCTCCAGCGCCAATTCAACTGCCACCAGCACCGCATCCAGGCCAGCTGTGCTCACAATGGCCAGTACCTGCGCCATGACACGGTCGCCACCGGCCTGGCGTAGCAGCCCTCTGCGCAACTGCTGCAAGGCCGGGGGGAGGTCGGCAAACGGTGCGCCATTGCGCAGCGCACCGGGCTTTCTTTGCACCAGCGGGATGTAGTGCTGCCAGTCATAGCGGGTCTGTCCACGGTCACTGAATCGCTCATGCTGCGCCACCACCTCATCGTTGGCCACCACGACCACCCGCGTCGGGTACAGCCGGGTGCTGACCATCTGCCCGGCCAGCTCGCAAGGCACCGAGTAACGGTTGCGTGCGACCGAGACCAAGCAGGTGCTGGTCACCCTCGCCGGGCGCTCCACATAGCCGTCAAAGGGCTGCGGCATTGACATCAAATGGGCACGTTCATGCTCCAGCATCTCGGCCACACTGAACTGCGAATGCTCTGGGTGGCGAACCTCCGCCCACAGGCTGCGACAGCGCTCGCCCAGCCAGGCGTTGAGTTCTGCAAAGGAGCCAAAGCGCTGCTTGGCCGCATCAATCCAGATTCGCCGCCTGCTATCTTGCACGTTCTTCTCGACGACCCCCTTCTCCCAGCCACTGGCCACGTTGCAGAAGTCGGCGTCGAACAGGTAGTGCGCGCACATCACCGCAAAGCGTGCGTTGACCACTCGGCCCTTGCCCTTCTTGACCTGGTCCACCGCCGTCTTCATGTTGTCGTAGATGCCGCGCCTGGCCACCCCACCCAGCGCCGCAAAGCTGCGCGTGTGCGCATCGAACAGCATCTCGTGTCCCTGACTGGGATACGCCACCAGCCAGAACGCACGGCTGGCACACAGCTTCATGTGCGAGACCTGCAGCCGGTAGTAAATGCCGCCCACCACCAGGCCTTCTTCGCTCCAGTCGAACTGGAATGCCTCGCCCAGCTCGAACGACAAGGGCACGAAGGCTCGCGTCGCTACCGCTTGCCCCTCGCCTTGGCGCCACTGGCGGATGAAGTCCGTCACGCGGCTGTAGCCGCCTTCGTAACCTGCCGACTTGAGTTCGCTGTACAGCGCCCGTGCCGTGCGGCGCTCGTGCTTGGCCCGATAGGCATCGGCCTTGAGCGCCTGCCTGAGAACCTCGTGGAAGGCCGTCAACTTGCCCGGCTGCTCGATTCGCCGGTACTTGGGCTCGCCATCCAATGGCGCCTTGAGCCACTTGGCTATCGTGTTGCGCGATAGCCCCGTCATCCGCGAGATCTCCCGCTCTGACTTCTTGCCTCGGCTGTGCAGCCGCCGGATTCTGCCGATCATGTCCATGGTGATCACTCCTCGAACCCCGCTGCATCAAAAAGCAGCAGAGTAGGTTGAACACCTGGCTCAGTTTTAGATCGGCACACCCCTCATAAGTGGCTCAGTTTTCGGTAGGCGCCAACAGTCGTAAATGCGCTCACCAATCCTAGGCTGTAGCACTTGGATCATGGCGCGGATCAGCGGACGTGGCGTGTAATACTCGCCGCCGTTACGCCCCGCGTTACCCATGTTCTTGATTTTGGCTTCGTAAAGGTGCGATAGCTCGTGTTTTTCGGTTTGCGAACGGAAGCGCAACTCGTCCACGCGATCGATCACATCGCGCAGGTTGTAGCCACTCTGGATCTTGTTTTTGATCTCGCCAAACACCTCACCGATCTTGTATTCGATGGTGTTGGGGCCGCTGGCGCGCTGCTTGAATGCGGCCAAGTACGGAAATAGCTTGGTATTGACGAAGTCCCGCAGGTCGTCGCCCGTCATGGCAGCGTTGTGGTCCGGCTTGCCATCAGGCAGCTTGGGTGCCGCCCAAGAGCCCCAACGGAACACATCGTGCAAGAGGTAGTTGTAGGGACGGTCATCCAGGGCAGCTTCTGCTGCCTTGTCTTGTTCCAGTGCGTCGAGATACTTCAAAAAGAGCAGCCATGAAGACTGCTCTGTGTAATCCATCTCACTCGTACAACCCGCATCTTTATGCAGGATGTCATCGATGTTTTTGAAGGTCTGTTCAAACACGTACTGCGCCTGTAAATTTGTTCTGAAAATCGTCAACGGTCGTCTTGCATTCTCGCTCACGCATCGGCATGAATTCCGTTGCGCTGACCGTCGGCTTGCTTGGAAATTTGATCAATGTCCGGAAACAAAAGCGCCTAGGTAAGCAAAGGCACTACGTGTCCAATTTCTCGGATGTGAGTCTGACGTCGTCGATATGGTGCCTGCAGCGACGGGTATCTCGCCTCAGAACCAAGTAGGGCTTAGTGCCCCCCGCCACTGATGGGCCTGTTGCCCTGATGGATCCGCAATCGTCATCCTCACGGCATGCGCTCGCTCTGATGTGTGCTGACCCTACGTGTCCTCACGCCTTGGATCAAATAGCCATGCAATCGGCTTCACAGGATGAGCGTTCTCGCAGATCGTGCAGCGAGGGAAAGCATGATTTGGTTCAGCAAGAAGCAGAAAGCCCTGCCGGATCACAACTGAGAAGTCATGTGGCAGGGCTGTTATCGACTTTAAAGACGCGTTGTCGACTTTAATTTTTTGTTATCGACTTTAATTGTCGAGAACAATACCTGTTCTCGACAATTAAAGTCGACAACTGGAGGCGTGGCGAATCAAGGACTTGCAACGCCCCCAAAAAACTGACAAGTCAACACAAGTCGAAAACAGGCTCACTACAACGCCACATGCGCCGTCGTAGGCAAGCAATTAAAGTCGAAAACAGTGCGATGTATGCACTCATAGACATTGCCAGTCGATCTGACGTGAGGCGTCATCGAACTACACGCATCGTGCCAAAGGCGCGCTCAGGGAAGTCTCCGTGGCTCACCAACTTGAGTCCAAGGTTCCGCAAATAGATGCTCCAGCCACAGTGCCTCGTAGTGCATTTCCCAGTTGCCGCGACTGCGCTACATAGCTTCCGTTCTTCTGCGTAACCACAAAATCTCACCCACAGCACTGTGACCGCTTCAGGCTGGTAGCGGTCGGTCGGCTTTCGCCGGCCAATGTCGGCGAAAGCCGTTACCTGACTTTTGCTGGCCATGAGGCCGAGCCGGATGGCCAGCAACGGCTCCCGTGGGCGACGCCAGTTCACACCCCGAGCCAGTACAGACATAGGCCCCGACAGGATTGCTCCCTGCGACCGATCGTTCAACGCGATAATCTAAAGTGATTTGGAGCCACTCTCTGGGGTGATGCATAGCGCAGGTACTAAATGGGAATGGATTTCCAACGACACCTTACAGATTTCGTTTTGACAGGCCTGGGAGGGCAAGCACTTGAAGGCCGCAGTGGAGAAACATTTTCAGGGGCTTTGGCAGCGCACTCAGGCGCCTGGGGCTCCAGCCATCTCCACCTCGACCATCGAGGCGTGGGCAAAGGAGAGGAGACTCGAAGTTGCCAATGTCCAGGAACGGCGGGTCGGCCTCTTCCGGCAGATTCCTGCTGTGGTCTTGACCGCAAACGATGCCAAGGCATGCTTCCCTTTGATATCCAAGGACAGCCATGAGTGGCAGGCCAACCGCTCGGCCGCTGATCGCGTCGCCGATCTCTGGGCGCGGGTCGAATGGTTCGTCCCGCTCTGGGTGAGTAATCAAAAGATGGCGCAGCTCCTGACCGCTGTGGAGCATCGGCGTGGCGCCGAAGCGATCAGTCAGTTCGACTATCACTTATCGACGGTATACACCTTGCCCTTCCAGGCTGTCTGCATCGCACAGCTCCTGCCTCGAACGCGCAGCTTGGCGCCATTCGCTCCGCTCGCACGCGAGGCATATCTCGCCTTCTACAGCGGGCAGCGTGCCGCAAGCGTGGCCGCGCTGATCCCGGTTATTGAAGGTGGTGTTCAACGAATCGCCAGCGCGACGCCCCATCTAAATTCGCACGATGCGATCAACCACACAATTGAGCGAGCCTGCGGTCTGGCAGCCGATTTGTACTTCGAAAGGATGTGGGTGCCGCAGGAATACCGGTCGATCGATTTCCTGTTTGGCCAAGACGAGCGGGTTATGGTTTTCGAGACGTTCCGTCGGTGGCTCCAGACCTGCTTCTTCCAGAATATCGACAGCTACAGTGGGACGACATCTCTCAATCGACACCTGTTCGCCCACGGCAAGTCCACCGACTGGCAGCAACCATCAAACTTTTCTCGCTTGGTCGTAGCCATCACGATGCTCGGAGTGATCGAAGCCTGGCATGACGAAACCAACGTCCTTCCCTTGCTGTTCCCGGAGATGGATCAAGACAGCAAACTACTGTGGCAGCAGGCGTTGATCAGAGGTCAGCTCCAAATGGCGCTGAACCTGCATGAGCAAGCCGAGTTCCAGGCTCATGGTCGTTTGGTGCCGGAATTGCCCACTGACAACGGCGTTACCCTGCGGAAGGCCGTGCTTTCTGAAGATGCCATCAACGACCTGGTCCGTCCCCTGCGAGATGCCGGCTGGAGCGTAACGGTCACCGAGCCAGATCCGGCAGCGCTCTTTGTTATCGCAGTCGCTACAACTCCTAAAAGGCGTCTCGCGGTCGCCCTGCTTTACAGCTGCGCGACCTCAAACGAGCTCTATCGCGAGCTGGCTTCAAAGGTCGACGTCATCCTGTATCGAGGAGCACCGTACCAGCAGGACAGCTTCGCGGCCGGCATTGCACTTCACGTCGGGCCAGTTGCGGGTTGGCAGCCTCCGCGCGTTTGAGGCAGCTCTGGCCGCCTCGACGTTTCTGGAGTCGACTTAGTCTGAGTGAAGGACCGATGGGAATTCGATGAGTTCGTCCCGCCGCCCAGGCCCGACACCGTGGACGAATTCTGAGAAAGCTCGCCGCGATTTTCATGGTTATATTCAACAGTGAGTCAAGAAGGGAAGGTTGCCATGAAGCTAACAAAAGTCCGCGTCCAGAACTATCGGTCCGTCGAGGACAGCGGGGAATTCGAGATAGGCGACCTCACTTGCTTGGTCGGAAAGAACGAGGCGGGAAAGACGGCGCTGCTGAGCGCGATGCGCGGCCTGAGGCCCTCGCAGTCGTTTGAGTTCGATGAGCCCATCGACTACCCTCGACGCTTCTCAACTCGATTCGATGACCGCCATGAGGACGGAACGGCAGAGGTGATCCGAACATGGTGGCGGCTTGAAGCTTCGGACCTGGCCGCTGTTGAAAAGCGATTTGGAGCAGGGGTCTTAAAGGGTGACACGTTCCAGGCCCACTTTGGATTTCGATACGAGGACGATAGCCGTATTTGGGTGATCGATGTCGATAGCACCAAGGTGCTCGAAAACATGCTAACCAAGCACGCCCTAGACGCGACCGAACGAAACGTCCTGCATGACGTGGCGGATGGGCCAGCGGCAGACAAAGCTCTATCGGGCTTGGCTGAGAGAACGCCGAAGCAGGAGGCGCTCTTGCAGGACATCAAGAAGTGCCGGGAGTCGAGCTTCACCAAGGGGGTGATCGATATCCTGTCGGTGAGGCAGCCCAAGTTTTTCTTCACTTCCCACTTCGAACGGATGTCGGGCATGGTCTCGATTCAGCAGCTCCAACAAGACAAGCAGAACAAGACTGTTTCAGTCGGCGATCAGATCTTTCTCGCGTTCTTGGAATACGCGGGAACGACGCTTGAAGAACTTCTGGAGGCGGATCGCCGGGAGACTTTGAAAGCCACTTGCGAGGCTGCCAGCAACGAGATCACCGAGGAAATATTCCAGTTTTGGAGCCAGAACAACGCATTGGAAGTGGTCATCGACATTGACAGCGGCAAGGCCAAGGACCCCGCGCCCTTCAACACGGGAACCGTGGCGGAAATCCGGATCAAAAACAACAATCACAAGGCGACGTTGCCATTGTCCGAGCGCAGCGCGGGCTTTGTTTGGTTCTTCTCTTTCCTCGCCCAGTTCAAGCAGTTGAGGAAGACTCCGGGCAACGGCAATGCCATCATCTTGTTGGACGAGCCGGGCCTGACCTTGCACGGAAAGGCGCAGGGCGATTTGCTGCGCTACATTGTCGAGAGGTTGCTGCCAGACCACCAGGTCATCTTCACCACCCACTCGCCCTTCATGGTGCCGATGGACCGCCTTGCCGATGTTCGAATCGTTGAGGACGTGGTCATCGAGAAGCCGGGGAAGCGGCCCGAGGTCAAAGGCACGAAGGTTCGATCCGACGTGTTGGAGGTCAACGACGACACGCTCTTCCCGCTTCAAGGGGCCTTGGGCTATGAGGTGACCCAGTCGCTTTTCATCGGAGCCAACACATGGCTGGTCGAAGGTCCGTCGGACATCCTTTATTTGCAGGTTGTGTCGCAGGCGTTGAGCAAGCGCAGGCGCGTCGGGCTCGACCCGAAATGGACGTTGTGCCCCTCGGGCGGTATCGACAAGATTGCCCCGTTCGTGCGGCTGTTCGGCGGCAACCGGATCAATTTGGCGGTTCTCTCCGACATCGCCAATGGCGACAAGGCCAAGATCGAGAATTTGAAGAAGGCCGACATCCTCAAGGCCGGGCATTTTTATACCTGCGCTGACTTCACCAAACAAGCCGAGTCGGATGTGGAGGACCTGTTCGATGCCGATCTGTTCGTTGAGATGCTCAACGGGGCCTACAAGCCACCTGCCGCGCATGTGGTGACGAAGGATGCGCTGATGGCGGCGGCGACAACCCCGCGCATCATCAAGAAGGCTGATGCCCTATTCAAGCTGATGCCCGCGACGGTCGCCGAATTCGACCACTTCGGAGCATCGCGCTGGCTCTTGGAGAACCCTTCTGTGTTGGATGCGGATACGCCTGCGGTTCACGCGACCCTCGACCGATTTGAGGAAGTATTCAAGGCTTTCAACGCCTTGCTGGCATAGGCAAGTCGTCTCCCTGCCGAACGTCCGATCCATCGACATGCATTTTCACGATGAGCTCTTCGAGAAGGGGGGCGGTTACGTCTTGAACTTTTCGGATCGGACCATGTCGAGGTTCTTCTCCGAAGAGTTAAACGTCGATATCGACGATCCCGCCTACGCGGAGAACGGAACATCCAAGGGCAAGCGGCTGCCCTGCTACTTGCAGAAGGTCGATGTTCCGACGGTGATTCGGATGCTTAAGGCGCTTTGGGAATGCCGCGAGGCTATCCGGATGCAAGCCAAGAGGGCGGAATCGGTCAAGAACGCTGAAGTTCGCCTGCTTTCGCTGATCAAAAAGCTCGAAGGCAAGTCGGATGCCGCGCAGCCCACGGGCCAGCCGCCCAAGCCCGCGTTTGACCGCCCGAGGCTTCTAGCCTTGCGAAGCGACTTGCTTGGATTCACCAAGCTAAGGGCCCAAAGGAAGGGCTACTCCCTTGAGGCTTGCCGCGGTGACCATGCCCGTGCAGAACGCCGCGCCATCGCGCGTGCCCGGAACGTCGCTTAGTCCGGCCGCAAACCCAGCGATGCGCCGGGCAGTCCGGTGACCGCTTAGCGACCAGTCGCGTGAATCGGGCGTTGGTACGCGATCGCCGGCAACCGCTGCCTATGCCGAGATCGCAACTATGCGCAGATCCAGTAACAAGGAGCGTTGCATGCCTTGCTTGGCAGGTTGATCAGAGCCAAGGGGAGGCGCCTGACTGGACATAGTTTTGGTACGGGAGTGCACTGCAGGTCCCACTTCAGGAGACCGCCATGAGCACTTTCCATCTCCCTCATTGCGCCTACGCCGACTGGATCGTCGCCGGGCCGATTGCACCGCATGCTGATGCGATCAAGCAGCACTTCGCCGACGGAAGGTATGCGCTGAGCACAGTTGCAAGTTATCTGAGCAACATCGCGCACTTCGCGCGATGGGCTCGGAGCAAACGTCTGCGTCTTTGCAGGATCGACGAGGTGTCGGTTACCGAGTTCCTTGATGAGCATCTTCCACATTGCCGATGTGCGCAGCCGGTCCGCCACGACCGCCGCGACCATCGCGCTGCGCTCGGGCACTTGCTATTCGTCCTTCGCGCCCGGGGCGTCGTCACGTTGCCGGTGAAGAGCGCGAAGCCAGTGGATGAGGAGTTACGGCGCTTTGATGCGTACATGGACCGCGTGCGTGGCCTGGCACCGAAGACCCGGAGTCAGGTTCTGCGCATAGTCGGTCGCTTGCTGCGTCAACGCCTGGGCGACGGCGTCGTCGACATTGCTTCGATCAAGCCGGCTCATGTGCGAAGCTTCTATGCGCAGCAGGCCAAGCTTCACTGCAAGCCGGGCGGCGCCGGGTCGGTAGTGGCTGCATTGCACAGCTACTTTCGATATCGATCCTCACTGGGCGATCAGGTTCATGCCTTGATCGGAGCGGTCTCCGCTCCCGCCAATTGGCGGCTCGCGACGCTTCCCAAGGCACTCACGGCCCAGGAACTCGAGCAATTGGTGAGCTCTCTCGGTAGGCCGGGTCGCTCGATGCGTCGCGCCGACGCCATCGTGCGCTGTGCCATGGATCTCGGCCTTCGCAGCGGCGAGGTCGCTCGTCTCAAGCTCGACGACATCGACTGGCGAGCAGGCACGATCACACTACGCCACACCAAGGGCCTGCGTGAAGACGTGCTGCCGCTACCCGCGAGTACCGGCGAGGCCATCGCGGCGTACTTGAAGAGCGAACGCCCGCAGACATCCAATCGCGCGGTATTCGTGCGTCACATTGCGCCCCACGACGAACCAGTTGGGCCGGATCTGATACGCAAGACCATTCGCCAGGCCTACGGTCGAGCCGGGCTTGCCTACACGCGATCGCATCTGTTGCGTCACACGATGGCCAACCGCCTGCTTGCAGGTGGCTCATCTCTCAAGGAGGTGGCCGACGTCCTGCGCCATCGAGCGCTGAGCACCACGCAGGTCTACGCGAAGCTCGACAGCCGCAGTCTCGTCGAAGTGGCCTTGCCTTGGCCGGGGAGCGCATCATGAAGACCCGCAACAATTTGCATGCGCGTGTCGAGCAGTACCTTGCCGAGCGACGCCGCTTGGGCTTCGCGCTTCGGACCCCTGCTTTTTCCTTGCGCAGCTTCGTGCGCCATATCGAAGTCGTCGGCCACCGCGGCCCGCTGACTATCGAAGTCATGACCGATTGGGCGCGGCGCGACAGCCACGGTAGCGATGATCCCCACACCTGGGCGCGGCGTCTGAAGCATCTGCGCTCGTTCGCGCGGTGGTTACGGCAGTTCGAACCTCTCACCGAGATCCCAGACCACACAATCTTCGGTCGCATCGACGAGCGCCAGGCACCGCACATCTACAGCGAGCACGAGATCGTCGACCTGTTGGCAGCTGCGCGGGGACTCGGTCCGGCATCGGCCCCGCGCGGGGCCGTCTTCGAGACATTGTTCGGTCTTATTGCCAGCTGTGGGCTGCGTATCAGCGAGGCGCTCGCATTGCGCAATGATGACGTCGATCTCAGGCGCGGGATGCTACTCATCCGTAAAGCCAAGTTCGGCAAGTCACGCCAAGTGCCGATGCACCGGAGCACTGTCGAAGCACTGCGACGCTACCGGTCAACGCTCGACCTGGCGGGCGAGTCCGCTGCTCCCGAAGTCGCGTTCTTCATCGGCACACGAGGTCAACGGCATGGGCTGCCACTGGGCGATCGCCAGGTCCATCGTGTCTTTGTCGAGTTGCGAGAACAACTGGGCTGGCGCAATCGCGGGAACCATCATGCGCCGCGCATTCACGACCTGCGCCACACCTTCGTTGTGCGTCGCATCACGCAGTGGCAGACGCAGGGTGTCGACGTCGACCAGGCGATGCTGGCGTTGTCCACCTATGTCGGACACGCGGAAGTGGGCAACACCTATTGGTACCTTTCGGCAGCGCCGGAATTGATGGCAGTCGCAGCGAATCGCTTCGCGTCGTTCGTTGCGCGCAAGGGGGTGTCCCATGCGTAATTCCATTGCACCGAAGCCCCCGTCCTTTGCTTCTCTGGTTCAGCAGTTCTTCACCGAGTACCTGGTCTCGCAGCGCGCGCTCAGTCCCCGCACGGTAGCCTGCTACCGCGATGCATTGATGCTCTTCCTGGATTTTGCAAGCCGACGATTGGGCAGAGCGCCGACAGACATACGGATGGCGGACCTGTTGCCTGATTTGATCCTGGCATTCCTCGATCATCTTGAGCACAACCGACACAACTCAATCCGCAGCCGCAATCTGCGCCTCACCGCACTGCGAGCGTTCCTGAAGTTCGCCGGTCGACGCGATGTGACGTCGCTTCACGTCGTCGAGCAGGCAATGGCCGTGCCGATGAAGCGCTTCGAGCAGCCGATGTTGGGCTATCTGACGCGGCAGGAGATGGAGGCAGTTCTCGGGCAGCCGGGACCCCTTTGGTCCTCGCAGCGGGACCATCTCCTGCTGACGATGCTCTACAACACGGGCGCCCGCGTCTCCGAGATCATCGGGGTGCGCGTGGTCGACGTCATCATCGACGGCGCGGCCTGCGTGCACCTGCATGGCAAGGGGCGCAAGCTGCGATCGATACCACTGTGGGACACGACCGTCGTGGAGGTGCGTGCCTGGTTGCGGCGCAATCCAACGCTGCGCGGTGAGGCCGCCTTGCTACCCAACCGCTATGGGCAAGCAATGTCCAGATCCAATGTTGCTCAGCGCCTGCACCTGGCAGTGGCGCGGGCTGCCGAGAGCGAGCCCGACATCCTCAAGAAGGCGGTCTCGCCGCACACGCTACGGCACACGACCGCAATGCATTTGCTGCAGTCAGGCGTGCCGTTCAACGTGATCGCCGTATGGCTCGGGCACGAAAGCATGAATACCACCCATCGCTACATTGAGGCCAATCTGGCCATGAAGGAAATGGCGCTGGCGAGGCTTGAGCCGCCCGATACCAAGATGGGGAAGTTCCGGGCCCCGGACGCGCTCATGCGGTTCTTGCAGTCGCTGTAACTATGCTTAGGAGGCACCGGCATCCATAGGTCGCCGCCCCTCGGTGTCTGTGCCATCGGCCTGCCGCATATGCACATAGTTGCGAGCTGCGCATAGGCAGCGCTATGTAAAGCTCGCCATAGCGCTGCAGAGCTGCCTGTCATGAGGGCAGCTTCAGGCTGTTAGCAGCCAATCCGTTGGCGTCCAACCGAAGACCGCAAACAGCCTGAAGCAGGCATTGCGTCTCGCACCTTTGACGCGCTTGCGGTCAATCAGGCGCAGCCCCGCATCAGCCTGAAGCCAAGCTTGCCAGGCGAACCGCTCCTATACACAGAAGGCGGGCTTCTGGGCTGCAGGAATGACGGGCTGCGATACAACCACAACCGTCCTTGCCTCGACAGCGACAGCGCGTAACGTTTGCGCATCGCGTTGATCGTTGCAGCTGCTGTGCGCTCAACTTAGTACGGTTATGGGCGTGCAGCATCGGAGGTCGAATGAGGGGACAGGGTCGAACAAGCTAGGGAACTCATGATCGGATGACTTACCGTTGAGGAAGCCTCCGATCAAATGGCTGCGGTCGCGCCTGCCCGTATTACTCTTCGAAGTGGAAGTGGTTTTGGCGTGTCATCGTCCTCTTGATTACATCAACATCGCCGGACGCGATTGCTCGCTTGTACACGAAGTTGAGATGATCTTTCGGCTTAGCATGAGGCATGCCACTTCGGTGCACATACGGAAAACCATGACTCATGGTTTTTCCCTAGGAAAAAAAGAAGCTTTTTTTTCCGGACATGTCTAACATGGAGTTATGGATGGTTAACAAAAAAACACGTTTGGGGTCTTCGCTGAACATCGCGACGGAATCGCAGCCAGCAATTCGTGCTGCAGATGACCGTATTGGTGAAGACATCCGTGGGCTAAGGAAAGCCAAACGGCTTACGTTGGCCGAGTTGGCCAGTCGCATCAATCGGTCAGTGGCATACCTGAGTAAGTTGGAACGCAACCTCACCAAGCCATCGATCACAGAACTTAAGGCGCTTAGCGTGGCGCTAGGCGTGAAGATTAACTTCTTCTTTCATGAACCGGAGGCAAGAGACCCATCAGAGCGACGAATCGTTGTGAGAAAAGCGGATCGACGTCGCCTGAACTTCGCTGATGGCATCACAGACTACCTTCTGTCCCCCACTCTCGAGGGGCCATTGGAAGTGTTGCTGTCAGTCTTTGAGCCTGGCGCAACCAGTGGCAACGACCCATATGTGCATGATGGAGATGAGGCCGGGGTCGTTGTGTCGGGAAGCTTAGAGCTCTGGGTCGGGGAGGATCATTTCACCGTCGAGGCGGGGGACAGCTTTACTTTCAAGAGTTCACTGCCACATCGTTACAGGAACCCAGGAGAAGTGGAAACACGAGTGATCTGGATTTTGACGCCACCGAGCTACTAGCCGGCTCCAACTTCGTCAGTCAAAAGCTATCCCCACTCACAGCGCTGAGTGGGGAGAGTTATCCGCATCGTTGGACTTGACGAGGGACGTGGCTTATCGAGCGAAATGTGCCAACCGTTGATAACGGTTGCGCAAACCACTGACGCATCTTTGGCGTGCATCAGTGTGGACGAGTGCGCCTTAAAACTGCACCTGAACGCAGAAGACGCATAGGCCCGTAACCAGCCAAAAGCTGAAACCGAAACTGCAACTGTGTTGCGGTAAGGATCAACTGCGCCCATTTTATACCGAGGAGACAAGAATGGCAACCAAGATTGAAACAAACGACGATGAAGATTTTTCTTCATGTCCAGTACCAGAAAGTGGGCGCATGGGGCGCCTAAGCCTCACCATGGCGTGGTGGGCGTTATGTAGTGCGATGTTCTGGTTGATGGTGCCTGCGACCTTGGCACTTACCCTTGGGACCAAGAATGTGCTGATTGGACTTGCACTGTCCACTGCGGCGTATGCCCTGATCAATGCTGCAATCACCCGATTTTCGATTCGAACGGGTTTATCAGTGGCCCAATTCTCTCAGATAGTTTTTGGGAAAATAGGGGCGCAGCTCGCTACGCTACTGTTCTTCGCGACAGCGATCTACTATGTGGTGTTCGAGGGCTCAGTCATTGCTGTGGCCATCAATGCTTACTATCCAATAGTGGATATGAACCTAGCATACCTGATTGTCGTGTGCTACAGCGTTCCATTGGTCTTTGGCAGCGTGCAACACTGGCTTGATAAATTTAACGGCGTTCTGTTGCCGTTCTATTTGATCGGCTTGGGTGCTGCAGTAGTCATGACCTTGGGTGAGTATGGCTATAGCGATGCGTGGTTGAACCTCGGTCCTGCAAACGGGGCTCCTGCCGACGGATGGTGGCATTGCTTTACGTACTTCATGGGCGTTTGGATTGTCATGATGTACACCTGGGACTACGCTCGCTTTGGTCGTAAAGAGGACAGCACCTATCACGCAAAGATTAACTTTGGCTGGGTTTTCTACGCCTTCACTTTCATGGTGAACGCGATCGTTGGTATTTTCATTGCTGGCACCATCCCATTGGAAGGGGGCATCAATGAGGTATCTGCAGTGCTGGGTCTGTTGAAGCTGATGGGATTCGTCGGCCTCGCATTTGTTTGGGTTAGTCAGACTCGCATTAATACGGCTAGCTTTTACCTCGCGTCTGTGAATATGCAAATGTTCTTCAAGTCTACATTGAAGCTCAATTTGCCAAAGTTCATCTGGGCTGTGGTTGTAGGCGCGATTGTGTATTTCTTGATGCTCCAGAACGTGTTTACGTTCATTTTGCAAGCGTTGTCCTACCAAGGAACATTTGTTGTGGCATGGGTAGCGATTGCCTTGGTGCAAATTTACCTGTCCCGCAATGCCAACGCCAACGCAGCGCACCTGACTGCTCGTATTGAACGCGCTCCCATTGCTAAATGGCGTGCGCTCGGAGTCTGGGTATTGGCTTCTGCCACCGGTATCTGCTTAATCCAAGCTCAGGGCGTATATGCCTCATGGTCCGCTCCTGCGACTGCATTGATTGCGGCAGCTGGATATGCCTTGGTCGCTCGACGTGAACCTGTGTTGTCGGTGAACGGCAAGCTGAGTGCGGTGGCCGAATAAGAGTCGTCCAATAGCGAAGATGCTGTAGTGGGGGGCTGCATTTTAGAGTCGCTCCCCCGCAGGCAACCATCAATCTTAATAAAGCGTTACTTGTGTGATGTGCGCCCGCCAATGCCAAACTGAAATAGGCGGGTGGTGTGTCATTTAAATTTAGATAGGATATACGTCATGAAAACTCGAATCGGTGCATTGGTTATCGGCGCGTTCGCCGCTCAAGGCGCAATGGCGCAGAGCAATGTCTCTATCTTTGGCACGCTGGATCTGAGTGTGAGAACCATCAAAAACGAAGGTGCTTCTATGTTCACTAGTGTTGGTGCACAAGGGAATATGGCAAACCGAATTGGATTCAAAGGTGAAGAGGACCTGGGTGGGAACATGAAGGCCACCTTCCACCTTGAGGCAGGGATTTTGCCAGACACAGGCGAATCCATGGGTCAAGCGTACGGGATTGGGTTCTGGAATCGCCAATCAACGGTCGGCCTGAAAGGCAACTTCGGTGAAGTCAAGTTGGGGCGAGATTGGACTGCTAGTTACCTCAGCATGTCAATTTATGATCCATCGTTTGGCTTCGGCGTTGCCGACACGCTTCATGTTTCAAGGAATACCCTCCAGCCGACATATTTCTGGGCGAACAATGCTATCAGTTATACGTTGCCGTCCAACCTTGGGGGGGTGTACGGGCAATTGATGTACGCGCCTGGTGAGTCGACGGTCAATGGCAAGTACACCGGAGGTCGGTTCGGTTACGGGGCCGGACCCTATGATGTGTCCGTATCATTTGGCTCACAAGATGTGTTGGGCGGGAGCTTCAAGGTTTTCAGCATTGGTGGTGCGTATGACATGGGCGTCGTGAAGCTGACGGCACTCTACAACCGCGAGAAAGTTGTTGATGCCAAGGAGACGCGTGTGGTGCTCGGTGTGACTGTGCCCATCGGTTCAAACTATGCCTTCGTATCATTCGCGAAGAGCTCGGTCTCCGATTTTCCGGGTGCTCACGGGGCCTCGCAAATTGGTGGCGGATATGTGCACACACTCTCCAAACGCACCGCCGTTTATGCGAACGCAGCTTGGTTGACCAACAAAGGAGACGGGCAACTGAGCACAACGAACTTTGGATCGTTTGGTTCAACTGCGCCTGTGCCGGGCGGTAAGTCGCAGGGCTTCGAGATCGGGGTGCGACACAACTTCTGATTCGTTAGATGGTGACTGCCAGCATTAGCGGTCACTGCAATGGTGCCCTCTGACCAAGTCGTGAGACCAGAGGGCACCGAAGGCAGTATCTAGTACGGATACTATGACCTTCTTTTCGAGAAAAGACAGGCTAGCACCCTAAATCTGCCTGGGATTAATCCCATATGGCAACGTCCTGGCACGGGTGTTTCTGATTTGTGTCGTCTGCGTCATTACGCAAATGCACACTCCATTGAGTATGGATCGCGGCACCGCTATCGTTGTGGGGCTGCGTTTAAGCAGAGGCCACCCCGAGGCATTGTGTTTGCGTTCACTGCGGCCCTTAGGGATTGCACACTGCTAGCGTCGGGTGATGCGTAAGGGACACGCTATTCACCACAGGCGGACAACGCACGTATATGCTTCCAAAACTCGTTCTTATCTTCTATCTATCTCACAGTTCATCAAGGCACTTCGCATCTGCTTTGGAATAATTAATGTGTTTGTGACTTGAGTGCCTTATCACATTGATACGGTATACACAACGAGCTTTAGTGAGAGCCATGCGTTCGTGGAGGTTTTGAAGATTTGTTCACAAGCCGCGATGAGCATAGATCGTGTTCCATTGTGTGCCTGTTCATAGGGTTTGAATCTCTGCAGGCATATACGTTGACCTCCTTGCTAAATCAGGGGTGCTTCTAAGTGCCTTCACAGCAACCGCAGTACGACTGGCCCCATGTCAACCAGTGTGTGAAAGAACTGCTGCTCGAAAGCAATAGGCATCTCAGGTAAGCCGGAATGGATAAAGAACTAGTGATAACCCCAGGCCTCAATGCTGCGGTTGCGGGTAACCACTAGTGTCACCTCTTCCAAGCAAGATGGGACTCAGTTCCACGGTGCAGCCATTTCGGATGTGGCGACGACACTCTCATGGCTTTGCCAGCATTTGCCAATCGAGTCATTTCAGTCCGCTTTGCAGCATGCAACACAAGGGTAAACCCTCAAATACTTTGACGTTTTTGGGCTGATCTCCACATATTCAATACATCCGCGGCACCTTTGCGTCGAATCACGAAATGAAGTTTTGGGTTGTGGACGACGGATGCTCATAACGTTACAGATGTCAGATTAATTGGCCGTCCAGCCTGCAAAAGTAGGCATTAGTACGATAGTAGGATGCCTGTTCTTAAATTCCTAGTTCAGCATCATTGATGAGCATTGTGGTGCGATTGAACAATTAAGTCCCCGAGCTAAATTTCAGCAATTACTAGAGGAGCCATTAGCATGTGGAGAGTTGGTGTAGACGTCGGCGGCACTTTCACTGACCTGTTTGCCTGGGAAGAAAAAACCGGTAAACAAGTTACAGCCAAAGTGCTGACCACCAAACAGGACCGTTCTATTGCGGTGCTTCAAGCGATCGAGAAAGCAGGTATTGCGATCTCTGATATTTCGTATTTGATGCACGGCACGACTACGGCTACAAATGCTCTAATTGAGCGAAATTATCCGGACGCCGCGTTTATTACGACGGAAGGCTTTCGAGACACTATCGAAATTGGCCGTCAACATCGCGAGCATCTGTACGACCCGTATCAGACCAAGCCGAAGCCGATTATCAAGCGTCGCTTCCGCTTCACGGTGCCTGAGCGTATCAACGTGCAAGGTGAGGTCGATCGCCCGTTGGATGTGAATGCCGCTCACGAGGTGGCAAAGCGCATCAAGGATGCAGGCATCCAGGCTGTTGCGATTGGCTTCATCAATTCTTATGTGAGTGCCAAGCATGAGGAGCAAATGCGCGACATCCTGTTGCAGCACTGCCCCGATGTGCATGTGGTTCTCTCCGCTGAGACACGTCCTGTCTTCCGCGAGCACGGTCGCTTCATGACCACTGCCGTGCGGGCGGCTTGTATGCCCGTGATGGCCAAGTACATGGACGACCTGGAGGCGCGCCTCAATTTGCACAAGTTCGAAGGCAAGTTGCTGATCCTCAAGAGCAGTGGTGGTGTGATGTCTGCTGACGTTGCACGCGAGCATCCTGAGGACATGCTTGAGTCCGGTCCAGCTGGTGGTGTCGCATACGCTGGCTACCTGACTGAACAGAGCGGCTTTGAGCGGATCCTCCACACAGACGTCGGTGGCACCAGCTTTGACGTGTCGATCGTAGAAAACGGTCGTGGGCTTATCACACGAGATCACGAGCTCGAGTGGGAGGTGCCAATTGTTGTCCCAATGCTGGACATCCACAGCGTTGGCGCAGGTGGTGGGTCTATCGGTTGGGTGGATCAAGGCGGATCGCTTCGTGTTGGCCCCCAGAGCGCTGGTTCAGAGCCCGGCCCCGTTTGCTATGGCCGTGGTGGTACCCAGCCGACGATCACAGACGCCAACCTGATCCTGGGGCGCCTTGATCCGACCCTTAGCGGCAAGATGACTCTTGACCGGGATGCAGCTTTTGCTGCCATGGAAAAACTCGCTAACAAGATCGGGCTTTCCACGCTGGCAACCGCCGAAGGGATGATTCGAATCGGTTGCGAATACATGGCGCAAGCCGTCAAGAAAATCTTGGTCTCGCGTGGCCGTGATCCGCGTGACTTTGTATTCGCGAGCTTTGGCGGCGCTGGCGCCCTGCATGCTTGCTTTGTCGCCAAGTCGATGAACATCCCCAAGGTCATCGTGCCCCCACATGCCGGTGTCGCCTCCGCATTCGGTGCGACGGCAATGGATCTCCGTCAAGACATTGAGCACTTCTATTACACGCCAGTGCAAAGTGCCGACGTTAGCAAAATCAATGGCATCTTTGCAGAACTGGAATCCAAGGCAAAGGCGGCACTCAAAGCGCAAGGCTTTGCCAACGAGAGCGAAATTGAGCTCGTTCGTACCGCCCAAATGCGCTACGTGGGTCAGTCCTATGAAGTTGAAACACCGATCCCCGGTGGTGTTTTGACAGCGGCTAATTTGCCAGATATCGAAACAGAATTCCACGCCTGTCACCTGAAGGAGTTCGGTGTCAGCTCTGAGGATTTTGCGCCGGCATTTGTTTCGTTTGCTGTTGCCGCAATTGGTCGCATGGATAACCCACCGCCTGTCGAGGTGTCTCACACCGCCAGTGGGGAAATCCTCAAAGGTGAACGAGAAGTGTACTTCGAAGGTGTTTGGACCAATTGCAAGGTATACAGCGGTGAAGCCTTGGGCACACAGCACCGAATTGAAGGTCCTGCCATCGTTGAGTATGAGCATGCTTGCACGGTCCTGCCGCCACAGACACATGCACATGTGAATGCCATGGGTGCATTGGTTATCGATATCAAATACTGAAAGGAGACATATATGAGCAGCCAAATCATTGAAAACGTCGCAGCTGACGACATCGACCCGATCACGTTCGAAGTATTGCGCAGTGTTTTCGAGTTTGCGAGTGATCGGATGGCCTCCGTTCTACAGCGCACATCGTTCTCGCCAATCTTGGCGGACATGCTGGATTTCTCGAACGCCATCTATGACGCTGACCTCCAGTTGCTGAGCCAGGCAGCCAACTGCCCCATCCACCTTGCTGCGATGAAGTTCAGCGCGGAAGAGGCCGTTAAAGGCGTCGGAAGGGAGAACATCCGCGAAGGTGACGTGCTGGTTGTGAATGACCCTTATCGTGGTGGCACTCACATCAACGACATTTCGTTCATCAAACCCATCTATTACAAGCATGAACTGATCGGCTATGGCGTCAGCCGTGGTCACTGGATGGACTTGGGTGGTGGTGGCGCTGGTGGACAGGCATTCAGCACCCACATTGCTGCGGAAGGGCTTCGTCTGCCACCGTTGAAGATTTTCAGCGAAGGCAAGATCAACGAAGATCTGTTGGCCATCATTTTGAACAACACCCGTACGCCTCACTTCATCAAGGGTGACCTCCAGGCGCACCTTGGTGCGCTGCGCGGTGCCGAGCAAGAGTTGCAGCGTGCATGCGACCGCTATGGTGTTGCAACGGTGACCAAGGCCATGAAGAAGATTCAGGCCTACACCGAAAAAATGATTCGTGAAAGCATCAGTCGGATTCCGAACGGTGTCTATGAAGCTGAGGACTACGCGGACACTGATGGCATCAGTCAAGAACGCGTTAAGTTGAAGGTTAAGCTGGAAATCAAAGACACCTCCATCAAGGTCGATTTCACAGGCACAGACCCAATCTGCCAAGGAGCCATCAATTCTCCGCGCGCGAACACGATCTCTGCAGCGCTTTACTCTCTGCAGTTCTTCCTTGCACCTGACGCTCCTCAGAATCAGGGCATGTTCAATCCCATTGAGGTGGTGCTGCCTGAAGGGTGCTGGCTGAACGCGGTATGGCCTGCTCCGACCATCGGCTGCACAACCCTGACGTCCTCCAAGATCACCAGTGCAATCTGGCAAGCACTTGCTAAGGCGATTCCGGAAAAGATCACGGGTTCCACTTGCTCTGAATGCAACTGGTTTGTCGCGAGTTGCGTATCTCCAGACGGCAAGACGGACGTGTTTTCCGACCTGCCCGCAGGTGGATGGGGCGGCACGCCGTATGCAGATGGTATGAGCGTGACGATGGACCCACTGGGTAATTGCATGAACATGCCTGCAGAAACAGCAGAACTGTTCTTCCCCATCGCATACGAAGCATTTGAGCTTCGCCAGGACTCCGCTGGCCCCGGACAAAATCGTGGTGGATTGGGCGCAGTGTTCAAGGTCCGATTCCTGGGTGGTGGTGAGCTCGGTATGGAGACGGCCCGAACCATTGAAGGAAGTCCAGGTGCCGCTGGTGGCCTGCCAAGCGCGGTCCAGCGTTCTAGCCACATCTTTGCCGACGGCTCCACCAAGGTGATTGGCGGTTTGGCTGCAGATGGCTCATGGAGCAACCCTCTGCTTTCCGCTCACAAATTCAACGCTGGTGATGTTTTCATGTTCGAAAGCACCGGGGGCGGTGGCTGGGGTAATCCCAAAAACCGCACCATCGCCGAAGTTCTCGACGATGTGCTCGATGAATACATCAGCATTGAAGCTGCAAAGCAGCACTACGGTGTTGTCATTGATCCGAAGACCATGACGATCGATGAGGCGGCAACCAAAGCGCTGCGCGCGTGACGCTAAATAGGCAATCACGAAAAATAAGGGAATCAGACGCCGCCTAAACCGGCGTTTGATCCTGAACCTCAATTCCTATATCCCTGACTCGAAGTTGGTACGAGAGGCAGGGGTGTCTCCTTGGAGATCCGAAGAGACGCTCGTACTTCGGGAGGTAGTTCATAAATGATCAAGCTAAAAAATACAAAACCTCTAAAGATGAGTTACTGGCAAGAACAGATTGTCGCTAGTAGTCCATCCAAAGTTCTTACAGGCAAGGAGACAGCCGATGTTGCAATCATCGGCGGAGGCTTTGTGGGTCTCTGGACTGCTATCACCATCAAGTACCACGAACCCGACTGTGAGGTCGTGATCTTGGAGCAGGATGCGTGTGGGTCGGGAGCCTCTGGTAGAAATGGCGGTTTTGTCATGTCTTGGTGGCCAAAAATTGGAACCATCAAAACAATTTGTAGCAAGGATGAGGCCCTTTTCCTAGGTCGTGCAGCCGAAAGAGCAATATACGAATTGGGTGAATTCTGTCAAGAAAATAACATCGACGCACATTATGTTCAAAAGGGGTGGCTTTGGACGGCAACAACACAGGCGCACGTTGATTCGTGGAATGGAACGTTAAAGGCATGCGAAAGTCTTGGCGTTAAACCGTTTGAGAGAATCTCGGGCGAAGAGCTGCGCAGGCGAACGGGTTCTCCGAAACACCTGGCAGGTGTTTATGAGGCCTCAAATGCCACTGTCCAACCTGCAGCACTTGCCGAGGGCATGCGCAGGGTCGCACTAGAAAAGGGGGTGCGGATCTATGAGGGCTCTGGCGTGAATGCAATTCATCCGGGCAGCCCCGTTGTTCTGGAAACCACACACGGGGCAGTCAACGCCGCAAAGGTCGTCCTCGCAACCAACGCGTGGTCGGCCGAAATACCCCAGCTCGCCAAACTAATTACTCCTGTTAATAGCTCTGTTGTCGTTACGCAAGCACTGGGAGATAAGCTGGACGAAATGGGCTGGGTGGGGGGGGAGTCAATCACGGACTCCCAGCTTATGGTTGACTACTACCGCACCACCCGAGATGGGCGCATTGCTTTTGGTAAAGGAACCGGGGCCATATCTTATGGGGGCGTGATTGATGGTGTTTTTAGTCATGACCCAAGCAGTATTGAGATGACAAGGGGAGATTTATTGAATACCTACCCCTCCCTGGATGGGGTTGAGATTACTAATGGCTGGTCAGGCCCAATCGATCGGACTTTTGACAGTCTGCCTGTATTTGGTCGGTTGAATGATATCGAGAATATATTTTATGGGATTGGCTGGAGCGGGAATGGGGTTGGTCCAAGCAGGATTGGTGGCCGAATCTTGGCTAGCCTGGCTCTTGACAAAGAGGATGAGTGGTCAACATCAGCCCTTGTCAATCGATCCTGCAAGACATTTCCACCTGAACCATTCCGATATGTTGGAGGGAATTTGGTGAGAAATGCAGTTATCAAGAAAGAACGTGCAGAAATGCAAGGTAAAAAGCCAGGTTTCATTGAAAAAGTCCTAGCTAGCTTGGCGCCGGCCGGTCTTGAGGATAAAACGTAAGGAGTCTAGAAATGTCAATTGTGTTGGTTAGTGTTGAAAATGAAGGATCGTTTGGAAATGCCACCCCGGTAGGTGCACCGACGAGCGCAGAGGTGGCTCTTACACGTATTGCGTCATCGGCAACCACGCCGTCGGGCAGCGTAGGTGTGTGGGAATGCAGCCCGGGAAAATTCCTTCGTCAAGTCATTCCTGCAGAGTACAGCTACATCATTGAGGGCGAAGGTAGCTTCACAGCAGAAGATGGTCAAAAAATTTCCTTCAAAGCAGGTGATTCAATTTACTTTCCATCAAACTCTAAGGGAGAGTGGGAGATTTCCAAGAAGGTAAGGAAGTCATATATTATCTTGGGATAAGCTCCCAAAGTCGGTCTCATTTATCTGCTGTGATGGGGGCTTTGTGAGCTTGAAGATGTCAAAATATCGCAGAGCTCAAACATAGGAGTCCCCATGCCACTACGAGTCGACGACATCACCAACATACCGGAGCTAAGAACTCGCTTTCTGGCTGGCTCAGAGGGAGGGGCGCGAATGGTTCGTTGGGCTCACGTATGTGAGCTCCCAAATCCAAGTGATTGGTTGGGCGAGGGTGAGCTGTTGATGACAACGGGTATGGGTATACCTGAAGAGCCATCAAAGCAAGAAAAATACATTGAAGACCTTGATCAGGCGGGTTTGGCTGGCGTGATGATCGGGGAGAACATGAAGGCCCCGAAGGATCTCTCTGCGCTTGAGAATACTGCGGAACGACTTGGCTTCCCGGTATTGTTGACAGAGTATGGTGTGCCATTTTCCAGTGTCACAAGAGCCATTATTGATGCTGGAAAAAAGGAGGATTTCGATCGGAAGAATGCGATTAACAGGGTATTCGAAAGCGCTCGAATGGCGATCGCAGGCCTCAGCTTGGAGGAGTTGTTGCAACGATTGGCTAAAGATATCAATGCAGAGCTTCGGCTCATGGATTTGAAAGATCATGAGAAATTTTGGCTCCCGAGGGGGCATTCAATCCCATTGAATCTTAAGGAGGCTATTCGCGCTCAACCGCTGATATTCTCCGAGACGCAGCAGGTTGTTAAAAGATATATCTTGGAGGATGGGGATGTATTTGCTGTTTCTGTCCCATCCAGGCGACCGAGTGTTCTCCTTGTTCGCAATGCCGAAAGTCATCTGCTGGAATATAGTTTACTAAACCATATTGTCTCAATACTGGGCATTTCGATTGAGCGCCTTTACGTAGACACAGAGCGTTCCTTACGACTTGGTTCTCAATTGCTGGATGATTTGATGAGTTCTCGGCTGTCGCCATATGAGGCGGGCAAGCAGATGCAGCAATTCAAGTTGAACATTGATTCTGCGTGCTTGGCAATTCTGAGGCCAAAAAATCAAGATCTGGCAGAGTGGAGCATGAAGCTTGGGTGGATTGAGGCTCCGGTTTTGATTCGGCCACAGGGTGACGAGTTGATATTGCTCGTGCACACAAATGACGTCCCTGTCGTGCAGGAAATTATTGGTGATGGCGTTGGATACAGTAATCCTGTAGGGTTTCTTGAGAGGCTTCCAGAGGCATTGAGGGAGGCGAGGCTGGCATACGTCCACGCTGGTGAGAGTAGGCTCGTAGCTTACGCTGATATTTCTGACAAGGTGCCATGGCTGCCAGATAACTTGAATGAGGCGGCTCAAACGTTTCAGAAAATAATGGGTCCTCTCGTTGACTACGAGGTGAAGAACGGAACCCCATTGCTTTACACGCTAAAGGTTTTTCTGGAGGAGAATAGGTCATGGTTGATCGCGGCGAAACAATTGCATATCCATAAAACTACACTTATATATAGGGTTAAGAAAATTGAATCCGTTACTGGTAGGTCACTCGATCGAACCGAGGATGTAGCGATATTGTGGATGGCTTTGCGCGCAGGGGAAATTGCAGGTATGGTTTCAAGCAATACGCGCAGAACGGTAAAGTTACAAAACTAGCGAATTTTTGAAAGTGGATTATGAAAGCTCAACTTGCATTGCTCAAATCACAGGCCTATATGAACGGAGAATGGGTGAATTCAACATCCTCCAAAGTGCAGGATATTTTTAATCCTGCATCTGGGGAGTTGATCGGTACTGTTCCATTTATGGGGCGGGAAGAGGCTAAGGCTGCGATCAACGCGGCAAACGCAGCCTTGCCCGGATGGCGCGCGCTAACAGCTAAAGAGCGCTCCATTAAGCTCCGGGCTTGGTTTGAGTTGATGCTTGAGCATCAAGATGAGCTGGCGACGCTCATGACCTTAGAGCAAGGAAAGCCCCTTCACGAGGCACGAGGTGAAATCTTGTATGCGGCCTCTTTTTTGGAGTGGTTTTCTGAAGAGGCCAAGCGTATCTACGGTGACGTAATACCTAGTCCCCAGCCAGGTAAGCGTCTGCTAGTCATCAAACAGCCAATTGGAGTGACGGCAGCAATTACGCCGTGGAATTTCCCTTCGGCAATGATCACACGAAAGGCTGGGCCAGCGTTAGCTGCTGGATGCACGATGGTGCTTAAGCCAGCCCCACAAACACCATTTTCCGCTTTAGCGTTGGCTGAGTTGGCTAGTCGCGCCGGAATCCCGCCTGGGGTTATTAATGTTGTGACTGGCGATGCTGTTGAAATTGGTTCCGAGTTTACCGGAAATCCTATTGTTCGCAAGCTAACATTCACTGGATCAACCAATGTTGGGCGGTTGCTGATGAGTCAATGTGCCCACGATATCAAGAAACTCTCTTTGGAGTTGGGTGGGAATGCTCCTTTTATTGTTTTTGAGGATGCTGATTTAGATAAGGCGGTCGAAGGCGCAATGATCGCTAAGTACAGAAATAATGGCCAGACATGCGTTTGTACTAACCGATTTTATGTTCACGACTCAGTTTATGATGCTTTTGCAGAAAAGCTAAAATATGCTGTTGAAAAGGTGTGTGTAGGCAACGGGTTAGATGAGGGGGTGACGGCAGGCCCATTGATCAACGATGCTGCCACTCAAAAGGTGAAGTCTCATATCGACGATGCATTGAGAAGAGGTGCAAAAGTTTTGACTGGCGGTAAGTTGCATGCGCTCGGTGGAAACTTTTTTGAGCCAACAATTTTGGTCGATGTGTCTCATGATGCTCTGGTTGCCAAGGAAGAAACCTTCGGTCCGTTATCTCCACTTTTTAGGTTTTATGAAGAGTCAGAGGTTGTGAGTTTGGCCAACGATACTGAGTTCGGTCTTGCTGCATATTTTTACACCGAAAATCTAAGCAGAAGTTTCAGGGTCGCCGAGGCGCTTGAGTATGGTATGGTGGGTATAAACTCGGGCGCAATCTCTAACGAGGTCGCACCTTTTGGGGGCGTGAAAGCTTCAGGGCTGGGGAGAGAGGGGTCAAAATATGGCATCGATGAGTATCTTGAAATAAAGTACTTGAATGTCGGCATCTGATATTTAATATGCAAAAGCTCGCACATGTGCGAGCTTTTTTTTAATGCTGAACCTCTGGCTTCATTGTGTATTTGGCTTGTTTGGTTGAGCCCAATCACCGGATGGCTGGTCACGATACTTGTAGATAAATTCAAATGTTCAAGGGTGTTGCGCTTTCGGTTCTTTCCACTATTCTATTCTCTTTTACATATTATTACTCCACGATCCTGAAATCGTGGAGTGGTGGGGAGATTTTTAGTTGGAGGTTGCTTCTCACGGTTCCTGCAATGACATTGTTAGTTATTGCGGTCAAGGGCTGGGGGGATGTTCGAGAAATTGCATCTAGGGCGCGCAATAGTTTCACATTCACCTTACTGCTTTTGTTCAGCAGTGCATTGCTGGGTGTTCAGCAATGGCTTTACCTGTGGGCGCCAGTGAACGGTCGTGCCCTCCATGTGGCATTGGGTTATTTTCTTATGCCATTGACGATGGTGATCGTCGGCAGTTTCGTTTACGGTGAGAGACTTTCAGTTCTGCAGAAGATCGCCGCGCTTCTTGCTGCCTTAGGGGTAGCACATGAACTGTTCCGTGCCGGTGCGTTTTCATGGGAGGCAACTTTAGTTGCAATCGGATTTCCTGCGTATTTCGTTTTGCGCAAGAGCATTCGCACAGAAAACCTAGGTGGACTTTGGTTTGATATGGTGTTGGCGATTCCTTTTTCTGTGTTGACCTTATTCATCATTGCTGATGCACGCAGCGTTAACCCTCCGCTAATGAATTATTTTCATGTTTCAGTTGTGGCATTGATCAGTGTTGGTGCTTTGGCGAGTTACATCTTTGCGAGTCGGGTGCTGCCGTTTGGCTTGTTTGGTTTGCTCGGATATATTGAACCTATCTTGATGCTTATAGTCTCCTTTCTTATTGGTGAGAGCATTAGTGGATCCGATTGGTATACATATGTGCCGATATGGTGTGCGCTGGCGGTTTTATTCTCTGATGGTGTAAGGCACCTTCTCAAATCCGGACCGGCTTTTGTTAGGGGGTGAGGTGTTTTTGTTGTTAAATAATAAGGGTGTTATCCTTGATTGTGGGCGGCCTCTTTGAAGTGAAGGCCGACATATGTCGGCACCTCAGTCGGGGACGGCTCGCGCTGCAGAGCAGCTGATAGCTAGGCGAGGACAGCTTCAGGCTGAACTGCGTTATCAGTGGTCGGGCAGATTAACGACGCCTTCTTGCGCTTGAGGGCTTTTTCCAGGTGTCGCTAATCAGCTAGTGAAACCAGGCCTTCCAGTTAATTTGTTGCTCAGTCGCTAAGTTGGGACTGGATTTATCGCTAGGTAGCTAAGTAGTCAGCTCCGCAGATGTCTGCTCTTCGCGAGAGCAGACGCCTGTCGAAGTGCCCGCTACCGGCAGCTTTCGCTGCAGAACTGCCTTCCAGTGGTGCCTTAAAATTGAACTTTGACAAACCAGAGCGCTGCATTCTTCTTAGCTATCGGAAGTGTTGTGCGAGTAGCATTGGGGTATGCCCAAAAACACTGAGCCGAAACACACGTCGAGTCAGCAGCACCAGGCGTCAGATGAAGAGCAAGCTTGGCTAGACATAGCGCCGGTCGGCCGCGAGTTCGGTAGCCCTGACTATGAGTGCTTGACGGCATTGGATCAGACCGCATTCGCAGCCTTCCAATCGTGGGAGCAGGTGCGGGAATGGCTGGAAACACCACATCCTCAGCTCGATGGAATTCGCCCTGAAGACGCTGCGCGGAACCCTGATGGACTTAGCAAAGTCATGGCCATCCTCATGATGGCTGGCAGCCATGCTAGCGACGACTTCATGCGCGAGGCTGAGAAGATGCCTGTTCAAGAGCGAGACTCTTTCAATGGGCTTGCGGAGATCCACAACCTTAAAGGCATGTTTGGTCGCCCCTCCAAGCGAGCCTCAATTGAAGATATGAACGCCGCCATCGCACGCCGTGGTGCCAGGAAGAAGTAGCACACAGAAAGCAAGCTGCTCGGTCGCCGAAGCAACTGCCATGTCGCTTGAAGGCTGATCTGCGACATTCGCGGGCGGTGCCTGAACGGCTGTTAACGCCAACAGCGGTCATTGAGAGCCGGTGACCTCGAACGGCTGCTTCGCCGCCTACACCAGTCGCCCAACTGCACGGTTGATAGGAAGCAGGCTTCAACGGCCCCTCTTGCGCAGAGTGAAGGGCTCACATCACTACACAAAGCACAAAGCCACCTTCATTTTTCCTCATACGACTGGCTGGTGCATGAGCTCGGACCGAGCTTTTCAAGCCTGAAGCCAGCAGATCGGTGACTAGGTTGGGTTAGCTTCTTGCTTGAGGAGCAACCTCCTCAACCGCTTTATCTATCTACCATGTCCGAGCCTGCTCTCTTTTGTTCCGACCTGAACCTGAGCAATTGCCCTCTGCCCCGCAACGCGCCACGGGTGCTGCTGCCCGCCTGCAACCGCATGCGAGGCTCGCACCCGTTTCACATGGTGGGTCGCAAGTATGTTGAGGCGGTGCGCTTGGCTGGGTGCTCGCCGGTGATCGTGCCGGCAGCGCATCCCGACGAACTGCTGGACTGGCTGGACATGGCCGATGGCGTGCTGCTCACGGGGTCTCCGTCGAACGTGAACCCGGGTCATTTCGGTCAGACCGTGCATGACCCGAGCCTACCGCTGGACCCCTTGCGCGACCAATGGACCTTGCCACTGATTCGCCTGGTGCTAGCACGCGGGCTGCCCTTGCTGGGCATCTGTCGAGGATTTCAAGAGGTCAACACGGCCATGGGCGGCAGCTTGCATCAGGCCGTGCATGAGCAGCCTGGCTTGGCCGACCATCGGGGGCCGTCGGACGAGTTCCCCTTGGAGCAGCAATATGGGCCCTTTCACCCTGTGCATCTGTCCGCCGGAGGCCTGTTGGCTCAGGTGCTGCAAGCCGAGCAGGTGATGGTCAACAGCCTGCATGGCCAAGGGGTCGCCCGCCTGGCGCCCGGCGCCCGCGTGGAGGCCACCGCACCCGATGGCTTGGTCGAAGCCTTTTCGTTCCCGGAATGGCCGGGCTTCAATCTGGCCGTGCAGTGGCACCCGGAATGGCAAGCCACCGACAACCCAGTCTCGATGGCGATCTTCCGAGCCTTTGGCATGGCCTGCCGGTCCTGGCGCGCACCGGAGCACACACCAAATCGGCGCGAAGTGTGCACCGGGTGAGCGCAGCCGCCTGCTGCCCCAGATCACCCCCCGGGAGATGAGGACGCACAAAATATTGGCATTGGTCTTGCCTGTCATCAGGCGAGAGCGGTTTGGGCCCCAATGAGCCGGAGCCGAATGATCGGTAGGGTTCCGTGTCAGGCGTGGTCGCCCCCCTGATGGTCTGGTCCGAAAGCAATCGGCCACGGTGACGTGGCTCCACGGAGGGACAAAAGCCCGGGAGATTCTTGTGCAGCGGCACGGGTGTCTCTCGCGTTTTTGCCCCTCCACGGAGTTTGACCATGTTTTCTACCCCGCTCGATAAGCTGCCCCCCGGCCGCTGCGAACCCGCCGGCCTCGGCCCCGGAGGATGCCATCGCCCACTGGCGGCAGTACCCGTCCGCCGCGCTGGCGGGTGTGCCGCCTGATGCGATCCTGTGGTCCGAGACCTTGCCCGGTGACGCCCATTGGTCGTGGCGCCTGCGCCGTGGTACTGCCTTGCGCTTTGTGGCGCTGGGCGCCACCGCACAACGCTGGGCCAATGTGGGGGACGCGGCAGCCGCCTTGCACGCGCCCGATGCGAGCCGCAGCGGCACCGTGCATCTGGCCGTGTGTGAGGCACACCTCAGCGGCCTGCCGCTTAACCCCCAGCTCACCTCGCGCGGCGCCCGCCTGGTGGCCACCACCACCTCGGCGCCTCAGTATCGGCTTTATGCATTGCCGGGTGGACCGATAGCACGGCCCGGCATGATCCGCGTGGCCAAGGGCTGTGAAGCCATCGCGCTCGAAGTGTGGGAGTTTCCAGCATCCGCTTCCGGCAGCTTCGTGGCCGGCATCCCCGCCCCGCTGGGCATCGGCAAGGTCACACTGGCCGATGGCCGCGTGGTTCCAGGCTTCGTCTGCGAAGAGCAGAGCACCGTGGGCGCCACCGACACCAGCGCCTTTGGTGGCTGGAAGGCCTGGTAGGCCCAGCCCTAATCCAGGTGCAGGCGCCAGGGCCTCATGCTGGAAGGCGTGAAGCCATGGTGTGCATACAGCTGGTGGGCCACCGTGTTGTCAGCATCGGTCAGCAGCGTCAGGCGGCGCACGCCCTGCTGCCGCGCCCATCCCAGCGCATGCGCCAGCAAGGCCGAGCCCACGCCCTGCTGACGTGCCTCGGGGTGGACCACCATGTCCTCCAGCCAGGCCACCCGCTCGCCCAAGGCCGTCGAGACTGTGAACAGCAGGTTGACCATGGCCAGCACGCGGTCGCCATCGCGGGCCACCAGGATGGCCCCGGTCTCCGGGTGGGTCAGGATGGCGGCCAGGCCACGCGCCTGGGCCGCTGGATCCGGTGTGAACTCGGCTTCCTGCGCAAACAGCCTTGACAGCAGTTCGCTCAGACTCTCGATATCGGCCTCACGGGCCACCTCACACACGACCATATCCGGCTCCTTCCGGGGATTGATGGGTGAATGATCAGAGCTCTGCAGCCAGCTCGGGCACAGCCACGAACAGGTCAGCTTCCAGACCGAAATCTGCCACCTGGAAGATCGGGGCTTCCGGATCCTTGTTGATGGCCACGATGACTTTCGAATCCTTCATGCCAGCCAAATGCTGGATGGCGCCCGAAATCCCACAGGCGATGTACAAGTCAGGGGCAACGATCTTGCCGGTCTGACCGACCTGCAGGTCGTTGGTGGCGTAGCCCGCGTCCACCGCAGCGCGCGAAGCACCGATGGCAGCGCCCAGCTTGTCAGCCAGCGGGGGCAGCACTTCGTTGAACTTGTCAGCCGAACCCAGGGCACGGCCACCGGACACGATGATCTTGGCAGCGGTCAGCTCAGGACGCTCGGACTTGGTCACCTCACGGCCCACGAAGGACGAGGAACCCGCATCAGCCACGGCAGCCACGGTTTCCACTGCAGCGGCACCACCGGTGGTGGCAGCCGCGTCGAACGCGGTGCCACGCACGGTCAGCACCTTCACCGCGTCAGCCGATTGCACGGTGGCAATGGCGTTACCGGCGTAGATCGGACGCTCGAACGTATCGGCGGAGACCACCTTGGTGATTTCCGAAACCTGACCCACGTCCAGCTTGGCAGCCACGCGGGGGGCCACGTTCTTGCCCGTGGCGGTCGCAGGGAACAGGAGGTGGCTGTAGCTACCAGCCACGGCCAGCACTTGAGCGGCCACGTTTTCAGCCAGGCCTTCAGCGAACTGGGCGCCGTCGGCGTGCAGCACCTTGGAAACGCCAGCGATCTGAGCGGCAGCAGCTGCGGCGGCACCAGCGTTGGCACCAGCGACCAGCACGTGCACATCGCCACCCAGGGCCTTGGCAGCGGTCACCACGTTCAGGGTGGCGGCCTTGATGCTGTTGTTGTCGTGATCAGCAATAACGAGAGCGGTCATGGGTTATCTCCTCAGATCACTTTGGCGACGTTCTTGAGCTTGTCGACCAGGGTCGCCACATCGGCCACCTTGATGCCTGCCGAGCGCTTGGCAGGCTCTTCGACCTTCAGGGTCTTGATGCGCGGGGCCACGTCTACACCCAGGTCGGCCGGCTTGACGGTCTCCAAGGGCTTCTTCTTGGCCTTCATGATGTTAGGCAGCGTGACGTAGCGCGGCTCGTTCAGACGCAGGTCGGTCGTCACGACAGCAGGCAACTTCAGCTTCACGGTTTCCAGACCACCGTCAACTTCACGGGTCACGATGGCGAAACCATCGGCCACTTCCACCTTGGAAGCGAACGTGCCTTGCGGCAGGTCAGCCAGGGCAGCCAGCATCTGGCCAGTCTGGTTGCTGTCGTCGTCAATGGCTTGCTTGCCCAGGATGATCAGGTCGGGCTTTTCCTTGTCGACCAGCGCCTTCAGCACCTTGGCCACGGCCAGGGGCTGCACTTCAGCGTCGGTTTCGACCAGGATGCCGCGGTCAGCACCGATGGCCATGGCGGTGCGCAGGGTTTCCTGGCACTGGGCCGGGCCCACGGAGACAGCGATGATCTCGGTGACCACGCCCTTTTCCTTCAGGCGGGTGGCTTCTTCAACGGCGATTTCGTCGAAGGGGTTCATGGACATCTTGACGTTGGCGATGTCGACACCAGAGCCGTCAGACTTCACGCGAACTTTCACGTTGTAGTCCACAACCCGCTTGACGGGGACAATGACTTTCATGGCAGTACCTGGAGATCACAGGGGAGTTGAGCAGCCTTGTTTATGGCATGGGCCCCGCTCCGATCGTGCAATATCGGCACAACTGATGGACAGCTTCGGTCCAGGTGCAGCAGGTCCGCACCAACAGACGCGGCGCCACAAGGGCGCCGTGCCGGGGTCACGATCGACCCCATGAGAGAACGCGAGCGATCAGAGGTGGTAAGCCTGCTCGCCGTGAGAAGTCAGGTCCAGGCCTTCACGCTCCTCGTCTTCACTGACCCGCAGACCCAGGGTCAGGTCGGCGATCTTGAAGGCGATGAAGGAGACGACGCCCGACCACACCACCGCCACGCCCACGCCCCACAACTGGCTGACGACCTGAGTGCCGATGCTGTACTCGCCGACGGCATTGGCCACGTAGTCGTACACGCCGGTCCCGCCCAGGGCCGGAGCGGCGAACACGCCCGTCAGGATGGCGCCCAGGATGCCGCCGACACCGTGCAGACCGAACACGTCCAGGCTGTCGTCCACGCCCAGCATGCGCTTGAGGCCGTTGACACCCCAGTAGCAGACCGCGCCGGCCAGCAGGCCGATGACCATGCTGCCCATCACGCCCACGAAGCCACAGGCCGGGGTGATGGCCACCAGGCCAGCGATGGCGCCGGAGGCGGCCCCCAGCATCGAGGGCTTGCGCTTGACCGCCCACTCGACTGCGGTCCACGACACCGTCGCGGCGCAGGTGGCCAGGAAGGTGTTGAGGAAGGCCAGGCCGGCGGTGCCGGAGGCTTCGAGGTTGGAGCCCACGTTGAAGCCGAACCAGCCCACCCACAGCAGCGAAGCGCCGATCATGGTCATGGTCAGGCTGTGCGGGGCCATCTGCTCTTTGCCAAAGCCCACGCGCTTGCCGATCAGGAAGGCGCCCACCAGGCCGGCCATGGCCGCGTTGATGTGCACCACGGTGCCACCAGCAAAGTCGATGGCGCCCTTTTGGAACAGGAAGCCCGCGGTGGCGGTGGCCGCTTCGGCTGCAGCAGCGCTGGTGTAGGCGTCCGGACCTGCCCAGTACCAGACCATGTGCGCCAAGGGCAGATAGCTGAAGGTGAACCACAGCACCATGAACAGCAGCAAGGCCGAGAACCTCACGCGCTCGGCCACCGCACCAATGATCAGCGCCGGGGTGATGGCCGCAAAGGTCATCTGGAAGGCGATGTACATGTACTCCGGCACGGCCACGCCTTTGCTGAAGGTGGCCGCCAGCGATTCCGCCGTCACCCCCTTGAGGAAGAGCTTGTCAAAGCCACCGATGAAGGCATTGCCTTCGGTGAAGGCCAGGCTGTAGCCATAGACACACCACAGCATGCCCAGCAAGGCGAAGGTCACCATGACCTGCATCATCACCGACAGCATGTTCTTGGCGCGGACCATGCCGCCGTAGAACAGCGGCAGACCCGGCACGGCCATCATGATCACCAGCAGCGTGGCCACGATCATCCAGGCCGAATCGCCCTTGTTGACCGTGGGGGTGGCCGCTGGCGGTGGGGCGACCGAGGCCGCAGGGGCCACCGGGACCGCGAGGTCCGCCGTGGCGGTGGCCGGGGCCGTGAGCACGGCCACCGGTGCGGAAGCGGTGACCGCCGCCGGGGCCTCCTCGGCCTGGGCCGAGGAGAGCAAGGCACCGCACAAGGCCAGTGCCGCAAAGATCTGTTTCAACATGGATGCTCCTGTTGTGTGACGGCGGCTCACAGCGCCTGGTCGTCGGTTTCACCCGTGCGGATGCGCACGGCCGCGTCCAGAGGCATCACGAAGATCTTGCCGTCTCCGATCTTGCCCGTGTAGGCGGCCTTCTGGATGACCTCGGTGACACGCTCGACTTCATCGGCCGAAACGGCCACCTCCAGCTTGACCTTGGGCAGGAAGTCCACAACGTACTCGGCCCCGCGATACAACTCGGTGTGCCCCTTCTGACGACCAAACCCCTTCACTTCCGAGACAGTGATGCCCTGCACACCTGCGGTGGCCAAGGCGCTTCTCACGTCATCGAGTTTGAATGGCTTGATCACGGCAGTGATCAACTTCATAGCGACTCCAGCGTTGGTGCCGCCAGACCGTCTGGCAGCGTCACAGCCTGCAAAGCAACCCACATGCCAGAGTTTCACCATGGTTGACAACAATGAATGCCAGGAAACAAATCCAAAGCGGTGCAGGCGGCCTGATCTGGGCCAGCCATGCACCGCTTTGGTCGAGGCAGGGAGACGTGCTGGTGCTCAGCGGGGGCGCAGGCTCGGCAATTGCGCCAGTGCGGTACCCAGCATCTGCTGCAGCAAAGGCTGGATCTGCGCAGCCCGGTCCGGCACATAGGCAAAGGGCGCGTCCTCCTGCATGTACAGCATCTGGCTCATCTCCAGCTGGATGGCATGCACGTGCTGCTGCGGCTGGCCGTAGTGCCGGGTGATGTAGCCGCCCTTGAAGCGACCATTGAGCACATGGCTGTAGGCACTGCGGCGCACCACCGCCATCACAGCCTCGATCAAGGCCGGATCGCAGCTGCGCCCATCGGCCGTGCCGAAGTTGAGGTCGGGCAGACGGCCCTCGAACAGGCGGGGCAGCAAGCTGGCGATGGAGTGGGCGTCCCACAGCAGCACCGCGCCGTGCTGGGCTTTCAGGCGGTCGAGCTCGGTGCGGATCTGTTGGTGGTAGGGCTGCCAATAGCGTGCCAGACGCCGGGCCTGCTCGGCCGCATCGGGCCCCTGACCCGACCGGTACAGGGACTCACCGCGGAAGGTGTCGAGCGGGCACAGCGTGGTGGTGGTCTGGCCGGGGTAGAGGCTCTGACCATCGGGCGGGCGGTTCAGGTCGATCACATAGCGCGACACCCGGGCCTGGATGACCGAAGCGCCCAGGGCCCGCGCAAAGCCATAGAGCTGGTCCAGGTGCCAGTCGGTGTCTTGCTTGAGGGTGGCCACCTCGGCCATGTCCGCCTGCAGCTCAGGCGGGATCTCGGTGCCCAGGTGCGGGATGGAGATCAGCAGGGGCTGGGTGCCCGGGGTGAAGTCAAAGGTCGGTTCAGACAGGGGCAGGGGATGGCTCACAGGGATTCCTCATCAGGACAAGACAGGGCGCTGGCGGGCAGCGCCGACAGACAGTGGCGGATGGCCGGGGCGGTGTCGTGGCGGATGACCTCGCGGGTGACCCGCACCACGTCGTCGTCCAGCCCAGCCCATTCACCTTCGCGCGACAACAGAAAGAAGTGCCGCTGCCCCAGGCGCGCCGGCGGCAGTGGCATGACCTGCACGGCGTCCAGGTACTGGCGCGACTGCCACAGGCACAGCGGTGTGCTCAGCGCCCAGCCCAGGCCGGAGGCCACCAGGCTCAGCAGCGGATCGGTGGCGTCGAACTCGTAGCAGCGCGGGGCCTGCACACCCACATGGCGCAGGTAGCGCTCGATCTGCTGGCCGATCACCGAGCGCTGGCTGTAGCGGATCAGCGGCAGCGCGCCGGCAGCGGCCGACAGCGCCTGCAAGGTGTGCAGCGGCGGCACCGGGTGGTCCTTCGGGTAGACGGCCACCCAGGACTCCGAGAACAGCAGACGCTGCACCACCCGCGGGTCCTGCACGCCCGCATCGGTGCAGATCACCATGTCGAGCTCGCGTGCCAGCATCTGGCCGGCCAGGGTCGGCGTCAACCCTGACCACATCTGGATCTGCCGGGCCTGGCCCGCCATGGCGCGGATCAGCTTCGGCCCGACCGTGGCGGCAAACGAGTCCACACAGCCCAGGCGGATCTGGGCCAGCTCCTGACGGGCCGAGGCCCGCACCTGGTCCATCGCGGCGCGCGCCTGCGACAGCAACCGGGCGGCGACCTCGTGCAGGACATGGCCCGCGTGCGTGGGCCGGGCCGGCCGCACCTCGCGGTCCATCAACTGCAGCCCCAGGTCTTCTTCCAAGGACTTGATGGCCTGGCTGACCGCACTCTGGCTCAGGCCCAGGCGCTCGGCGGCCAGCACCATGGAGTTCGCCTCGCACACGGCGACGAAGGTTTCCAGCGCACGCAGATCGGGCATGCCCAGCGTGCGACGGGGGGTGGCGGGGGGACGGGGGTCGGCCATGGAGCGCATCCTCGGTGAAGGGCGGGCGCGCGGCGGCAACTTCAGAGAAACCGCAGCACAGCATTTATTTCGCTTCACTTGCAAGTCGGATGCCAGAGGCGACCTAGGCTGAACCCATTGCAACCTCCCTGCCCCCTTGAAAGGCTGTCCATGGAAAGCTTTGATGCCATCGTGATCGGTGCCGGCGTGATCGGCTCCTCGGTCGCCTACCACCTCGCCCGTCTGGGCGCCAAGAAGGTGCTGGTGCTCGAACGCCTGCAGATCGGTGCGGGCACCAGCACCCAGTCGTCCGGCATCCTGCGCACGCACTACTCGGTGATCGAGAACGTCGAGCTGGCGCGCCGCTCCTGGTCGGTGTTCACGAACTTTGCCGAGTACCTGCAAGACGAGGACGCCGCCAGCGGCCTGGTCCGGTGCGGCTACCTGATCTGCGCCCCCGACGGCGCCAAGCTGGCCCCGCTGCAGGCCGCCCTCGAAGGGCAACGCGCCAAGGGCATCGACGTGCAGTTCCTGGGCCGCGAAGAGGCCCGCTCGCTGCTGCCCATCGCCCGCTTCGATGACGCGGCCCTGATCGGCTACGAACCCGAAGCCGGCTTTGCCGACGCCTACCTCGTGGCCACCAGCTTTGCCCGCACCGCTCGCCGCCTGGGCGTGAAGATCATGGAGGGGGTGAGCGTCGAGCGCCTGCTGGTGGACAACGGCAAGGTCTATGGCGTCGAGACCACCCAAGGCAGCTTCCGCAGCGACACCGTCATCAGCACCCAGAACATCTGGGCCACCGACATCGAACGCTGGACGGGCATCCCCACCCCGGTCGTGCCCGAACGCCACACCGTGCTGGCCCTGGAATGCGAGGACGCGGCCTACACCTTCAAGATGCCCGTGTTCAAGGACCTCGGCTCGCCCGGCATGCTGTACTGTCGCAGCTATGGCGGCAACCAGATGCTGGTCAGCGAAGGCACGGTGGGCGAGACCCTGGCCACCCCGGACAACGAGCAAGGCGACATCTCGATGGACTATGTGGTCGACATCGGTACGCAGGTGGCCGAGCGCTTCCCGGCCTACGAGGCCGCCGGCCTGGCCTCGTCGTGGACCGGCGTGTACGACGTGACCCCGGACTGGAACCCGGTGCTGGGCCGCCTGCCCGGCATCGAGGGCCTGATCGTGGGCTACGGCTTCTCAGGCCACGGCTTCAAGCTCTCGCCGGGCGTGGGCCGGGTCCTCGCGCAGGAAGCCCTGCGCCTGCCCACCGATGTGCCCCTGACCCCCTATGCCCTGGAGCGCTTCGCCTCCGGCCAGTTGCTCACGGGCAAGTACGGCCTGGGCGCGGTGTCCTGAACCGAGACGGGGGGAGCGGCCATGCACGTCACCGCCCTGCCTGCCGGCCTGAGGCGCTTCACCCTGGCCGACCTGCCGCGCGAGCGCTGGCGCAACGGCGCGGGCTGGACCCGCACCGTGGCCAGCGCCGAAGGCACCGCCCCCCATGCCCCGCCCGACTGGCGCGTGAGCCTGGCCGAGATCAGCCAGGGGGCGCCTTTCTCTCTCTTTCCCGGTCTGGCGCGCACCGCCGTGCTGGCCAAAGGGGGCCCCGTTCTGCTGAGAGGCTCAGTGCCTGAGCCTGATGGCCGCACACGACAATGGCCACTGAACATCCCCGGTGACCTGGCCCATTTCGCCGGCGAGATGCCGATGGACAACGCGCCGCCCGAGCACGAGGCCCTGATCTGGAACGTGATGGCCCGCCGTGGCCACGTGCAGGCCACGGTGCAGGTGCATCAGGGCCTGCCGCTCACGCTGCCCCCCACCGGCCACACCCTGGTCTGGGTGCTGCACGGCACCTTCCACGTGGCGACACCCCAGGGCCACGACCTCTTCCTGCTCGGTGCCGATGAAGGTCTGCACCACCAGGGCACGCCTGCAGGCCTCACCCTGACGCCCGCCTCGCCCGAGGCTCGGCTGGTCTGCACTCAGCTGCGCTGAGCGCGCGCCCGCTCAATCCGCCTGACGCGGATAGATGATCACCGACAGGAACTTGATCGGGCACTTGAGCAGCTGCTCCGGGCCATGCGGCACCTCGCCCTGGAAGGTCAGGGCATCCCCCGGCTCCAGCACATAGGTCTCCTGCCCGACGCGGTATTCGATCCGCCCCTGCAACATGTAGATGAACTCGGTGCCCGGGTGCTCGAAGGTCGGGTAGCGCTCGGTGTCATCCTCAATGGTGATCAGGAAGGGCTCGAACAGCTTGACCGGCCCCTGGTCATACGCCAGCAGGTGGTAGCTGTGCCCGCTCTTGGTGCCACGACGCACCACTTCCATGCCGGCGCCCTTCTTGATGTGCTGCGCAGCGGCCGATGTCGTGTCGTACTTGCTGAACAGCATCGACATCGACACCCCCAGGGCCCGCGCAATGCGCGCCAAGGTGTCCATGCCCGCCGAGGTTTGCCCGTTCTCGATCTTCGACAGCATGCCGCGACTGATCCCGGCCTGTTCGGCCACCTGCGCCAAGGTCAAACCGTGCTTCTGACGCAACTCGCGGATGGCCGCACCGACCGTCTCCTCCAGCGAGGGCAAGTTCCCGCCCTGATCCCGTTCCAAGCCTGACTCCTCTCACATGCAGCTGGCAGTCAGTGTATGCGCAGACCTGGCCGATCACCAAAATGGAGTTTCCTCGCAGGCACGCTTGTTGCATAACAGGAAACACCGCCATCCCCTCACCTGAAGGAGTCCTGCCTTGAACGCCGCGATGCCCTACCCCCTCCCCCTCGACGCCCCACCCGGCGAATTGGTGCCCCCAGTCCGCTTTGACACCGTGCAAGCCGCCCAGCAACACCTGCGTGCGCAAGGGGTCACCTATGTGCTGGCCCAGTTCGTGGACATCCACGGCGTGGCCAAGGCCAAGTCCGTGCCGGTATCCCACCTGGAGACCGTGCTGACCGATGGCGCGGGCTTTGCCGGCTTCGCCATCTGCGGCGTCGGCATCGAGCCGCACGGCCCCGACTTCATGGCCAAGGGCGACCTGGGCACGGTCTCGCTGGTGCCCTGGCAGCCCGGTCTGGCGCGCATCGTCTGCGAAGGCCATGTCGAGGGCGAGCCCTGGGTCTACGACAGCCGCGTCGTCCTCAAGAAGCAGGTGGCCCGCCTGGCCGAGCGCGGCCTGACGATGTTCACAGGCCTGGAGCCCGAGTTCTCGCTGCTGCGCCGCACCGAAGACGGCGGCATCGCCCCCTGCGATCCCAGCGACACCCTGCACAAGCCCTGCTACGACTACAAGGGCCTGTCGCGCACCCGCGCCTACCTGGAGAAGCTGGCCAACGTGATGCGCGCCACCGGCATCGACGTCTACCAGATCGACCACGAGGATGCCAACGGCCAGTTCGAGCTGAACTACACCTACACGGACTGCCTGACCTCGTGCGACCACTTCGTGTTCTTCAAGATGGCCGCCAGCGAGCTGGCCAACGAGCACGGTCTGGTCTGCTCCTTCATGCCCAAGCCCTTTGCCAACCGGCCGGGCAATGGCATGCACATGCACCTGTCCCTGGGCGATGGCCAGCGCAACCTGTTTTGCGACAAGGCCGACCCCAAGGGACTGGAGCTCTCGCCGATGGCCTACCACTTCCTGGGCGGCCTGCTGGCCCACGCGCCGGCCCTCACGGCCCTGTGCGCCCCGACCATCAACTCCTACAAGCGCCTGGTGGTGGGCCGCTCGCTGACCGGGGCCACCTGGGCGCCGGCCTACATCAGCTACGGCGACAACAACCGCTCGACCATGGTGCGCGTGCCCAAGGGCCGCCTGGAGTTGCGCCTGCCCGATGGTGCCTGCAACCCCTATCTGGCCACCGCCGCCGTGATCGCCGCCGGCCTGGACGGCATCGACCGCCAGCTCGACCCGGGCACCCCACGCAACGTCAACCTCTACGAGTGGAGCGAGGCGCAGTTGCAGGAAGCCGGCATCGGCCTGCTGCCACAAAACCTCAGCGCCGCGCTCGATGCCCTCGACGCCGACACGCTGATCAAGGACGCGCTCGGCCCCGTGGCCGACGAGTTCCTCAAGCTCAAGCGCATGGAATGGCTGGAGTACATGCGCCACGTCTCCGACTGGGAGATCAAGCAATACCTGGAATTTTTCTGACCAACCGCTGAAAAGGACGCAAACACATCATGTGCGGAATCGTTGGACTGCTACTGAAAAAGCCCTCGCTGCGCCATCAACTCGGTGAGCTGATGGTCCCCATGCTCATCGGCATGACGGAGCGAGGCCCGGACTCGGCCGGATTGGCCGTGTTCACCGACCCCCTGCCCTCCGGGCAACGCAAGCTCAGCGTCTACTCGGGTCTGACCGAAGACGGGGCCAGCTACAACTGGGCGGCCCTGCTCGACGCGCTCAACACCGAGCTCCAGGTGCAGGCCCAGGCCCGCACCCAGGGCAACCACGCGGTGCTGACCTTCGAAGGCGCGGCCCCATCGGACCTGGACAAGGTCAAGGCCTTCGTCAAGGCCTACGGGCCCAAGCTGCACCTGCTGTCGGCCGGCCGCAGCATCGAGCTCTACAAAGACATCGGCACCCCCGCCGAGGTCGCCGCGCGCTACCGCTTCAGCGCGCTGCAGGGCAGCCACCTGGTGGGTCACACCCGCATGGCGACCGAGTCGGCCGTCACGCCGGACCGCGCCCACCCCTTCACCGCCGGGGAGGACTTCTGCCTGGTGCACAACGGCTCGCTCTCCAACCCCAACGGCGTGCGCCGCATGCTGGAGCCGCGCGGCATCAAGTTCGAGACCGACAACGACACCGAGGCCGCCTGCCGCTTCCTGGAGTGGCGTCTGCGCGAGGGCGACACCTTGCACACCGCGCTGCAAAAGGGCTTCGAGGCGCTGGACGGTTTCTACACCTTCCTGATGGGCACCTCGACCGAGCTGGCCCTGATCCGCGACCCCTTTGCCTGCAAACCGGCCGTGGTGGCCGAAACCGACGACTACGTGGCCATTGCCTCCGAGTTCCGCTCGCTGGCCCACCTGCCCGACATCAAGCACGCCACCGTCTTTGAACCCGCCCCTGAGGAGATGTACGTATGGAAAGCCTGAAATTCGATCTGAGCGACGGCGGCGTTCGCCCGCTCAACCAGTACCTGCACGGCCCGGCTGCCGAGCTCAACGGCCAGCACATCACCGTGGTCAACCCCGATGGGGCCCACAACATTGCCGTGGGCCTGAACGCGGGCGTGAAGGTGACGATTGACGGTCACGCGGGCTACTACGCCGCCGGCATGAACAAGCTCGCCGACGTGACCATCCTGGGCAGTGCCAGCACCGGTGTGGCCGAGAACATGATGAGCGGCAAGGTGCACGTCAAGGGCTTTGCCTCCAACAGCGCCGGCGCCTCGGCCCATGGCGGCCTGCTCGTCATCGACGGCGATGCGGGCCTGCGCTGCGGCATCTCGCTCAAGGGCGGCGACATCGTGGTCGGCGGTTCGGTGGGCAGCTTCTCGGGCTTCATGGCCCAGGCCGGTCGCATGGTGATCTGCGGCAACGCCGGCGATGCGCTGGGCGACTCGCTGTACGAGGCCGTGATCTACGTAAAAGGCGAGATCAAGAGCCTGGGCGCCGATGCCCAGATCGAACCCCTGGGCGACGCCGACCTGACCGCGTTGACCGAGCTGCTGGCCGCAGCCGGCCTGGACCACGCCCCACAGGATTTCAAGCGCGTGGCCTCGGCCCGCACGCTGTATCACTGGAACGCCGACGCTGACCAAGAGTATTGAGGAGCACTGCACATGACCACCGAACACCCCGTCACCTTCAAGCGTCTGCAACGTGAAGAGTCTGCAGGCTACGACCGCAGCACGCTGGACTACATTCACCGTGCCTCCAACACCGGTCTCTACGAGATCCGTGGCCTGGGCGCCAAGCGCAAGCTGCCGCACTTCGATGACCTGGTCTTCCTGGGGGCCTCGCTGTCGCGCTACCCGCTGGAGGGCTACCGCGAGAAGTGCAGCACGAGGACCGTGCTGGGCACGCGCTTCGCCAAGAAGCCCATCGTGCTGGACACCCCCATCACCATCGCCGGCATGAGCTTCGGCGCGCTGTCGGCCAACGTCAAGGAGGCGCTGGGCAAGGCTGCCACGGCCACCGGCACCTCGACCACCACCGGCGATGGCGGCATGACGCCCGAAGAGCGTCAGTCGTCCAAGACCCTGGTCTACCAGTGCCTGCCCTCGCGCTACGGCTTCAACCCAGATGACGTGCGCAAGGCCGATGCCATCGAGGTCGTGCTGGGCCAGGGCGCCAAGCCCGGCGGCGGCGGCATGCTGCTGGGTCAGAAAGTGAACCCGCGCGTCGCGAAGATGCGCACCCTGCCCGAAGGTGTGGACCAGCGCTCTGCCTGCCGTCACCCCGACTGGACCGGCCCCGATGACCTGGCTATCAAGATCCAGGAACTGCGCGAGCTCACCGACTGGGAAAAGCCCATCTACGTGAAGGTGGGTGCCACCCGCGTCTACAACGACGTCAAGCTGGCCGTGCATGCGGGCGCCGACGTAGTGGTGGTCGACGGCATGCAGGGCGGCACCGCCGCCACGCAGACCTGCTTCATCGAGCACGTGGGCATCCCCACGCTGGCCGCCGTGCGCCAGGCCGTCGCGGCGCTGGAAGACCTGGACATGAAGGGCACCGTGCAGCTGATCGTCTCGGGCGGCATCCGCACCGGTGCGGACGTGGCCAAGGCCCTGGCCCTCGGCGCGGACGCGGTGGCCATTGGCCAGGGCGTGCTGATGGCCCTGGGCTGCAACCGTGACACTTACCAGCAGGGAGGCGAGCTGCACAGTGCCGAGGCCGACTACGCCGCGCTGGGCACTGCCCCCGGCTTCTGCCACCACTGCCACACCGGCAAGTGCCCGGTGGGCGTGACCACGCAGGATGCCGTGCTGGAGAAGCGCCTGGAGCCCGAGTCGGGCGCCAAGCACCTGAAGAACTACCTCAAGACGCTGAACATGGAGCTGACCACCCTGGCACGCGCCTGCGGCAAGCAGGACGTGCACCACCTGGAGCCGGAAGACCTGGTGGCGCTGACGGTGGAGGCCGCTGCCATGGCCCAGGTGCCGCTGGCCGGCACGAGCTGGGTGCCCGGCCTGTCTGGCTGAAGAACGGACGTCAGCCGGTCTTGACGTGCCTGCCCTCGACGACCGTGGTCGTCGAGGGCTTTTCTGCGCGTGATACTTGGCGGCCACCACGCGATCCGCCGCCCCCGATATCCGCCCAAAAGGCACACGCTGCGAAATCACTCACAGCTTTCCTGGAACCGCTTGACACCCTCGGATAGGCTCGCTTAGTATTGAACCAATCACTCGTTGCCAATATCGTCAACCAGTGAAACGGCAAAAAAGCCTGTTCGAACTTCGGTTCGCGCAGGCTTTTTTTTTTGCTCATCCGAATGGCGACATGTCGCGTTTGGAACATTACAGGAAGACTCTCATGAATTCTCTGTCTCGGCGAAAGATTGTGAAGGCGGCTATTGCAGGCTCAGTGGCGACGCCCGCCATGTTCAATTGGGCCAATGCGCAAGGCAATACCGTCAAGGTCGGCATATTGCACTCCTTGTCAGGAGATATGGCATTGGCGGAAGCCTCGGTGAGGGCGGCGCTTCGGTCATGTGGCTCGGGGATCTCGAAACCGAATTCATGGAGAAGATCACCGACCACATCGGCCTGGAGAAGACGACCATCGTATTCGCGTCCCATCATGGTCGTGATTCCGGAAAGATTCCGGACTCCTGGCTGGAGAAGCTGGATCCCCAACTCATTGTGATCGGTGAAGCGCCGTCGCGACACCTGAACTACTACACTGGGTACAAGACGATCACGCAGAATCGTGCCGGCGACATCACGATGGAACTGGTGGACAACAAGGTCCACTTCTATGTCTCGAACGAATCGTACAAGCGTAGCGATCTGACGAATGATGGGGCGAAGACCTTCCCAAATTACATTGGCAGCATCGAGGTCGAAACTGAGTACACGCTGGAAGGAGTTTCGGCGTGAGCGGCGGCGAACTGACCGACCGCCTCGGTTTCAGCAAAATCTTGGATGCGTACGATCTAACCGCTCGCCTGCTACCTGGGCTGTTGGTGCTCCTGCCGGCGATCTTGTCCATTGCGCTTCTGTATGGTGCCAAGAACCTGATTGCGGTCACCTTGGCTTCTGTGCTCGGTGCCTGCGGTGGCCCGTACCTCTTGTCTAGCTTCGTGCGAACTTGGGGTCAACGGGCTCAGGATCGGCTCTTTCGGCAGTGGGGAGGTCAGCCCACAACCCTGTTGCTACGACATCGCCACGGCCATTTGCCGCCACTGACGAGGGAGCGTTACCGCGAACTTGCTTCGTCACGCTTGGGTATTGCTTTACCAAGTGATGGCGAAGAAAAGGACGACCCCGCTAAGGCGGACCAGACATACGCAGCAGCGGTCGATGCCCTGCGCCCACTCACGAATGACCGGCGGGCGTTTCCGTTTGTCTTCAAGGAGCTTGTGTCCTATGGCTTCATTCGCAATGCCCATGGGTCACGCTGGGTGGGACTGGCTGTTGCTGTCGCGACGGCTGTGATGTCCCTGATGCATGCTGATGTGCTACACATGCAGCCACCATATTTGGCACAGAATAACCTGGACACTCCTCACATCGTCCTGCTGCTTGTGGCCAGTGGCTTTGCATCTCTATGGTGTTTTCACTTTACAGCGAATACCGTTCAACAGGCGGGTTTCAGCTATGCGAAGCGACTTTTGGAGGCGCTCGAAAAGGTGCCGAAAAAGCCCAGACGTCCTAGGTCCGCTGGAGTGAGGCTTGACGCTGACTGAGGCAACCGACTAGCTAGCATCATGAACATCCGCTCCAGGCACAAGCTGACACTCTCCCCAGACCGACAGCTGAAAGCCGCTAACAGCGGTCAGACAGAACTACCTGTGTCCCGATCTCAGCCTAGCGATCCGACACCCAACGCAAGAAAAGCCAGCCCCTCCCAATGAGACGCTGGCTCCCTTGTTTACGACTTTGGAAGCGGTGCCCACGGCACCACACTCCTAGGCAAGTTGTTTACGACTTTATTTGCGTGTTTACGACTTTATTTGCCAAAAATAATCGGCTTCACAAGGTGAGCGTTCTCGCAGATCGGGCAGCGAGGGAAAGCATGATTTGGTGCAGCAAGAAGCACAAAGCCCTGCCGGATCACAACTGCGAAGTCATGGGGCAGGGCTGTTATCGACTTTAATGACGTGTTGTCGACTTTAATTTTCTGTTGTCGACTTTAATTGTCGAGAACAATACCCCCGCCGAGCCTGCAGACCTCACTCCACCGTCACACTCTTCGCCAGATTCCGTGGCTTGTCCACGTCCGTACCCTTCGCGCACGCCGTGTGATACGCCAGCAACTGCAACGGCACCACGTGCAAGATGGCTGACAGCGCGCCATAGTGCTCGGGCAGGCGGATCACATGGATGCCGGGCTCAGCCTGGATCTGCGTGTCCACGTCGGCGCACACGTACAGCTCGCCGCCGCGCGCCTTCACTTCCTGCATGTTGCTCTTGAGCTTTTCCAACAGGGTGTCGTTGGGCGCCACCACCACCACCGGCATCTCGGCCGTCACCAGCGCCAGCGGGCCGTGTTTCAACTCACCAGCCGGGTAAGCCTCGGCGTGGATGTAGCTGATTTCCTTGAGCTTGAGTGCGCCTTCCAAGGCAATGGGGTAATGCAGACCGCGGCCCAGGAACAGCGCGTTGTCCTTGCGGGCGAAGGCTTCGGCCCAGGCCACGATCTGCGGCTCCAGCGCCAGCACGGCCTGCAAGGCCACGGGCAGGTGGCGCATGGCGCTCAGGTGTTGGGCCTCCGCTTCCGCCGTCAGGTGGCCACGCTGCTTGGCCAGCGTCAGCGTCAACAGGAACAAGCCCGCCAGCTGGGTCGTGAAGGCCTTGGTCGAGGCCACCCCCACCTCCACACCGGCACGCGTCACATAGGCCAACTTGCACTCGCGCACCATGGCGGAGGTGCTCACGTTGCAAATGGTCAGCGTCTGCGTCATGCCCAGGCTGCGCGCGTGCTTCAGCGCGGCAATCGTGTCCGCCGTTTCGCCCGACTGGCTGATGGTGACGACCAGCGTACGCGGGTCGGGCACGCTGTCGCGGTAGCGGTACTCGCTGGCAATCTCCACCTGCGTGGGGATCTTGGCGATCGACTCCAGCCAGTACTTGGCCGCCGAACCCGAGTAATAGCTGGTCCCACACGCCAGGATCAACACGCGGTCGATCTGCTGGAACACGGCATCGGCCTCGACACCAAACAGCGTGGGCGTGATGGCCTCGATGCCTTCGAGCGTGTCGGCAATGGCGCGCGGCTGCTCGAAGATTTCCTTTTGCATGTAGTGGCGGTACGGGCCCAACTCGACCGCACCGCTGTGCGCGGTCACAGTGCGCACCGGACGCTGTTCAGGCTCGACACGCTGGTGCACACCATCGGCGCCCAGGTGCTCGATCCAGTGGCGGCCCGGCTGCAGGTCCACCACATCGCCCTCTTCCAGGTACACGATCTGGTCGGTCACGCCGGCCAGGGCCATGGCATCGGACGCCAGGAAGCGCTCGCTGGCGTCCACGCCGCCCACGCCCATGATCAGCGGTGAGCCCTGACGGGCACCGATGACACGCTGCGGCTCGTCACGGTGGAAGACGGCGATGGCGTAGGCACCGGTCAGGCGCGCGGTGGCGGCCTTGACGGCGGCAAACAGGTCGCCGTCGTACAGGTGGTCCACCAGATGGGCGATGACCTCGGTGTCGGTCTGGCTCAGGAACACATAGCCCTTGGCCTGCAGTTCGCGGCGCAGTTCTTCGTGGTTCTCGATGATGCCGTTGTGCACCAGGGCCACGCGACCAGGCTTGGTGGTGGGCGCATCGGCCCCTGGGCCATGCGAGAAATGCGGGTGGGCGTTGTGCACGGCAGGCGCACCGTGCGTGGCCCAGCGGGTGTGGGCGATGCCCACGGTGCTGTCGATGCCGTCTTGCTCGGTCTGGTGACCCAGTTCGGCGACACGCTGGGTGCTGCGCGAGCGACGCAGTTGGCCGTCTTGCAACACCGCCACGCCGCAGGAGTCATAGCCCCGGTATTCCAGGCGCTTGAGACCCTCGACCAGAACCGGAACGATGTTGCGCGAGCCTACGGCGCCGACGATGCCACACATGCTTTGGTGCTCCCAGACAGAAATATCAAACGATTCCGCATCCTAGAGACTTTGAATAGAAATTTCCCATCTATTTCAAACCAAAAACGAAAGGATCAACCGAACACCGCCAACGCAAGAAATAATCCCACGAAGATTCAGATATGGTGAAATATTCATCCATGAATGCAGCTCCCCCCCTTCATCTGGATGCCACCGACTTGCGCCTGCTCGCGCTGTTGCAGGACGACGCCAGCCTGTCCAACCAGGCCCTGGCCGACTTGGCCCACCTCTCACCCGCCACCTGTCACCGCCGCCTCAAGCGCCTGCGCGACGAGGGGGTGATCGAAAAACAGGTCGCCATCCTCTCGCCCCACCGCGTGGCCGAGGCGCTGGGCTGGGGCGTGAGCGCCTTGGTGGAGGTGAGCTTGGACATGCAGACCCAAGAAGCCCTGGACGCGTTCGAAGCCCTCGTGGTGGCCGATGCCCAGGTCCAGCAGTGTTGGCGGGTGTCCCCAGGCCCAGACTTTGTGCTGGTGGTACAGGTCCCCGACATGCCGGCCTACCAGGCCTTAGCGCAGCGCCTGTTCACCGCCCACCATCAGGTGCGCAATGTGCGCGCCTTCTTTGCGGTCAAGCGCGCCAAATTCGGCTCGCAAATCCCGCTGCCGCCCGCCTGATGCGTCAACGTCCGCGCACGGCAGAGCGGGAGGACACCTCAGGCGCCAAGGGGTCGACCAATTCGCCCTCGGTGCGCAGGTTCAGTGGCGCCCCATCCAAGGGGTGACGGCTGCTGCCCCCCGATCGCAGCGCACCCGGCCCCACCGCGGAGGGCAACTCCCGCACGCTGCGCTCGCTGTACGGTGCGCTGGCGCCCAGCGTGGGCAACACGGCCAGCAACTCCTCATCAGACAAGCGCGACAACTCTTCCAGACTCAGTTTGCGCGGGGACTCGGTCACCGGCAGAGCCGGCATCGGGTCGGGCGGCAACAACACGGCAGACGCACCCTGCTCCACCTGCACCGCCATGCCTTGGGCAAACTGATTGGCCTTGTACAGCTGCCACATCCACACCCCAAGGCCGGCGGTCATGAGCAACACCAGCATCCCTGCCGCCCACACCATCGGTTGCCGCGGCCAAGGCTGGGGACGGTCAAAGGTCGGCGCGTCGTACACAGACTGCCACGGGTCGCCCAGATCCTCATCGTTTGCTGTCTCACTCGACGATGCATCTGACCGCGCGACGGCCAGGGCATCCAGAGCAATGTCCACGCCCGCGTCGGTGGATGACGATGCCCCCTCACCCGGCGAGATGGCCTCGGGCGCGGCATCAGGCACCTCCAGCGACCGCACCGCATCGTAGGCCTGACGGCTCTCGGGGTTGATCAGCGTCTCGTAGGCCGCGTTGAGTTCCGTCAGCCGCGCCTCGCGGTGCTCGTCGTGTGGCAGCGCCTGCGCCAGCGCCCGGTACGCCGCGCGAATCACCTCAGGCGGTGCATCCTGGGTGACTTTCAAGCGTTCGTAATGGTTCACGGCAACAACATCCAGCACAGCAATTGGTGACAGGATGTTAGCCGTTCAGCGCTTGATTTTCTGAGGGCGCTGCCACCCAGACAGGGTGACCTGTTTGCCGCGTGCGACAGCCAGGCTCTCGGCCGGAACGTCCTTGGTGATGGTGCTGCCACCACCGATGGTCACGCCTGCGCCCAGGGTGACGGGCGCCACCAGCACGCAGTTCGAACCCACATGCACATCGTCGCCGATCACGGTGCGGTGCTTGTTGGCACCGTCGTAGTTGGCCGTGATGCTGCCGGCGCCATAGTTGACGCGCTCACCCACGGTCGCGTCGCCCAGATAGGCCAGGTGGTTGGCCTTGGCGCCGTTGCCCAGCGTGCTGTTCTTCACTTCAACGAAGTTGCCGATGTGCACCTCGTTGCCCAGCTGTGCACCGGGGCGCAGGCGGGCAAACGGCCCGATCAACGAGCCCTCGCCGACGTGCGCGCCCAGCGTGTCACCGTCGATGTGGGTAAAGGGGTGGATGACCGCGCCGCGCCCGATCGTGGCATTGCGGATCACGCAGTTCGCACCGATCTGCACCTCGTCGCCCAGCACCACATTGCCTTCAAAGATGCAGTTGACGTCGATGTCCACATCCTGGCCGCACTGCAAGGTGCCACGCAGGTCGAAACGAGCCGGGTCGGCCAAGCGCACGCCCTGCTCCATCAGACGCTCAGCCTGCGCACGCTGGTGGCGACGCTCCAAGTCGGCCAGCTGCGCCGGGCTGTTGACACCCAGCACCTCCACCTCGTCGCGCGGCTGTGCAGCCACCACGCTCAGGCCCTCGGCCTGGGCCATGGCGACCACGTCGGTCAGATAATACTCGCCCTGGGCGTTGTCATTGTTGAGCTGCGACAGCCAGTGCTTCAGGCGTGCGGTGGGCGCAGCCATCATGCCGGTGTAGACCTCGCAGATGGCACGCTGCTCAGGCGTGGCGTCCTTGTGTTCGACGATGGCCAGCACCTTCACGCCGGTCTCGTCACGCACGATGCGGCCATAGCCGGTCGGGTCATCCAGACGGATGGTCAGCAGCGCCAGCTTGTCGCCCGCGCAGGCGTCCACCAGGGCTTGCGCCGTGCTGGCATGGATCAGCGGCGTGTCGCCATTGAGGATCAGGGTGATGCCGTCGTCGGGCAACACGGGCACGGCCTGCTGCACGGCGTGGCCGGTGCCCAGTTGGGGCTCCTGGCGCACGAACTGCAGCGGGGCCTGCGCAAACTCGGCCTTCATCGCCGCTTCCACCATCTCGGCGCCATGGCCCGTGATCACCACCTGCTGCGCGGCCTGCAGGCCCGATGTGCTGGCGATCACATGCGACAACATGGGCCGACCGGCCAGCTTGTGCAGCACCTTGGGACGCGAAGACTTCATGCGGGTGCCTTTGCCCGCGGCCATGATGACGATCGAAAGCGACATGAAAAACCTGAATTGAATGGGATGGTCAGCGATTGTCCACCGGCCGTGTGACGGTCACGGTGCGAGGGCTGACGGCCGGGTGCGGAAAATCCTTGAGCGCGGCCTCGAACAGGTAGGGCAGCAAGCCCAAGTCCACGGTGTTCTGGCGGTCGTGCACCGCGTGGGTTTCATACAGCACCTGGTTGCTGCGACGGTCGCGGATCAGCAGGTCCACCTGCATCTGCACCCAGGTGGGCTCCATCTGCATGCTCAGGCCAATGCCGCCCCAGCCACCGGTGCCCCACCAGCCCCCAAAACCGAAGCGGCCACCGCCCCAGAAGGGGTCGTAGCGCATGCTGCGGTCTTCACGGCTCTGGGCGCTGAGCTGCACGCTCACCTCGGCCTGCTCCGGCTTGTCGACCTTGCGGAAACCCGCGGCGCTCAGGGCCGGCGCGGCGGCGGCTTCCAGCTTGTCTTGCAGACCGGCTTGGGCCTGCTGCGAAGGCAGGCGCTCGAACACATACGTACCCGGCGCGCGACCGGCAGGCCAGCTGCCATAGCTGGAGACCTGGCTCACCACGTTCGGGGTGCCGGCACAACCGGCCAGGCCCAAGACACTCAGAGACCACAGAACAGCCAGCAGCCAGCGTCGCATGTCACACCGCCTTTCGGATCGGGATGGCCGACAGGGACACGGCGGTCTCGGCCGGCAGACCATTGTTCACATCACCGCAGTCTTCGTCCTCGTCGAACGCGATATCGCCGCCGGGCATGGGCTTGCCGGTGGCCTGGATCGTCGTGAACGGATAGAGCTTGCGGTCCATCAGGTGCGAGGGAATGATGTTCGACAGCGCGGTGAACATGTTGTCCACGCGGCCGGGGAACTTGCGATCCCACTCGTTGATCATCTCGCGCATCTGCTGACGCTGCAAGCCTTCCTGGCTGCCGCACAGGTTGCACGGGATGATGGGGAACTCGCGGTGTTCGGCGTACTTGGCCAGGTCCTGCTCACGGCAGTAGGCCATCGGGCGGATCACGACGTGCTCGCCGTTGTCGGTCACCAGCTTCGGCGGCATGCCCTTGAGCGTGGAGCCGAAGAACATGTTCATGAACAGGGTCTGCAGGATGTCGTCGCGGTGGTGCCCCAGGGCGATCTTGGTGCAACCCAGTTCGGTGGCCACGCGGTACAGGATGCCGCGGCGCAGGCGCGAGCACAGCGAGCAGGTGGTCTTGCCCTCGGGCACCACGCGCTTGACCACGCTGTAGGTGTCCTGCTCTTCAATGCGGAAGGGCACGCCGACCTTGGTCAGGTACTCGGGCAGCACATGCTCGGGGAAACCGGGCTGCTTCTGGTCGAGGTTGACGGCGACGATCTCGAACTTGATAGGCGCCCGCTTTTGCAGGTTCATCAGGATGTCGAGCATGGCGTAGCTGTCCTTGCCGCCCGACATGCACACCATCACCTTGTCACCGTCTTCGATCATGTTGAAGTCGGTGATGGCTTCGCCCACTTCACGGTGCAGGCGCTTGCTGAGCTTGTTGCGCTCGAAGGCTTCCTTCTTCAGGCGCGCGGCTTCGGCGGCATCGGCTGTGTCAACGGCTTCAGGCGACAGGATGGATTCGGACATGGCGGGGGCGGCTGGGGTCATAACCTTCCATTTTCGCCGATTCGCCTTCAGACGCCAAACCCGCCCCCTGCATTGCCCCCTCAGGCTGGGGCAGAACCCGTGCCGTTCCAACGGCGCCGAGTCTCAGGGCCTCACCACTGGCCCGCTTCCATGTGGATGGCGACTTCACAGTCGTCAAAGATTTCCAGCTTGGCGATGCGCACGCGCACGCCTTGCACGCCGGGCAACTCCATCAGGCGCTTGCACAGCTTGCCGATCAGCGTCTCCAGCAGATTGACGTGCTGGGCGGTGCACTCCTCGATGATGATGGTGCGCACGCGGCGGTAGTCCAGCACGTGCATCAGGTCGTCGTCGCTGGGCAGCAGGGGCTGGCTGCCCATGTTCAGCTCGGCGTCCACCATGATGGGCTGCGGCGCCGTTTTCTCGTGGTCGAGCACGCCCAGGTTGGCGTCGAAGCGCAAGCCGGTCAGGTTCAGGGTCTGGTTGCCTTTGGTCAGGGACATGTCTCTCACATCATGGAAAAGTCGCGCTCGAAGCGCTGAAGGTGCTGACCGCCATCGACGAGCAGCGTGGTGCCCGTCATCGAGCGGTTGCCCAGGGCAAAGGCCACCGTGGCCGCCACATCCTCAGGCGTGGACGAGCGCCCCAAGGGCGACAGGCGATGGGCCTGGGCAAAGGCCTCGCCTTGCAGCCATTCACTGGTCAACGTCAGGCCGGGGGCCACGCCGACCACGCGCACGGCGGGCGCCAGGGCCAGCGCCAGCAAGGTGGTGGCCGACTCCAAGGCTGCCTTGGACAGGGTGTAGCTGAGGAAGTCCGGGTTGGGGTTCCACAGTTTCTGGTCCAGCAGGTTGACGACGGCGCCTTGGGCACCCCGCTGGGCCACGTGCTCGGTCAGGGCCTGCGCCAGCACGATGGCTGGCGCGGTGTTGGCGCGCAGATGACGCTCCAGCATCGCGTAGCTGAAGGTGGCGGCGGTGTCGTACTCGAAGGTGGACGCGCTGTTGACGACGGCATCGACCTGCCCCAGTTCGGCCACGGCCAGCGGCAGCAGGGCCCGCACCGCCGCTTCATCGGACAGGTCGGCGCTCAGCACCACGGCCTGTCGGCCCAGGGCGCGGATCTCGTCGGCCGTGGCGTCAGCCTCGGTGCGCGAGGCGCGGCAATGCACCGCCACGTCCCAGCCTTGTTGGGCCAGGGTCAAGGCAATATGGCGGCCCAGGCGTTTGCCGGCACCGGTCACCAGGGCCACCCGGCGCGCACCGGAAGCCGATGGCGAAGGCAAGGGATCAGACAAATCAGGCATGGGTCTTTTTACAATGGGGCATGAACCGCCCGACGACAACGGACCACAGTGTAGTGGCCGCCCCTCTGAACGGCCACCCGCTGGCCGACCTGATTGCCCACGAAATCCGTGAACGCGGCGGCTGGATGCGCTTTGAGCGCTTCATGGAATTGGCCCTGTATGCCCCGGGGCTGGGCTATTACAGCGGTGGCCGACGCGTGATCGGCGCAGGCCCGCAAGACGGCAGCGACTTTGTGACCGCCCCCGAATTGACGCCGTTGTTCGGCAAGGTCTTGGCGGCGCAACTGCGCCAGGCGCTGGACGCGACCGGTACGAACGAGGTCTGGGAGTTTGGCGCGGGCACCGGCGCGCTGGCCGAGCAATTGCTGGGCGAGTTGGGCGAGCGCATCACGCGCTACACCATCGTCGACCTGTCGGGGACGCTGCGCGACCGCCAGCACCAGCGCCTGCAAAAGGAACACCCCGAACTCGTCCACAAGGTGATCTGGGCCGACAGCCTGCCCGACACGATGGAAGGCGTGATCGTGGGCAACGAGGTGCTCGATGCCATGCCGGTGCACTTGATGAGCTGGAACGGTGAGCACTGGATGGAGCGCGGCGTGGGCCTGGCAGGCCCGGAGACCGCTCCCGACCTGGCCGCGGGGGCGACGCCAGGCGGTGTGGCGGATGTGCCACCGCGCTTCGTATGGCTGGACCGCCCTGCCCCTGAAGGCGTGCGCCCCCCCACCGAGCGCGCCGACAGCGAGTACGTACCCGGCACCGTCACCGAGACCCACGGCCAGGCCGAGGCTTTCGTGACCACCTTGGCTGAACGGATGACGCGCGGCGCGGCCTTCTTCCTCGACTACGGCTTCCCCGAGGCAGAGTACTACCACCCACAGCGCACCGGCGGCACGCTGATGTGCCACCACCTGCACCAGAGCGACCCCGACCCGCTGGTCAAGGTGGGCGAGAAGGACATCACCAGCCACGTCAACTTCACCGGCATCGCGCTGGCCGGCCAGGAGGCCGACTGGGAGGTGTTGGGCTACACCTCACAAGGGCGCTTCCTGACCAATTGCGGCTTGGGTGAGGCCTTGGCACAGACCGGTCAAGCCAGCACCGCCGAGCAACTGAAAGCCCGTGCCGCCATGCAGATGCTGCTCGCTGAGCACGAAATGGGCGAGTTGTTCAAGGTGATCGGCTTCGTCAAGGGGCCGTGGTTCGAGGCCATCGGGTTTGCGCACGGCGACCGAACACACACCCTCTGATCACTCGCCTCACGGCATCCCCGACCGATCGCGTTACCAGTCGTTCTCGTATCGACGCACCGCGTCGCCGCCGGGTGCTTCCGAGGATGCACGCGAGGTTTTGACACTCGGCTTGGCCTTGCGAGGGGCCTCGTCACGCGGCGCGGAGGCTGCCGCAGCGACCACCGGCGCAGAGCGACCGCTGAGTTCACGCAGTTGAATGTCCCCAGGCTGCAGGCCATCGAGCTTGATCTGGATGTTCTCCAGATGCGCCTGAGACATGGTCGGCAAGACCTTGTCGACCACCACCTCGCAGCATGCGTTCTCCACACGCCCCAAGGATTGTCCGGTCTGAGGGTCCTTGACCTCGGGCCCCATGACCACCGCTTGATACCGCGCGCCCGCCGTCACCGACTGCCCGCCTTGGCTCAGGATCACGTTGTGCCCGTCACGCGAGGCAATGGTGATGGGGAAGGTGCGCAGCAACAGAGAGCGCAGGGCTGTGGATGTCAAGGACTGCCGCATGTCGCTGGCCAGCTGAGCCCCATTCACCCCGCGGGACAACGTGGTCGGTGCCGTGGACGGCAACTGCCCCTGCAAGGTGTCAGACAGCAGGACCTGTCTGGTGGCCACATTGACCAGCTTGTGAGACAGCGACCAGCCCCCCGAGTAGCTCACCAACGGGCGATCACTGGTTTCCAGGCGACGCGTCTGAGACGTGTAGGCGAACTGATTGAGTGTCCCCACCCAGACCACATCGGCCGTCATGGCCTGACCGCGCTTGGCCAACTCGGCGGTGGGCGCATGCCCTTCGGCGATCAGGTCCATCTCTGACTGCAAGGCATCGTCCACCCCACGGTCCAGCACGATGAAGCGCCCGGAGTTGCCCAGGGCGGTCATCAGATCCTGGCGAATGGCCTCGCGCACCTGATCGGCAGACAAAGTGCGGTCACCCACCTGATAGCTGCCAGAAGCGGTGCGGATGGGCCCGATGACGATCTTGAGCTTGCCCGCCTGTGCAGGCGCGTCAAACTTGGCAACGGAGGCTTCGATGGTGGCCGTGAACTGCTTCTTGCCTGCCGCGGCGTCCGATGCGCCGGAGGAAGGCTCGCTCAGGCTGAGCACACGAAACGAGGTCAAGGCCCCTTCGGAGCGCTGCACCACCTCTTGCGCGAACCCATCCGACTGAATGCTGATGCTGTGAGCCCCCGACACCACCTGAGACGCCATGCGATAGCGCGCCGCGTTGGATGAGAGGGCCACGCCATTGACCTGCAAAATGGCTTGGCGAATGGCCTCGTCGATCGCTTCGGCGGAGGTGGCGCCTTGTCCGGAGGCGGTCACCTGCACGGTCTTGACGCCCCCCACGTCCAGACCTCCGGTAACGGAGCGCTCGCCCCCCGCGGAAGAGGCCGCAGGCACCGCCGAGGGTACCGAAGAGGCCGGCGGCGCGCTCGACTCCGTCTTGCGATCGCAGGCCGTCAGCGCCATGAGGACGCACAACGCTGCACTCCAACGGATTGCATTCATGGCAATGCTCCCAGGATGGGGTTCATGTAAGCGTGCCGACATCAGATGGCCGATGTGGCGTCCTTGGGCACCTCAATGCGCTGGCTGCGAGCGAAATCGACCGCCATCGACATGGAGGAGCCCAGGTTCTTGGCATTGCCCGGGAAGCTGCGCACGATGTAGGAGCCCGCACCCAGCTTCGGCAGAACCATGGGCGACGCCGACGACAGCGCCGTCTTGAAAGCATCGAAGCGAGACTTCAAGCCCGCATAGGCGCGCACAGCCTTGGCGGTGTCCAGCAAACCTTCCTTGTAGAGGGCCTTGGCGGAAGCATCCAGCTCGGGGTTTTCTTTCATGCGGGCAGCCAACTCTGCATTGCCTTCGCTGACCACCTTGTCGGCCTCGCTGAGGTTGTCTTGGGTGGAGCCGCTGGTCAGCGCGTCGGCTGTGGCCGCCAAGGTGGCTGCGCGCTGCTTGAGGCCCAGCGCTTCTGCCATCTTGGCCTGTCCGCGCAGCACGCTGCGGTCAGCCGCCACATACTCCTTCACAAGCTGGTCTTGCTGGGCGACCACGTCGCCACCCGCAGGCGCCTTCTCGGAGGAGGACTTGCCCCCCATCAGGCCACCCAAACCGCCCAATTGAGCGGAGGCGTGCCAAGGGGTCATCAGGGCAGCCGACAGGGTGACAGCCATCAAAACAGGACGAACAATGCGTTGAGACATGAGGGTTCCTTCTGGAATACGTGAGTGAATGAAGATGAGGGGCTTGCAGACTGCGCTGGCGCCACTCACTTCACGCCGTTGTTGGTGAGTTGGCTGACCAGATCCCGTGCTGCACGGGTGGCCGCTTGCTTGAGTGCTTCGGTGCGGGCCTCTTCTTCTTCCGGCGCCACGCCATAGATGACCACTGGGCCAACGTTGGCCACGTCTTCGGGCATGTCATCTGACACGTCGACGATCTTGGCGTTGACCGTGATGGCCACACGCAGCAGCCCCGTTTGCGGATCGGTGTCGGGCAGGCTGGCATCCAGCGTGCCGTAGGCCAGGTAAGGCACATTGGCGTTGCGCACACCCATCACCATGTCGCGCTTGGTGGCGGGCTTCAGGTCCTTGCCGCCCTTGTAATCGTTCTCGACCGCAGCGATGCTCAGCTTGCCACCAGAGGCGGGCTCGACGTAGGCCGCCTCGACCACCTTGTAGCCCGCCTGACCGAACACCTTCTTGAAGACGGTCAGCAGGTTCTCGCTGGGGATCAGTGCGTAAGACGACTGGCTGGCCTTGCGGGTCTGGCTGCCACCGGTTTCGACGATGGTCGACGAAGTGACCGTGGCCGAGCGCGAGCCCGAACGAGAGGCATGCGTGCCCACCTCGCCACCGCTCACGCGCTCACCTTCACGGCCGCTGCGCTTTTGCGATGCACTGGCGTCCACGCGTTGGGTGACGTCTTCGCGCTGCACCACACGGGTATCGAAGGACTTCTTCTCGTCGATCTGGCGCGAGACAAACAGGAAGGTCAGCTTGGACTTGTCACCCTTGGCCGCCTTGGCCACGGCCGAGCCGGCCTTGATGGTGTTGTTGAGCTTGGCGACGTTCAGCGACACGCGCACGGCGACGTTGTACTGTTTGGCGTCGGACTTGTCTTCCTCGGACAAGACGGTGGTGTCTGTCAGGAAGGCCTCCGGGTCTGCGGTGACCTGGGCACGGATGCCCTCGAAATTGGCCGACTCGGCCTCGCCAGCGTCTGCGTAATACGCTTCAATCGCCTTGATCTGAGCGGCCTTGAGGGCCTTGGCTTTGTCCTCTGCACCCAGCTTCCATGAAGAATAAGTGATCGAGGACTTGCCCTTGGCGTAGTGCGTTTGTGCCTGGGCCACTGCCATGCACATGGCCAAGGCCAAGGTCAACAAAATTCGGATTACTTGCATGATTTGATGATCTCCGCTGATTGATTGATTTGTTGTTCCACATCCTTGCCACTTGCCGCAGTTTTGAGCCAAGGGGTGGTTTTGCCCGACAAATTCTCGGCCACCTTGTTGAACAGGCCCCGAATGGAATCGGCATAGGCGGGAATGTCATCCACAGTATCCTGCGTGGCCGGCACCAATTTGGTTTCGCCGTTTTTGAGGTTGATGTCCAGATAATTCTTGCCCGAGAAAGGCTCATCCATTTTGAGACGCACATAGCTGCCATAAACATATGCAGTTTCCGCAGCCGTTCGCTTCAACTCCACCCGGCGCACGCCAGTCAGATCCAGAGAGATCGTGTAATCAGGTTCGGGTAATTTCAAATTGAAGGCACCGCCGTCGGCGATTTTCATGGCCATGACTTTCCCCAAAGCATGGCCTTTGACGTAAGGCAGGATCGGCACTTGGGCGCGGTTGGAGATGGCTTCGGACAGCATGTCGGCCAACCAGGTTTCGGCGGCTCCCTTGGTGCTCGTGAGGGCCGGCGCCAGACCCACCAGAGCCTCGGGGGCCACCGAGACCTGACTCACCTGAAGGAAACGGGACACACCCTCGGGCAGGCTGGCTTGCTGAACCGCGAGCGCAAAGCGTCCGAACAAGCCAGGCTTGCCCTGCGCGCCCTCGAACAACAAGCGGATGCGCTCGTGCACTTCCTCTTCGGAGGGATAGTGGTCGATGACGTCGATGTAGGCCAGACTGATGGGGTAGGCGCGCAAGACCGTTTGAGACTTGAAGTCAAAGAACAGGGCTTGGCCGCGCAGTTGAACGAAAAACTTGGCGAAATGGCCGAAGCGCTCCAGCGACACCGCCTCGTTGTTCAGCAGCAAGGCCACCGATACAGCGCGGTCACGGCCTTTCAATTGCGCTTGCGCCGCCAAGGGGGCGAGCTCAAAATTCCGGGGAGGATTGGCTTCCAGATTTTTGTAAATCAGAGAGCCCACACGAACCTTGTTGGCCTCCAGCCCTTTGAGATACTGACTGGTATAGGGAAACCGATCCACGATCGACGTGGCGTCACCTGAATAGGCCATTCCCGCAAAATACACCTCTGTCGCACCTGCAGAGACCCCACTCAGCAGCAAACAAATAGCCCAGAACCTGCCAATGATTTTCTTCATGTTTTAAAGCCAGACGAACGCCAACACCGCTTGCCGAGCGGCAAACGGAATGTTCAAAAAGAAAAGAGGCGCAGCAGTGACGCGCGCGCAAACGTGCCTGCGCACGTTACATATAGAAATATCCCTGAATATCTTTTAATGCCGGCATTGTAGTGAGCTCCCCCTCTCTCGGACTTCACCCTGACGGGGGGGCTTGATGAGGCCCTTGCGCGTCGTCAATCAGGGTCATAGCGAAGTCTCACTGCAAAGCATCGTCAGCCCCCCGATAATGGGGGAATGTTGCCTCAACGCACCCTCAAATCCCTCACCCGCGCCGTGGGCGTGGGTCTCCACAGCGGTCAGCGCGTCGAGTTGACGCTGCGCCCGGCGCCGGTCAACACCGGCATCGTGTTCCGCCGCGTGGACCTGCCCGAGCCGGTGGACATCCCCGTCAACACCGGGGCGGTGTGCGACTGCCGCATGGCCACCACCATCTCGCCCGGTGGCGATCCGGGGCTGGCCAAGGTCAACACCATCGAGCACCTGATGTCGGCATGCGCCGGCCTGGGGCTGGACAACCTGTATGTGGACATCACCGCCGAGGAAGTGCCCATCCTCGATGGCTCGTCGGCCGCGTTTGTGTACCTGCTGCAAAGCGCCGGCATCGAATTGCAAAAGGCGCCCAAGAAGTTCCTGCGCGTGCTCAAGCCTGTCGAGGTGCGCGAAGGTGAAGGCCGTTCGCTGAAGTGGGCGCGCCTGGAGCCGTATCACGGCTACAAGCTGACCTTCGAGATCGACTTCGACCACCCCGCCGTCGATCAGACCGGCCAGCGCGTCGAGTTCGATTTCAGCACCGGCCAGTACAAGCGCGACATCGCCCGCGCCCGCACTTTCGGCTTCACCAAGGACGTGGAAATGATGCGCTCGCGCGGCCTGGGCCTGGGCGCCAGCATGGACAACGCCATCGTGGTGGACGAGCACCGCGTGCTCAACGCCGACGGCCTGCGCTACGACGACGAGTTCGTCAAGCACAAGATCCTCGACGCGATCGGCGACCTGTATGTGGCGGGCTACCCGCTGCTGGCCAGCTACACCGCCTACAAGTCGGGCCACGCGATGAACAACCAGCTGCTGCGCGCGCTGATGGCGCAGCAGGATGCGTGGGAGATCGTCACGTTCGAGGACGAGGCCAAGGCCCCGCGTGGCATGGCCGAACTGGCCCCGGCTTGGTAACGCGCAAGGTTGCCCAGCATGGTTCTGTTTCGTACCCTGGGCATGATCCTGGCCCTGTCCTTCCTGCTAAACATGGCCGTGTTCACGGTCACCGGTCAACCACGCTGGCGGCAGTGGGCCATGCTGTCCTTGCGCTGGGGCGTGGTGCTGGGTCTGTGTTTCATCGGCCTGATCGTGCTGCGCCGCGCCGCGGTGTTCATTTGAGGCAGATCAAGTCTGCACAGCTTCACCACGGGATAGTCCCCTCCCCCCTGAATCAAGGGGCGCACTAGCATCTGCGACCTGAAGCTTCGGCTACCCGCTGAGGCACTTCAGGAGCAAGCATGAGCTACCGCGCGCTGTACGAGCGTTCCATCCACGAACGCGACGCTTACTGGGCCGAACAGGCCTCCCGCATCCACTGGCACCGTCCGTTCGACACGGTCTGCGACCACAGCCAACCGCCCTTCGCGAAATGGTTTGTGGGTGGCTTGACCAATCTGTGTCACAACGCGGTCGACCGCCATGTGCACGACCGGGCCGACCAGGCTGCCCTGGTCTTCGTGTCCACCGAGACCAACACCGAAGAGACGATCAGCTACGGCCAGTTGCTGGTCGAGGTCGAACGCATGGCCGCCATCCTGCACGGCCTGGGCGTCGGCAAGGGGGACCGGGTGCTGATCTACATGCCCATGATCCCGCAGGCCGTGATCGCCATGCTGGCCACGGTGCGCCTGGGCGCCATCCACTCGGTGGTGTTCGGCGGCTTTGCCAGCCACGCCCTGGCCAGCCGCATCGACGACGCCCGGCCCACCGTCATCGTGAGCGCCGATGCCGGTTCGCGCGGTGGCAAGGTCATCCCTTACAAGCCGCTGCTGGACGAGGCCCTGCGCCAGAGCACCCACCACGTGCCCCATGTGCTGCTGGTCGACCGCAAGCTGGCCCCGGCCGATATGCAAACCCCGCGCGACGTGGACTACTGGGACGCCCGCAGCAGCGTGATGGACGCCATCGTGCCCTGCGAGTGGGTCGAAGCCACTCACCCCAGCTACACGCTCTATACCAGCGGCACCACCGGCAAGCCCAAGGGCGTGCAGCGCGACACCGGCGGCTACGCCGTGGCGCTGGCGGCCTCCATGGAGCAGGTGTACTGCGGCAAGCCGGGCAAGACCTTCTTTTGCGCCAGCGACATCGGCTGGGTCGTGGGCCACAGCTACATCGTCTACGGCCCGCTGCTCACCGGCATGACGACGATCATCTACGAAGGCCTGCCGATCCGTCCGGACGCAGCCATCTGGTGGTCGCTGGTCGAGAAGTACAAGGTCAATGTGATGTTCTCGGCGCCCACCGCCATCCGCGTGCTCAAGAAGCAGGACCCGGACTGCCTCAAGCGCCACGACCTGTCCAGCCTCAAGCAGCTGTTCCTGGCCGGTGAGCCGCTGGATGAGCCGACCGCCGCCTGGATTGGCGATGCCATCGGCAAGCCCATCATCGACAACTACTGGCAGACCGAAACCGGCTGGCCCATCCTGAGTCTGGCGCGCGGCGTGGACCCGACGCTGACACCGCGCCTGGGCTCGCCGGGGTTCCCGATGCCGGGTTACCAGGTCAAGCTGCTCGACGACCAGACCGGTGAAGAGCTGACCGGCGCCAACCAGAAGGGCGTGCTGACCATCGAAGGGCCCTTGCCCCCCGGCTGTCTGCAGACCGTGTGGGGCGATGACCAGCGCTTTGTGAGCACCTACTGGTCCACCTTCCCGCACAAGCAGGTGTACAACACCTTCGACTGGGGCATCCGCGATGCGGACGGCTACTACTTCATCCTGGGCCGCACCGACGACGTGATCAACGTGGCCGGCCACCGCCTGGGCACCCGCGAGATCGAGGAGTCCATCAGCAGCCACCCCGGTGTCGCCGAGGTGGCGGTGGTGGGCGTGGCCGACCAGCTCAAGGGTCAGGTGGCCAAGGCCTTCGTGGTGCCCCGCGATGCCAGCCGCGTGAGCGACGACGCCGGCCGCCAGCAGCTCGAATCCGAGATCATGCACACAGTGGACCAGCAACTGGGTGCCGTGGCGCGTCCAGCGCGCGTGCACTTTGTCAACGTGCTGCCCAAGACCCGCTCGGGCAAGCTGCTGCGCCGCGCCATCCAGGCGGTGTGCGAGGGCCGCGAAACCGGCGACCTGAGCACCATCGAAGACCCGACCGCCCTGCAGCAGTTGCAGGAAGCGGCACAACGCTGACGTTGAGCGTGTCCCGAGCGCCCGTGCAAGGTCCTCGGGATGGTCAAGCGCAGGCCCTTGTCGCACAATGCGGGTTTTGACGCCCTGAATTGCCCGACCATGAAAAAGACGCCTGCGCTCACCGACGCCGAGATCAACGAAATCGACGAGCTGCTGGCCGCTGTGCCCGCACCCTTTGAAACCGTGGATGCCGTGATCCTGGACGGCTACCTGGCCGGTGTGCTGGTGCAGCCCGTGCTGCTTCAGCCGGAAGACTGGCTGCCGCCGATCTTCGGCACCGAGGGCATGCCCGAGCCCGGCATTGAAGGCTGGAGCGAAGCGCAACACGACCGCCTGGTCAGCCTGATCACTCGCCGCAAGGACGAGATCCTGCGCGGCATCCTGGAAGACGGCTGGTTCGACCCCATCGTGCCGATGATCGAAGACGACGACGGCAAGCCGGTCGAAGGCAAGGACGCGCTGGAAGGCATCGGCTACTGGGCCGCCGGCTTCGAGTGGGCGCTGGCCAACTTCCCGCAGCTGGAAGAGGCCGCGCTGTCGGGCGTGCCCGACCTGCTGGACTCGATCTGGCGCCACCTGCCCGAACAGGATGAAGCCCAGCAGGCCCTGACCAAAGCCCTGGACGAAGAGCACCCGCTCAAGAACCTGGACGAGGCCATCGAAGCCCTGGTGTTCGACGTGGTGGACCTGGCCCAGATCGGCCTGGCCGAAAGCCACAAGGTCGAGACCGTGATCCGCGAGCACCCCAAGCTCGGCCGCAACGACCCCTGCCACTGCGGCAGCGGCAAGAAGTACAAGAACTGCCACGGGGCCAACTGATTGCACGCGGATGGTCGCTTGACGATCCAGGTGCTGTCTGACCTGCACCTGGAGACCGAAGACTTCACGCCCCTGCCTGCCCCCGGCGCCGACTTGCTGGTGCTGGCCGGCGATGTGGACAGTAGCTGGCAGGGTCTGTCGCGCTTTGCGAACTGGCCCGTGCCGGTGCTGTTCGTGCCCGGCAACCACGAGTTCGACGGTCGTGACGTGGACGCCGCGCTGGCCGGTTTGCGTGAGCGCGCCCGCGAACTGGGCATCACCCTGCTGGAGCGCGAAACTGCTTTCGTCACCGCCCCCGATGGCCGGGTGATCCGCTTTCTCGGCACCACCCGCTGGTCGGATTTCGACCTGTTCGGTGAAGACCAGCGGCCCCGCGCCATGCGGGCGGCGAGCTATTTCGTCAAGGTGATGCGGGCCACGAGGGGCGGTGAGCCCTTCGGCCCCGAAGCCGTGCGCACCGAGGCCCTGCGCTGCCGGCAATGGCTGGCCGACACCCTGGCCATGGTGCCCACGGCCGAACAGCCCTGGAACGCCACCGTGGTCATCACCCACTTCGGCCCCAGCCTGCTCAGCGCCGACCCGCGCTACGGCCGCCAACCCGGCACCGCGAGCTTTTGCAATGCCGACGATGACCTGATGCCCGGCGCCGCCTTGTGGATCCACGGCCACTTGCACTGCCGACACGACTACCTGGTCCCGCACGAGCGTGGCGTCACGCGCGTGGTCAGCAACGCACGCGGTCACGGTCACAAAAACGAATCAGACGGCTACGATGGCAGATGTTGCGTTCGGGTCTAGGATCTAGACTGAACGCTGTGCTGGCATGACCAGTTTTTTCTACAGACACAACCGAGGAACATCCATGAAGATCCTGCTCCCCGTGGACGGCAGCTCCTACACCAAGCGCATGCTCGCCTGGCTGACCACGCACGACGAGTGGCTGACGGGCCAGCATGAGTTCACCGTGCTGACGGTGGTGCCGCAGATCCCGCCGCATGCCGCGGCCATGTTCCCTGCTGACCAGCTCAAGTCCTACTACGAGGACACGGCCGAGGCCATCTTCAAGCCCATCCGCAAGTTCACGGCCAAGCACAACCTGGCCACGTCCTACCAGGGCAAGATCGGCCACGCCCCCGACGTCATCGCCAAGATGGCCGAAAAGGGCAAGTACGACCTGATCATCATGGGCTCTCACGGCCACAGCAACTTCATGAACCTGGTGGCCGGTTCGGTGGCGACCAAGGTCATGGCCGCCTGCAAGACCCCGGTGTTGCTGGTGCGCTGAACACGCGCCCGGTTGGGTGGCTCAGGCCACCACACTGCGGTGGCGACCGGCCGACTTGGCCTCGTACAAGGCCTCGTCGGCACGTTGCACCGTCTGGTCGGTGTGTTCCCCCGCGCGGTGCGAGGTGATGCCGGCTGAAAACGCGATGCGCAACGCTGGCGCCTCGTCGCTCACGGCCAAGACCGACAGCGTCTCACGCAAGCGCTCCACCAGCAGCGCTGCCCCATCGGCCGAGGTCTCCGGCATGACGATGAGGAACTCCTCGCCCCCCCAGCGCGCCACGATGTCGGCATCGCGTGTGACCTGACGTGCCTGCTGCGCAAAGGTCTGCAGCACCCGGTCCCCCAGGGCGTGGCCATACTGGTCGTTGACCTGCTTGAAGTGATCGAGGTCGATCAAGGCCATCGCCAAGGGACGCCCGTTGCGCTCCTTCAGGTGCACATGGTGGTCGATCAACTCCTGCGCGTAGCGACGGTTGTAGAGGCCGGTCAGGCTGTCGCGGTTGGCCAGTTCCTGGATGCGCTCCAAGGCGTCTTCGAGTTCACGCTTGCGACTGCGCAGGCGCCGACGCATCTCACCGAACTGGGCGCCCAGCAAGGCGGCCATGAATTGCAGGATCAGCAGAACCAGGAAGTGCACCGCCTCGACTTCGGGCGGGAAGTTCATCGGATCCCGCACACTCATCCAGAGCATGCCGCCCCCCATGGTGAGCAAGGCGTACAGGCTCATCGCCCACTGACGCTCACGCGAGAGGCTGAACGTGCCAAAAGAAGTCACGGCCACACTCAAGCCGATGAGGGCGCCGCGGAACTCGTGCAGCAGCACGTAGGCCACCACGGCCATGGTCTGCCCCACCAGCATCTGTGTCATCGTCATGGCCGGATCACGGAAACTGCGCGTCCAGCCCCAGCGCACCATGGCGTAGCTGATGAGGCCGGCCGTCAGCGCCGCAGCCTGAAACACCCGCGCCGGACCCAGTTCGGCCACGCCAATCGACACCGCCACCTCGGCGATCAGCACCCCGATCAGATAGCCGGAGGCCGCCAGCAAGGTCCGCAGCACATAACCCCGTTGCCGGGCTTCGCGCCCCAACAGCAGATCCATCACGAAACGCAATTCACTCTCCTGAGCAGAAACCCATTATCCCAACGCCCCTGACGCCACGCTGTCGCCAACATATTTGTCCCCCGACAGGTCGTGACTTTCTGGCGTCTCTAGAATGTTTGCGCGCTCATGCCGCGGTATCTCCCTGCGGCAGACCCTTAGAAGGTGACCCATGTCCGATATCCGCATCCGAGGCGCCCGCCAGCACAACCTCAAGAACCTCGACCTCGACATCCACACGGGTGAACTGACGGTTGTGACGGGGCCCAGCGGCTCGGGCAAGTCCTCGCTGGTGTTCGACACGCTGTATGCGGAAGGCCAGCGCCGCTATGTCGAGACCTTCAGCGCCTACGCCCGCCAGTTCCTCGACCGCATGGACCGCCCCGCCGTGGACCGCGTGGAGGGCGTGCCCCCGGCCATAGCCATCGACCAGAGCAACCCGGTGCGCACCTCGCGCTCGACCGTGGGGACGATGACCGAGCTGAACGACCACCTCAAGCTGCTGTTCGCGCGGGGGGCGCAGTTGTTCGACCAGGACACCGGCCAGCTGGTGCGCGAAGACACGCCCCAGTCGGTGTTTGCCGAGCTGCTGCGACGCTGTGCGGCCACGCCGGGTGGACGCCGCGTGGTGGTCACTTTTGGGGCGGTGCTGCCGGCCCACACCACGCCCGCGCAGATGGAGGAATGGCTGTCGGTCAGCGGCTTTTCGCGCATCCAGGCGCAGCGCGTGGTGAAGGCACGTGACCTGCCCTCGGCCGCGTTGACCAGTGCGCAGGTGGCGGCCTCGCTGGACGAGGAAGGCGCAGCGGCCAAGAAGAAGCCTGCGGCGAAGAAAGCCAGCAAGAAGGCGAAGGATGCCGCCAGCACGGAGCTGGAGGACGACGAGCGTCTGGTGCTCGACGTGGTGGCCGACCGCTTCCGCATCGGCGCCGACCCGAGCGGGGCCGATCTGGACCGCCCCCGCGTGATCGAAGCACTGGAAGTGGCTTTCAAGCGTGGCAGCGGCCACATCACGGTCTACGCCCTGCCCGAATCGGGCGACGAGACCGAGCCCGAGCTGTGGCGCTTCTCCGCCGGCCTGCACTGCCCGGACAGCCACCGCCGCTACAGCGCGCCCACACCGGGCATGTTCTCCTTCAATTCGGCGGCCGGCGCCTGCCCGACCTGCCGCGGCTTTGGCCGCGTCATCGGCGTGGACTGGGGCCTCGTCATCCCCGACGCCAAGAAGACATTGCGCGGCGGTGCCATCAAGACCATCCAGACCCCGGCCTGGGCCGAGTGCCAGGAAGAGCTGATCAAGTACGCGGGCGAAGCCGGGGTACCGCGCGACCTGGCCTGGTCGCAGATGACGCCCGAGCACAAGGCCTGGGTGCTCGACGGTGACCCGAACTGGAAGGGCCAGTGGCAGAAGCAGTGGTACGGCATCAAACGCTTCTTCGAGTACCTGGAGAGCAAGGCCTACAAGATGCACATCCGCGTGCTTTTGTCAAAATACCGCAGCTACACGCCCTGCCCCACCTGCGAGGGCGCGCGCCTGCAGACCGAGTCGCTGCTGTGGCGCCTGGGTTCACGCGAAGACGCCGATGCGGTGCTGGCCCCGGCCAAGCGCTTCAAGCCCCACGGTGCGGCCTTGCCCCGCGACGTGCTCGAAGCCTTGCCTGGCCTGAACCTACACGATGTGATGCTGTTGCCGATCTCGCAATTGCAGCGCTTTTTCTCGTTTGTCACGCTGGCCCATCAGGAAGACGCCGAGGCCCTGCAGTTGCTGCTCGACGAAATCCGCACCCGCCTGAAGTACCTGGTGGACGTGGGCCTGGGCTACCTCACGCTGGACCGCCAAAGCCGCACCCTGTCGGGCGGCGAGGTGCAGCGCATCAACCTGACGACCGCGCTGGGCACCTCGCTGGTCAACACCCTGTTCGTGCTGGACGAGCCCTCCATCGGCCTGCACCCACGCGACATGGATCGCATCAACGTGGCCATGCAGCGCCTGGTCGATGCTGGCAACACGCTCGTCGTGGTCGAACACGATCCGGCCGTGATGCTGGCCGCCGACCGCGTCATCGACATGGGCCCCGGCCCCGGCCATCAGGGCGGTCGCATCGTCTTCGATGGCTCACCCGATGAGCTCAAGCAGGCCGAGACGCTGACCGGCGCCTACCTGGGCGCGCGCCGCACCATCGGCCTGGGCCTGCGCCGCCCGGTGGCCGAGAACACGCCGCGCCTGATCCTGCAAGGCGCGCGACAGCACAACCTGAAGAACCTGAACATCGAGTTCCCGCTGCAACGTCTGGTGGGCGTGACCGGTGTGAGCGGATCGGGCAAGTCCACCTTGATCCAGGACATCCTGCACCCCGCCCTGCTGCGCCACTTCGGCCTGGCCACCGACTCGCCCGGCGAGCACGACGAACTGCTGGGCGCCGACTGGCTGAGCGCGGTCAACTTCGTCGACCAGTCGCCGATTGGCAAGACGGCCCGCTCCAACCCGGCCAGCTATGTGGGCGCGTTCGACGCGATGCGCACGCTGTTTGCCGTGACACCGCTGGCGCGCGAGCGCAAGTACACCGCCGGTACCTTCAGCTTCAACGCGGGCACGGGCCGCTGCGCGACCTGCGGCGGCTCCGGGTTTGAGCACGTCGAGATGCAGTTCCTGTCGGACGTTTACCTGCGCTGCCCGGACTGCGATGGCACCCGCTTCCGCGCCGAGGTGCGCGAGGTCACCATCGAGCGACTCAACAAGAAGCTCAGCATTTCCGACGTGCTGGAGTTGACCGTGGCCGAAGCCGTGCGCCTGTTCGCGCAAGACGTGGACGTGGTGCGCGCGCTGCAACCGCTGGCCGATGTGGGCCTGGACTATGTGAAGCTGGGCCAGCCGGTGCCGACGCTGTCGGGTGGCGAGGCGCAGCGTTTGAAGCTGGCCGGCCATCTGGTCGAGACCGCGCAGCAGGCCAGCAAGTCGCGCCAGAAGCTCGCCCGCAAGGGCACGCTCTTCATGTTCGACGAGCCGACCACTGGCCTGCACTTCGACGACATCGCCAAGCTGATGCGTGCCTTTGCCAAGCTGCTGGACGCGGGCCACTCCATCATCCTGATCGAGCACAACCTCGACGTGATCCGGGCGTGCGACTGGCTGATCGAGTTGGGCCCCGAGGGGGGCGACGCAGGTGGCCAGCTGGTGGCCTACGGCCCGCCGGAGCAGCTGCGCCTGGGTCAGACCCACACGGCCATCGCCTTGCGCGAATACGAACAGGCCTTGGGCCTGGAGGTGCCGGCCCTGCCCGCCTCGGCAGACCGCGGGGAAGCTGCCAACGCCGCCCAGGTCTTGCAGGTGGCCGAGAAAGCCCCGGCCTACCACCTGGGTCGCGACACCACCGAAGACGGCCCTTCGCTGCAGGCCCTCATCAAGGCCCGCCGCGACGAGCGCCGCGCCCGTGCCGCCAGCGCGCCCGGCCACGACAGCATCGAGGTCGTCAACGCGCACGAGAACAACCTCCAGGGCCTGAGCGTGCACATCCCGCGCGGCAAGTTCAACGTCATCACGGGCGTATCGGGCTCGGGCAAGTCCACGTTGGCGTTCGACATCCTGTTCGCCGAGGGTCAACGCCGTTATCTGGAATCGCTCAACGCCTACGCACGCTCACTGGTGCAGCCGGCCGGCCGCCCCGAGGTGGACGCGGTCTATGGCATCCCGCCAACCGTCGCCATCGAGCAGCGCCTGTCGCGCGGCGGCCGCAAGTCCACCGTGGGCACCACCACCGAGGTGCACCACTTCCTGCGCCTGCTGTTCGTGAAGCTGGGCACTCAGCACTGCACCACCTGCGTCGACGAAGACGGCCACCCCATCCCGGTCCTGCCGCAAACGCCCGAGGCCATCGCGGCCCAATGGGTGCGCGACTACCGCGGCCAGCACATCGGACTGATGGCGCCGCTGGTCGTCAACCGCAAGGGCCTCTACACCGAGCTGGCCAAGTGGGCGTCGAGCAAGGGCTTCGACCACCTGCGCGTGGATGGCGAGTTCCTGCCCACGGCAGGCTGGGGCACGGCCAAGGGCCCCAAGCTCGACCGCTACCGCGAGCACACCATCGAGCTGCCGGTGGGCGACGTCGTGGTCACGCCCGAGAACGAGCCACGCCTGCGCGAGCTGCTGGCCCAGGCGCTGGAGCACGGCAAGGGTGTGGTCCACCTCATCACCGGGCTGGAAGGCCTGGCCGAGGCGCTGGCCACCGGCAAGTCCACACTGCGCATGGGCCGCGTCAAGGTGTTCTCCACCGAACGCGCCTGCCCCAGCTGCGGCACCAGCTACCCCGAGCTGGACCCGCGCCTGTTCAGCTACAACAGCAAGCACGGCTGGTGCCCCGACTGCGTGGGCACGGGGCTGGCCCTGACGCGCGAACAGCGCAAGGTGATGGACGACTCGCAGCCCGACGACAAGAAGGGTCGCGAGTCCGGCCGCGAGCAGACCTTTGCCGAACCCGATGTGGAAGACGTGACCGACGCCGAATGCGGCACCTGCCACAGCGCGCGCCTCAACCCCGTCGCTTTGGCCGTGCAGCTGCGCGGCCAGTCGATTGCCGAGCTGTCGGCGCTGGCCGTCAAGGACGCACGCAAGTGGGCCGACAAGCTCAAGCTCGATGGGCGCGAAGCGACGATCGCCCGCGACATCGTCAGCGAGATCAAGTCACGCCTGGCCTTCATGGAGCAGGTCGGCCTGGGCTACCTCAGCCTGGACCGCGCCGCGCCCACGCTGTCGGGCGGCGAGGCCCAGCGCATCCGGCTGGCCGCGCAACTCGGCAGCAACCTGCAAGGCGTCTGCTATGTGCTCGACGAGCCCACCATCGGCCTGCACCCGCGCGACAACCAGCTGCTGCTCGACGCGTTGCACACCCTGGGCGCCGAGGGCAACACCCTGGTCGTGGTCGAGCACGATGAAGACACCATCCGCCGCGCCGAACACGTCATCGACATCGGCCCCGGCGCCGGCGTGCGCGGCGGCACGGTGGTCGCGCAGGGCAGCGTGCAAGACATCATGGATGCGCCCGACTCGGTCACCGGACGCTGTCTGCGTGCCCCCATGCAACACCCCTTGCGGGTCGATGCCGAGGGCCAGGCCATCGGTCGCCGCACCGTGGACGCCAGCACACCGCACTTGCAACTGAAAGGCGCCCGCCTGCACAACCTGCAAGGCGTGGACGTGCAGGTGCCGCTGCAACGCCTGGTTGCGGTCACCGGTGTGTCGGGCTCCGGCAAGTCCACGCTGGCGCGCGATGTGCTGCTGGCCAACGTGCACGCGGCCGTCAGCATCCCCTTCAAGGAGCGCGGGACCTCGCTGCCGCAATGGACCGGATGCGATGGCCTTGAAGGCTGGGGCGCGGTGGACCGCGTGCTCGAAGTGGACCAGACGCCGATTGGCAAGACCCCCCGCTCCTGCCCGGCCACCTACATCGGCTTCTGGGACACCATCCGCAAGCTGTTTGCCGACACGCTCGAAGCGCGCGCCCGCGGCTGGGCAGCGGGCCGCTTCAGCTTCAACACCGGCGAAGGCCGCTGCCCGGCTTGCGAGGGTCAAGGCATCCGCACCATCGAGATGGCTTTCCTGCCCGATGTGAAAGTGCACTGCGACACCTGCAACGGCATGCGCTTCAACCCCGAAACGCTGGCCGCCACCTGGCGCGGCAAGCACATCGGCGACGTGCTGAAAATGGAGGTGGACGAGGCCGTCGAGTTCTTCGCCTCCATGCCCTCCATCGCGCACCCGCTCAAGCTGCTGCAGGACGTGGGCCTGGGCTACCTCACTTTGGGTCAGCCCTCACCCACATTGTCCGGCGGTGAAGCCCAGCGCATCAAGCTGGTGACCGAGCTCAGCAAGGTGCGCGACGACATCACGCGTCGTGGCCAGAAGGCACCGCACACCCTGTATGTGCTCGACGAGCCCACCGTGGGCCTGCACCTGGCCGATGTGGAAAAGCTCATCCGCGTGCTGCACCGCCTGGTCGACGGCGGCCACAGCGTCATCGTCATCGAGCACGATCTGGATGTGATCGCCGAAGCCGACTGGGTGATCGACATGGGGCCGGAAGGCGGCACCGGGGGCGGCAAGGTCGCCGCCGCAGGCTCACCCGATGAGATCGTCAAGCGCAAGACCCACACGGGGATGGCGCTCAAGGGGGTGTTGCACCGCCCACGCTCGCAATGAGTGTGTGGGCGATGGCACGCTGCATGGCCATCGCCCACCCTGAGCATGCGGCAGATCAGTCGTCGAACTCGACCTCCGTGGCCAGCAGTGTGCGCCCATCCGCCTCCAGCGTCGCGCTGACTTCGACTTTGGCATTGAGCGCCAACTGCGCGAGGCCACCGTCCTCGAAGCGCGTGCTGTCGTTGTACTTCACCTTCACTCCGCGCAACTCAAAGGTCTTCTGAACGGTGTCCAGTGCGGTGATGCGCCCCTGGACTTCGAAGCCCTCATCACCGTCCAGACGCTGCTCGCGCTCCACCTTGCTCGCGGTCAACACGCCGTCATGGAGTCGGCCCTCCACCTCGACCAGGCTGCCCTGGGCCAAGCCGACCGGCAAGGTCACGCTGGCGGTGTCCACCCGCACCCCATTGACCACCAAGCCCGTGATCTGTGCGCCCTGGTACATCACCTCACTGACCCCCCCCTCCAACTCGGCCTTCAGCGACTGTCCGGCCACCAGACTGGTGGGCGCACGCAATCGGGTGAGCACCCACGCGCCGCCCTGCTGACCCGTGGCCAAACGCACGTCGACCACCTGCCCCTCGGCCAAGGCTGGCTGTGTGGCCAGCGACGCGTAAGACAAGGTCGCACCGCCGATGTTGAACGTTCGGTTGACCGGGTCCAGCGCCGTCACCGTCCCACGCAGCTTGTAATCGTCCGTGTCGTCTTCGAGATCGATGCGGGTGGCCGTCAGCACCCCATCCTGCCCCACATGCCCATAGACCTCAAGCCGCTGCCCCACGGCCAGACTCGTTCGGCCATTCACCAGGTCATCGTCGAAGAACGTCGCCGGGGTGAGGCGCACAGACTGCCCCAGCACCGTGAGCATGTCGCCCGCGATGGCCGTCAACGGTCCCTCCACTTCGCTGCGTGTGCGCACCGCCGAGGCCTTGGCCGTCGGCAAGCCGGTGGGTGATGCCGTGGGTGCCGAGGCCAGCACCTCGACCACCATGCCCAGCTTGAGCGCCTCGCTCGCCAAGGTGGCGCCCTCATCGCTGCTCACGCGCGCCTGTGTCTCGTCATAGCGCACCCCATTGACAATGATCGATCCAAAGCCCTCGATGCTGCCTTGTGCAAAGTTTGAAGGCGTGGCCGCGTTGGCGTCACCGCCGCCCCCACCACCACAAGCGGCCAGTGCCGCCAGTGACACCGCAGCCAGCCCCCAAGCACCCGATTTGGACCAAGACTGAAAACAAGACATGAACGTATCCTGCAAAAAGTGAAGATGCACGCATTGTCAAAAACGCATCCTGAATCCAGGCTGAACCACTCGTTCATGGACGGTTTAAGGACGCTGCGATAAGCTTTCGCGCATGAACCGCCTCCTTGCCTGCCTGCTGCCCCTCGTGTGCGCAACGGCCCTGGCCGCCACCAGTCAGGACGAGATCCGGCGTGCCGTGCAGGCCGGTCAGGTCAAACCGCTCAGCGACATCCTCCACCTCGTACAGCAACGCACCCCCGGACGGGTGCTGGACGTCGAACTGGAGCAAGGCCCTCAAGGCCAGCGCTGGTATGAGATCAAGCTGCTGACCCCGCAACAGCAGCGCATCGAGTTGTACGTTGATGCGGTCACCGGTCGCGAGATCAAGAAGCCAGAGCACAGCACGGGCCGCCTCCTGCCCATGGCCCAGGTCTTGCGGCAGGTTCAGTCCCAACACAGCGGCCTGATCGTCAAAGCAGACCTCGAAGAAGAGCGCGGCGAGCGGCCGGTGTACGAGATCGAGTTGCTGAGCACCGATGGCCGCGACATCGCCTTGCGCATCGACGCCATCACGGGTCAGGTGCTGCGCAAGGGCCGCTTTGACCCTGCCCTGCAGGCCACCTTCGTGGCCTTGCCGCCCCTGCTGGAGGCCTTGGCCCAACGCTTTCAGGCCCACATCAGCGAAGTGGAACTCAAGCGGGGCGGTCAACCCCCATGGCTGTACGAAGTCGAGATGCGACTGCCCAACGGTCGCACCCAGGAAGTCTGGGTGGATGCCCAGACCGGCCGCACCCTGCAGCCCCACGAGATCCGCTGATGCGCGTCCTGATTGTGGAAGACGACGAAGTGCTGGCCCGCGCCCTGCGACAGGCGCTGCAGCACGCCGGGATGGTGCCCGACGTCTGTCATGACGGCCATCAGGCCCAGGTGCTGGGCTGTGTCGAGCGCTACGACGCCGCTGTGCTGGACTTGGGGCTGCCGGGCCAGGATGGCCTCTCCACCTTGCGCCACTGGCGCGAGCAAGGCCAGCACTTCTCGGTGCTCGTCCTCACCGCACGCTCACGCTGGAGCGACAAGCTCGATGCCTTCCAGGCCGGTGCGGACGACTACCTCACCAAGCCCTTCCTCGAAGACGAGGTCGTCACCCGACTGCGGGTGCTGCATCGCCGCCACCAGGGACGTGCCACCCCCATCGTCACCGTGGGCCCCTTGCGATACGACACCATCGCCGACCGCTTCCAGCTCGATGAACGCCACCTGACCCTCACGGCCCAGGAGCAGCGCATCCTCGCGCACCTCATCCAGCGTGCGGGCCAGGTCGTCAGCCGCGCCGACATCGCCGAGCACGTCTACGCGCGCGACCTGGACCCGGACTCCAACACCCTGGACGTCCTGATTGGCCGCATCCGCCGCAAGCTGAGCCCCCACACGCTGATCCACACCGAGCGCGGACGAGGTTATCGCCTGGCCCTGAAAGAGGACCCTGATGCGCTGGCATGAACCCTGGCGCCTGTCGACCCGACTGATCGCCTTGAGCCTGTTCGCGGCATGGCTGTGCACCAGCGTGGGTGGATGGGTCATGCGCACCCAGTTGCACGAGGTCGTGCTGCGCAGTGGTGAGCGGGGCCTGCAGGACCACACCGAGCGCCTGCTGGCCGAGTTGCAAACCAGCGGCACCAGCGCCCTGCGCAATGGGGCCCTCGATCAGGGCGCCTTTGGCCAGATCTTCTCCGGCTGGTACTGGGTGGTCCAGCAAGGGGAGCAGACCTGGCGCTCGCGCTCCCTGTGGGATGACACACTGAACCTGAACCGCGCGCAGCCCCTGCCCCAGCGCGTGGGCCTGTCCCGCCTGACCGATCCGCGCAGCGAGCCTATCCTTGGCCAGCGAACCGACCTCACCCTGGACGGACAAGCGGCACGCCTGTACGTGTTCGTGCCCCTGCAGGAAATCGAATCCGAATGGCGCCGCATCGACCAGATCCTGCTGCTCACCCAAGGCGGCTTCCTGCTCGCCGTCATCGGCTGGACCATCGCACAGGTCCAACTGGGTCTTGCCCCCCTGCGTCGCCTGCAGCAGGCCCTTCAGGCGGTCCACGCAGGGCGCAGCGACACCCTGAGCGGCGACTACGGCCCCGACCTGGCCCCCATCGCCCAGTCCATGAACGACGTGCTGCATCGCAACGCCCAGGTGGTCGCACGGGCGCGCCACCAAGCGGCCGACCTCAGCCACGCGCTCAAGAAGCCCCTGGCGCAGTTGAGCCTGCAGGCTCAGGCCGAACACGTGCCCGGCCCGCTGCTGCGCGAGCAAGTTCAGACCATGTCCGACAGCATTGACCGGCACCTGGCCCGCTTCGCCAGTGGGGCCGGGAGCAAGCAGGCGATCGATGTCGTCCCCGTGCTCCAGCGCGTGCTCACTTTGATGCGGCAGATCCATGGCGAGCGTGCCTTGCAGTGGGAGGCCACACTGCCCCCCACCTTGCGGTGGCAAGGCGCCTCATCCGATCTGGAAGAGATGGCCGGCAACCTGCTGGACAACGCAGGCAAATGGGCACACAGCCGGGTCCATCTCCAACTCCATCCACAAGACAAGGGCTGGACCTTGTGCGTGGCCGACGATGGACCGGGCCTCAGTCCCACTCAGCAAGAGACTTCGATCCAGCGGGGCCGCCGCTTTGACGAACAGGTGCCCGGACACGGTCTGGGACTGGCCATCGTGCAAGACATCGCCGAGACCTACGGGGGCGCCCTGCGCTTGCAGGCCAGCCCGCAAGGCGGCCTGGCCGCCTATCTGAGCCTGCCTTGAATCAGCCCTGGTCCGCCGTGTAGAAGCAGCAGGTCCCACGCCCCTGCTCCTTGGCACGGTACATGGCCTCGTCGGCCCCCTTCACCAAGGCGCTCACATCCTGAGCCTCGGAGGGGAACATGCAAATACCCACGCTGGCCCCGATCTGCAACACCTCACCGTGCACATGGAAAGGTGTCTGCATCCGTTCCACGATGTGACGGGCCACACAGGCTGCGTCCTCGGGGCCGTGCACGTCTCCCAGGATGACGGTGAACTCGTCCCCGCCCCGACGCGACACCGTATCGCTCTCCCGCACGCAGCCCACCAGGCGCTTCGCCACTTTCTTGAGCAGCAAATCGCCCATCTCGTGTCCGTGCCGGTCGTTGACCAGCTTGAAGCGGTCCAGATCGACAAACAGCACCGCCATCTGCTGGCCGTGGCGACGTGCCCGCGCCATCTCCATGCGCAGACGGTCTTCGAACAGCAAGCGATTGGGCAACTGCGTCAGGCCATCGTGATAGGCCAGTTCGGTCAGATGGGCTTCGGTGCGGCGTTGCTCGGTCACGTCCTGCACGGTTTCCACGAACAGGCGACGCCCATGCAGAAAGGCGGGATGCCGCTCGGCCACCACCGGAAAGGTGCTCCCGTCCAGACGCACGCCCACGGGCTCACCCTCTCGCTGCTGGATCAACTGGTCTAGCGGCAAGCCCAGCAACGCTCCGGGGTCTCGCCCAAACAGGCGCTCGGCCATGCGGTTGCTCTTGACGATGGTCGTGCCATCCTCGTCCAGCACGAGCACACAGGCCGCCACCTTGTGGATCACCTCGTCGAGCAGGTCCTGCTGTTCGTGCGCATGGCGAATGCGTCGCTGGTAGACCGCAAACACGCCTGCAAAGTTGAGCAAGGCCAGCATGAAGGTGATGCCCTGGTACCAGCGAATGCGGCTGGCTTCCCGGCGGGTCAACACCTCCAACTCGGTGGTGAGCTCGTTCATCAGCGAGAGCAAAGCCAGGTTGTGCGTCTTGGCGTAGGCCACCACCGGCGGCAGCACGACCGGCAACTGCGCTGGGGAAGACGTCAACACGGCTCGACTCAGCTCGCGATAGGGTGTCCAGATCTCGATGGCTTGCGCCACCAGACGACGGGTGTCGGGGTCGGCCACCGGCTCCAGCCTGACCCGCTCGCCCTGCCCGCCCTCCGTGTCTCGCCCAGCCCAAAATCCCTGCAAGGTCTGGTCGAACAGCTCCGTGGTCAGCGCCAGCTCCTGCATGGGGCCAGCCAGGCTCTCACCCGCCCGATGCGCATCCTCCATCTGCAAAAGCACCTTGGCCATGCGCTGCGACAGCATGCGCTGGCGCCCGGCCAGGTTGATGCCCACTGCCTCGCGCTCGATCTTCACCGAGAGCCACACGTTCAAACCCAAGGCGGCAAAGTCGAACAGCAGAAACAACACCACCGCCACCTTCAGGGCGCTGGACCGGCTGGAGAGCTTCGACAAGAACATGGGGAACATGTGCGGCAGCGATGGTGACATTGTCGCCCACAGCGGCCGTGAATGTGTCAGCGTTCAGCACATTCTGTACAGGCTGCACACGGTGCCTCAGCGTACGCGCAGCATCGCCAGCACACCCCCTCGGCGCACAACCCGCCAGCCCAGCAACAACGCCAGGATCACGGCATAGACCATGACCTCGCTCACGTCGTTCTTGGCGTCCTTCTTCAGGTAGAAGTGCAGCAAACCGAGCAGAGAAACGGCATAGACCAGTTTGTGCAGCAATTGCCACTTTCGGCCGCCCAGGGCACGGATGGCGGCATTGAAGGAGGTGATCGCCAGCGGCAACATCACCAGGAAGGTCAGCATGCCAACGAGGATGAAATTGCGCTTGAACACGTCGGCCACGATGTCATCGAGCACCCAGCCCTTGTCCAGCCAGGCGTACGACAGCAGGTGCAGCACAGCGTACACAAAGGCCGTCACGCCCAGCGTACGCCGGTAGCGCAACAGCGCCGGCAAAGCGGCCATCTCACGCAAAGGCGTCACCAACAGGGTCAGCCACAGCCAGCGCAAAGCCCACTCCCCCGTTTCCTGAATGAGCGTCTGCGCGGGGTTCGCACCCAGACCATCCGTCAAAGCGCCCACCAGCAAAGCCAGCGCCGGCACCGCACACACCACCCACAACACCGGCTTGCCCCAGGGCTTGAGCAACCATTGGTTCGCCATCGACAAGGCCATCAGTAGAACTTCCTCAAATCCATGCCCGCGTACAACTGCGCCACCTGGGCGCCATAGCCATTGAACATCAAGGTGGGCTTGCGCGGTGCAAACAGCCCCCCTTCCCCGATTCTGCGCTCCGTGGCTTGACTCCAGCGTGGGTGGTCCACCGTCGGGTTCACATTCGAGTAGTAGCCGTACTCACGCGGGTTGGCCAGCATCCAGCTCGACGGGCGGGGCTTCTCAGTCAGACGGATGGTCACAATCGACTTCGCGCTCTTGAACCCATACTTCCAGGGCACAACCAGACGCAGCGGCGCACCGTTCTGCGGCGGCAGCACCTCGCCATACAGGCCAAAGGCCATCAGCGTCAGCGGGTGCATGGCCTCGTCAATGCGCAAGCCCTCCACATACGGCCAGTCCAGCACGCTGCTGCGCACGCCGGGCATCTGCTGCGCATCCGCCAAGCTGATGAACTCGACGAATTTGGCCCGGCTGGTGGGCTGTGCCCGCTGCAGCAGCGTCGAGAGCGAGTACCCCACCCAGGGGATCACCATGGACCAGCCCTCCACACAGCGCAGACGGTAAATGCGCTCCTCCATCGCGCCCAGCTTGAGCAAATCATCCAAGCCCAGCTTCAAGGGGCGCCCCACCTCCCCCTCGATGCTCAGCGTCCACGGGCGGGTCCTCAAGGTGTGAGCGTACTCGGCCGGATCCGACTTGTCGGTGCCGAACTCGTAGAAGTTGTTGTAAGTGGTGATGTGCTCATAGGACGTGAGCTTGTCCACGGCCAACGCCCCCGGCACGCTGCTGCGCACCGCCGGCAAGGCCGCCCGCTTGCCCGGCCGCGTGACCGTGGCCGCACTGACCGGAGCAGAAGTTTGCGCCAAGGCGCCAGACCAAGACGAAGCGGCCAGCCCCCCACTCCCCAGCAAAACGGCATCGCGCAGCCATTGCCGTCGGGTGGCATACAGCGCACGCGGCGTGATCTCGCTGGGAACGGGGTGCACCTGCCCGCTGTCAGGGTGTGCCGCGTGTTGAGAAGTCAGGATCAAAGGCATGGCCGAACTCCACCGGGAATGAAGGCTGCACCTTACACCTCGCGCCCAGCGGGCGCAGGCTCACTGAAATTTGGTCAACTCGCCAGCAGGGCCTCGGATTTGCATCAGCCGACCGGCCAAGCGGGCCTGCACCGTCGCGGGCAAGGGCGCAAAGCCCGTCCCACGGGTCAGCTCATCCCCGTGCATGAAGCACCAGTACACGAAGCGCGCGGTCCAGTCCGCCTCGCCCATCTTCGTCGGGCGCGCGTCCAGCAAGACAAAACTCGTCGAAGTGATGGGCCAGGCGTCAGGCCGTGGGCGATTGAGCAAGCTGGCCGTGTCATCGGCCTTGCGGTACACGTCCGAGGCCAGGATGGCCGCTCGGAAACCTGCCTCCGAAGCGCTCAGGATCTGGCCCTTGCGGTTGCGCAAGCGCGCGCCCACCAACTTGTCCTTCACAACGCGGTCGTACGACACATACGTGAAGCCGCCCGGCGTGGCCTTGACGAGCGCCGACACGCCATCGTTGCCCTTGGCCTGCAGGGTGGCCGCCGGCCAAGCGGGCTTCTGGCTGATGGGCACGGCCTTGGCAAAGGCAGGCGAGGAATCAGCCAGATAACGGACCCACACCTCGGTGGACCCCGATTTGTCCTCACGCACCACCCGCACCACAGGCAAGGCCGGCAAAGACAAGCCTGGGTTCAACTCGGCGATGCGCGCGTCATTCCAGCGCGTGATGACGCCACGGGTCATGTCTGCCAGCACCTCACCGCTGAGTACCAACTCGTTGGGCCGCACCCCGGGCAGGTTCACCACCGGGACGAAGCCGCCCACCAGCAGGGGGATTTGCACCAGCTTGTGCTCGGTCAGTTGTGCCGCACTCAAAGGGTTGTCAGTGCCACCGAAGTGAACCGTGCGGGCCTTGGCCTGTCGAATGCCATCGCCCGAACCCGTGCCCTGGTATTGAAGGGCCACGCCACGGTTCTCCTGCATGAACTGTGCAGTCCAGCGGTCATAAACCCGAGAAGGGAAGGTCGCACCCGCCCCCTTGATCACCACATCCGCCTGCGCCGGCATCACCCAGGCGCACAGCGCCAACACACCGCCCAACCACCACTGCGCGCCCCAGGCGCGGCACCGCTGCATTGCCATGTACATCCATGTCCGATTCATCCGGGCGGAATGTACAAGGGCAATGCGTCAGCCGTGTGACGACCGACCGATCACGCTGCCTTCTTGGCGGCGGCTTTCTTCGCTGCAGTCTTCTTGGCAGCCGGCGCCTTGGCGGCACGCGGTTCGAACTCGAAGCCCACCTTGCCGGTCTTGGCATCCCAGCTCAGGAAGGCCTTGAACTTGCGTCGCGTCTTGTTGGACACGAAGCTCTCCAGCAGGTCGGTCTTGCCCGTGGTCAGCAGCTTGGTGATCTGCTCCGGCGTCACCGGCTGCTGCAAGATGATCTTGCCGCTCTTGAAGTCGCAGGTGGGCGTGCCGGTGGTGCGCTCGCACACATAGTTGGCGCCGTGCTCGTACACATGGCCGCCGCACTTGGGGCAAGCGCCCAGACTGGTCTGCGCGCTGAAGTCCACGGCCTCACCGGAGCCCTCGTCCTTCTTCGCGTCCTCGCCGAAGTCGAACTCCATCTTCCAGTTGGCCGACTCTTCGTCGCGCACCATGCGCAACTCGGCCGTGAACGGCCAGCCGGCCTTCGAGCGGAAGCCCTCCAGCGGCCCGATCTTGTGGTCGCGCAGCAGTTGCTCCACCTCGTGCAGCTCGAAGCTGCGGCCAGCCGGGATCTTGGTCATGCTGAAGCCGCAACCGGTGGTGCCCTCGGCATCGCCACCTCCCTTGCCCGTGCAGGTGAAGCGACGGTAGTTTTCCTTGACCACGCCGCCGCAGTTCGGGCAGGGCGTGCTCAGCGTCGCGTAGTCGCCCGGGATGGTGTCACGGTCGTATTCCTTGGCCTTTTGCACCACGCGCTGGGTCATGGCCTCGATCTCGGCCATGAAGGCCTCGCGGCTCAGGCGGCCCTTTTCCATCTCGGCCAGCTTGAATTCCCAGTTGCCGGTCAGCTCGGGCTTGGTCAGGTCTTCCACGCCCAGGCCGCGCAGCAGCGTCATCAGCTGGAAAGCCTTGGCCGTGGGGATCATCTCGCGGCCTTCGCGGAACAGGTACTTCTCGGTGATCAGGCCTTCGATGATGGCAGCGCGGGTCGCTGGCGTGCCCAGGCCCTTCTCGGTCATCGCCGCCTTCAGCTCCTCGTCGTCGATCAGCTTGCCGGCGCCTTCCATGGCGCTCAGCAGCGTCGCTTCGGTGTAGCGGGCGGGCGGCTTGGTCTTGAGCGCATTGACGACCACGTCCTCGTTGCGCACAGCCTCGCCAGGCTGCACGGCGACCAGGTTGGTGTCGTCGCCCTCTTCAGCCGCCTCCTTGCCATACACGGCCATCCAGCCCGGCTTGACCAGCACCTTGCCGTTGGTCTGGAAGTGATGCACCTTGCCCGCGGCCGGCACCTTGGTGATGCGGGTTGTGACCATGAACTCGGCCGCCGGGTAGAACACCGCGATGAAGCGCTTGACCACCATGTCGTACAGCTTGGCCTCGGCCTCGGTGAGGCTGCGCGGCGCCTGCATCGTCGGGATGATGGCAAAGTGATCCGACACTTTCGCGTTGTCGAAGACGCGCTTGTTGGGCTTCACATAGCCATCGTTGACAGCCTTGCGGGCGTGCATGGCCAGTTCGCGCAGCGGGCCCGGCAGATCCTCGTTGGCGATCATGTCCATGGTGTCCTTCACCACGCCCAGGTAGTCCTCGGGCAGCGCACGCGAATCGGTACGCGGGTAGGTCAGCGCCTTGTGCTTTTCATACAGCGCCTGGGCCAGCGACAGCGTGGTCTTGGCGCTGAAACCGAAGCGCGAGTTGGCCTCACGCTGCAGCGTCGTCAGGTCGTACAGCAAGGGGCTGGACTGGCTGCTGGGCTTGGCCTCTTCCGTCACCGTGCCGGCCTGACCACGCACCGCATCGGCAATCGCCTGCGCCTCGGCCGCCGACCAGACGCGGTCGGCCTTCAGCTCGGCCTCTTGCGAGCCCTCTGCCGCGTTCTTGGCCTTCTTGAACTCCGGGTCAAACCACTTGCCGTCGTAGCTGCCCGCGGCCACATCAAAGCTGCCGCGAATTTCCCAGTAATCGCGGTACACGTGCTTGCGGATCTTTTCTTCGCGCTCGACCACGATGGACAGCGTCGGGGTCTGCACCCGGCCCACGGTGGTCAGGAAAAAGCCGCCGTCGCGAGAGTTGAACGCCGTCATCGCCCGCGTGCCATTGATGCCCACCAACCAGTCGGCCTCGGAGCGGCAACGCGCGGCACTGGCCAGCGGCAGCATCTGCTCATCGGTGCGCAGCGACTCGAAGCCCTCACGGATGGCCGCTGGCGTCATACTCTGCAGCCACAGGCGCTTGACTTCCTTGCCCAGGCCCTTGGCCCGCGTCGTGGCCGTGCTGTCCTGCGCGTACTGCGCAATCAGGCGGAAGATCAGCTCCCCTTCGCGCCCCGCGTCACATGCGTTGATCAGGGTGGTGACGTCCTTGCGCTTGATCAGCTTGACCAGGGCATTGAGGCGCCCCTTGCTCTTGTCGATCGGATTCAGATCGAAGTGCGGCGGGATCACCGGCAGGTTCGCAAAGCTCCACTTGCCGCGCTTGACGTCGAACTCTTCGGGCGCCTTGATCTCGACCAGATGGCCGACGGCGGAGCTGACCACATAGTGCTCGCTCTCAAAGTATTCATCGTGCTTCTCGAACTTGCCATCCACCGGCGTCAGCGCGCGCACGATGTCTTGGGCAACCGAAGGTTTTTCTGCAATGACCAGGGCTTTGCTCATGGGCGTGTTTATATATGCAAACCGTTCATACAATCGGGTTTCTCGCGCGCACGCACGCGCGCACCCGCACATTTCAATATAAACACACTGGTCGATGACGCAAGCCGCGCACAAACCCACGCCTGCCGCCCGTACCGCCGCCCACAGCGACACGGCCTCTGCCACCGGCCGCCGCACCCAGGTGCGCGACTCGGGCATCCACGGCAAGGGCGTTTATGCCGTGCGGCCCATCAAGGCGGGTGAACGCGTGCTCGAATACAAGGGCGAAATCATCACCTGGGAAGAGGCGCTCGACCGCCACCCCCACGACCCCGAGCAGCCCAACCACACTTTCTACTTCCACCTCGACGACGGCCACGTCATCGACGGCAAGTACCAGGGCAACTCGGCCAAGTGGATCAACCACAGCTGCGAGCCCAATTTGGAAGCCGACCAGATCGGCAACCGCGTGTTCCTCAACGCCCTGCGCGACATCGAGCCCGGCGAGGAGCTCTTCTTCGACTATGGCCTCGTCATCGACGCACGCCTGACCGCCAAGCTCAAGAAGGAATACGCCTGCTGGTGTGGCGCCCCCACCTGTCGCGGCACCATGCTGGCGGTCAAGACCCGCAAGCGCCGCTGAAGCAACGCGCCCCTTTTGCCCACGGCACCCGACCATGTCTGCCCTGCCTCCTGCGTCCAGCCCTGAGATCACCGGTCGCACGCCCATGCAGGACGCGCTGACCCCGGTGCTGGCCGAGCTGAACGGCGCCGCCGAACGCATCTGGCTGGTCAGCAACGCCACCTGCCCCGACCTGAGCATCGAGGTGCTGCCCGAGCTCGGCTCAACCAACACCGAGCTGATGGCGAGAGGCCGCCGGGGCGAGACCGCGCCCACCCTGCTCGCGGCCGCACGCCAGACCGCTGGCCGTGGCCGTCTGGGGCGCACCTGGCAGGCCGAACCGGGTGACACCCTGACCTTCTCCTTGGGCCTGCCGCTCGACCTGGGCCGCATCCCTGGTGGTGCCAGCGCGTTGTCGTTGGCCGTGGGCCTCGCGCTGGCCGAGGCGCTCGATGCCGGCCTGATGAAGCCCTTGCCACTGGGCCAGACACACCATGTGGGCCTGAAATGGCCCAATGACCTCTGGCTGTCCGGCCGCAAGCTCGGCGGCATCCTGATCGAAGCCAGCCCCGCCCCTGGCCTGCCGGACGGGCAACGCTGGGTGGTCATCGGCGTGGGGCTCAATGTGCGTCCGGGCTCGGCCCCTGCGGGTTCGGCCAGCCTCGCCGAGGTCGATCCGGCCTCCCCCCCTCGCATCGGTGACGTGTGGGCCTGGATGGCCCCGGCGCTGATCCACGGCGTGCAGACCTTCGCGACCCAGGGCTTTGCGCCCCTGCAAGCTGCCTACGCCCAGCGCGACGTGCTGCGCGGCCAAAGCGTGGGCCTGTGGAGCACCCCCGGCCAGTACCCTGCCGATGGGCACCCACCTACTCAGACGGGTGTGGCACAAGGCGTGAACGCCCAAGGCGCCTTGCTCGTGCATACTGAACAGGGTGTGCAGGCATGGCACAGCGGCGACGTCAGTGTGCGCCCTCACGCCGCCTGACCCTCATCTCTTTCAACCCTTCTCGACCCGACCCGGCCCCTCGCCCATGCTGCGCTCCCTGGTGCTGATCCTGTTGCTCCTCAACCTGGCCTTTTTCAGCTGGACCCAAGGCTGGCTGACTGCCCTGGTGGGCGTTGACCCGTCGCAGCAGCACGAGCCTCAGCGCCTGAGCCTGCAGGTGCATGCCGACCAGTTGGAGGTGATCCCGCCGGGTGTGCTGCCCTCAGCCAGTGCCGCGTCGGCGGCCTTGGCCCAGGCCATCGCCTCCGCCGCGTCCGACGGCAGCAGTGAGGCCGCCTCTTCGCCCATCCCCTCGCTGGCATCAAGCGCCTCGTCTGCGCCTACGGCGGCCAGCGCGGCCAGCACCACATCCGTGGCAGCAGGCCCGACGTCCTGCCTCAAGGCGGGGCCGTTCGGCTCCATGGAAATGGGCATCGTGCGCACCAACATCAAGCCCGTACTGGCCGATAACGCCTGGCGCGCCGAAGACGTCACCCTCGAAGGCCTGTGGTTTGTCTACATGGGCCCCTACCCGGACCGCGAGCTCTTCAACCGAAAGCAGGCTGAACTCAAGGCCATTGGTGGCCTCAGTTTCCGCGAGGTGCGCACCCCCACCAGCTTGGCCAATGGCTTCGTGCTGGGCCGCTATGAGCGCCCGGAAGAGGCCCAAGCCGCCCTCAACAAGCTGAAAGAGCGTGGTGTGCGCTCGGCCCGGGTCGTCATCATTCGCCCGCGCATGCAGGCCCAGAACGTCATCGTGCCGCAGGCCACCGCCAGCATGCAGACCAGCCTCAATGGCGTGCGCCTGCCGCAGGGCAAGCGCTTTGCTGCCTGCCCTTGACACGCCGCAGCGATCAGCGAAGCCTCCCGCAACAGGCATGAAAAAACCTCCCAAGGCGCGAGCCCTGGGAGGTTTGACGATCACGACGCAGGTGGCCTCAGCCACCCGCAACCGTCAGATCACTTGGCGATGACGCGGGCCATTTCCAGGCACTTGTTCGAGTAGCCCCACTCGTTGTCGTACCAGGCCACGACCTTCACGAAGGTCTTGTCCAGGGCGATACCGGCTTCGGCATCGAACACCGAGGTGCAGCTTTCGCCACGGAAGTCGGTGGCCACGACCTTGTCTTCGGTGTAACCCAGCACGCCCTTCATGGCGCCTTCCGAAGCGGCCTTCATGGCGTTGCAGATGTCTTCGTACGAAGCTTCCTTGTTCAGCTCCACGGTCAGGTCCACCACCGACACGTCGGAGGTGGGCACGCGGAAGGACATGCCGGTCAGCTTCTTGTTCAGCTCAGGAATCACCACGCCCACAGCCTTGGCAGCGCCGGTGCTGGAAGGAATGATGTTTTCCAGGATGCCACGGCCACCGCGCCAGTCTTTGTTCGACGGGCCGTCCACGGTCTTTTGCGTGGCGGTGGCAGCGTGCACGGTGGTCATCAGGCCGCGCTTGATGCCGAAGGTGTCGTTCAGCACCTTGGCCACGGGGGCCAGGCAGTTGGTGGTGCACGAAGCGTTCGAGATGATGGTCTGACCGGCGTAAGTCTTGTCGTTCACGCCGTAGACGAACATCGGTGTGTCGTCCTTGGACGGGGCCGACATGATGACCTTCTTGGCGCCCGCCTTGATGTGGGCTTCAGCGGTTTCCTTGGTCAGGAACAGGCCGGTCGATTCGATCACGACGTCGGCGCCGACTTCGTCCCACTTCAACTCAGCGGGGTTCTTCACAGCGGTCAGACGGATCTTCTTGCCGTTGACGACCAGGGTGTTGCCGTCCACGGACACGTCACCCTTGAAGCGGCCGTGCACGCTGTCGTACTTCAGCATGTAAGCCAGGTAGTCCGGCTCCAGCAGGTCGTTGATGCCGACGATTTCGACGTCGTTGGCGAAGTTCTGCACAGCAGCGCGGAACACCATGCGGCCGATGCGGCCAAAACCGTTGATACCAATCTTGATGGTCATGATCTTGTCTACCTTGCTCTAAGAAAACGAAAAACCGCTCAGGAAACCTGCTTACTTCTTCTTGGACAGCACCTTGCGCACCGTCGCCACCACGTTCTCGGTGGTGAAGCCGAAGTGCTTGAACAGCACGCCCGCCGGAGCCGACTCGCCGTAGGTGTCGATGCCGATCACGGCGTCGCAGCCATACTTCCACCAGAAGTCGGTCACACCCGCTTCAATGGCAATGCGCGGCAGCTTGTTGGGCAGCACGGCCTTCTTGTAGTCCATCGGCTGGCGGTCGAACACGGTGGTCGAAGGCATCGACACCACGCGCACCGGGATCTTCAACTCGGCCAGTTGTTGCTGGGCGTGCAGCGCCAGTTGCACTTCCGAACCGGTGGCGATGATCACGGCCACCGGCTTCTTCTTCAGGCCCACTTCCGAAGGCTCGGCCAACACGTAAGCACCTTGGGTGATCACGTCGGCATCGGCCTTGGGCGCATAAGGCAGGTTCTGGCGCGACAGCAGCAGCGCGCTGGGGCGGTGCTTGTTGGCCAAGGCCATGGACCAGGCCACGGCGGTTTCGGTGGTGTCAGCCGGACGCCAGACATCCAGACCCGGGATCAGACGCAGGCTGGCGGCGTGCTCGACGGACTGGTGGGTCGGACCGTCTTCGCCCAGACCGATGGAGTCGTGGGTGAACACGTGCACCACGCGGGTCTTCATCAGCGCAGCCATGCGGATGGCGTTGCGGCTGTAGTCCGAGAAAGTCAGGAAGGTGCCGGCGTAGGGGATGTAGCCACCGTGCAGGGCCACGCCGTTCATGATGGCGGCCATGCCGAACTCGCGCACACCGTAGTTGATGTGGCGGCCGGGCTTGCCGTCGGTCAGCACGACCTTGCCTTCGTCGTCCACGCGGAAAGCGGGAGTGTTCTTCGTGTTGGTCAGGTTCGAGCCGGTCAGGTCGGCCGAGCCGCCCAGCATTTCCGGCACACCAGCGGTGAAGAACTCCAGCGCGATCTGGCTGGCCTTGCGGCTGGCCACGGTCTCGGCCTTGTCGTGGGCTGCGGCCACGGCCTGCACCGCGATCTCGGCGAAGTTGGCGGGCAGCTCGCCAGCCATGCGGCGGGTGAACTCGGCAGCCAGCTCGGGGAAGGCCTTGGCGTAAGCGTCGAAACGCTGGTTCCAATCGTTGACGAGCAGCTCGCCATCGGCCTTGGCATTCCAGTCTTCGTAGACCTCGGCGGGAATCTCGAACGCACCGTGCGTCCAACCCAGGTTCTCGCGGGTCAGCTTGATTTCATCAGGGCCCAGGGGCTCGCCGTGCGCCTTGGCCGTGTTGGCGCGGTTGGGCGAACCATGGCCGATGGCCGTCTTGCACACGATCAGCGTGGGCTTGTCGGTGCTCAGCTTGGCCTTTTCGATGGCGCCGTCGATGGCGTCCACGTCATGGCCGTCCACATCGGTGATCACGTTCCAGCCGTAAGCGGCGAAACGCTGAGGCGTGTTGTCGATGAACCAGGGCGTGACCTGGCCGTCGATGGAGATGCCGTTGTCGTCGTACAGGGCGATCAGCTTGTTGAGCTTCCAGGCGCCAGCCAGCGCGCAGGCTTCGTGGCTGATGCCTTCCATCAGGCAACCATCGCCCAGGAAGGCGTAGGTGTAATGGTTGACGATGCTGTGGCCTTCACGGTTGAACTCGGTGGCCAGCAGCTTCTCGGCCAGGGCCATGCCCACGGCGTTGGTGATGCCTTGGCCCAGCGGGCCCGTGGTCGTTTCAACGCCCGGGGTGATGCCCACTTCGGGGTGACCGGGTGTCTTGCTGTGCATCTGGCGGAAGGCCTTGAGGTCGTCGATCGACAGGTCGTAGCCAGAGAGATGCAGCAGCGAATAGATCAGCATCGAGGCGTGACCGTTGGACAGCACGAAGCGGTCGCGGTCGGCCCACTGCGGCTGCGCCGGGTTGTGGCGCAGATGGCGCCCCCACAGAGCCACCGCCATGTCGGCCATGCCCATCGGGGCGCCGGGGTGACCGGAATTGGCTTGCTGGACGGCGTCCATGGCCAGCGCACGGATGGCGTTGGCCATGGCAGTGATGTTCTTGGTGGAGTTGGGCATGGTGGGATGGCGCAGAGACGGAAAACCGGCATTTTATCCGCTGGCAGACCTCCGCAGATCGAATCGACTGATCCCCCCGCTAAACGCCCACTCGCCATTGCGCGGGTGATCCACGCATAGACAGCCCCGGGATCACAACAGGCAGCACTTCACGTTGCAATTCACGGAATCGCGCCAAGATTGCTGCATCGCCGTCTTGCGCCAAGGCCACCTTCAGTTGATCCATCTCCGCCAATACATGACCAAGATGCAGTGTGTGGGGCAGCCTGACCATCTTGCCTCCCGGGTAGTTCGCAACCCGGAATGGATGAACTCGCCCCAGCAAGTAGGAGGCGATGCGCTCCATTACAAAAACTTTGCGCTGCACCAGCTTGGATGCCCCGCTCGCCACGGTGTACACAAAGCCTTCGCAGAGTCCTTCTCGCAACTCCCCTTGCTCAGATGCTTGAACCAGGCGCTCACACACGGCCAACCATGTTCGCCAGAACGCGGGCTTGGCGAAAAAGAAATTGGAGAACACCGCGCTGTGTGCGTGATGCACCATGCGCGCCACCTCGCATTCATCCCCCATGCCGCTGAAAAAACGCTGGCAAACCTCGACAAAGCCCGGGTCAAACAGTTGTTGCTGCTCAAAGACGTTCAGAAAACAAGCGACATGCTCGGGGTAGGGTGAGAACAACACCACATCTGCCTGTGGCACCGACTCAATAAAGGCCAGTACATCTGCACCACTGAGCCCTGTCTTCAGAGCAAACTTGGGCGACAAAAACCCGTACAACGTGGACTCATCAATGTCTGCCTCTGCGAAGAACCGCCTGATCGGCCAGTACTCAAACCAATCCGGCTTGGTTGCTTGATCGTTCGCTAAAGGCTCGAAGTCTGGATCGACCATCAAACGGCTCGCCTCGTCGTACACGATCTGGAAGCCTCGCACCCCAGGCAAAGCGATGGCCTGCGAACGCCCCCCACTCCGCCCCCACGTCAAGATCCGCTTCACAAATTGCACAGTACATTCCCAGACATCAGCGATACCCTTCGCGCCCCGCAGAGCGTCAAGCGCCACAAGCTAACATTCGTCACCCTCGGCCAAAGCACCTCATCGCAAACACCATGCGTCATATCCACTGGCTGCGCAACACGCTCCGCAACAAGTTCAATCGCACCTTCATTGGCAAAGCGCTTGTCAACCTCACCACACCCGATCAGCAATCAATTTGCTTCGTCTCGGCTACCCGACTCAGCGAAAAAGACTTTTGGACCAAGAGCCTACTGGGCCGAAGCCTGCGCCCGCGCCTGAATCAGAGCACCATCACCTGCCGCATCGCGTTCGACAACACCCGTGGCTTACCAGACATCTACAACGAAGCCATTCAAGGTATTGAGGCCGATATTTTGGTGTTCCTGCATGACGATGTATGGCTGGAAGACACGCAATTGATGCAGAAAATCAGGGCGGCACTCAAGTGGAATGACGTGATCGGGGTGGCCGGCAACATCCGCAGAGTAGCCGGTCAACCCGCTTGGCTTTTCCTGCGAGGAGCGGATGGCAATTTGGAGCTCGATCGCCCCAACCTGTCTGGCAGCATCAAACACGGTGAACCTGGCAAATCCGCGCCATCGCACTTTGGCGCCGCCCCCGCTGCATGCGAGTTGATGGATGGGGTGTTCCTTGCTGCCAAACGACAAGGTCTGCTGGCCTCGAACGTCGGATTCGACCCCGCGTTCAAATTTGATTTTTATGACATGGACTTCTGCCGCGCAGCTCGTCAAGCTGGGCTGACCTTGAGCACCTGGCCCATCGACCTGATTCACCTCAGCTCAGGCCTGTTTGGCAGCGCGTCATGGCAAGCAATGGAAAAAGTGTACTTCGCCAAATGGTCATGAAGCGCCGCTTGGCACCGTCGCTCTGATGACATATTGCAAGGGGCGCGCATCCAAAACAGCCTCCCGTGGATCAGCGCCGCTCACCTCGGCCAACTCCTCGATGACCGGCGCAACAACATCGTAGCCCGGCTCAACGAATACGCGAGGAATCAAAGCGTCCACTGCAAACCCTGCCTCTGCAAACATTTGCAAGATGGTTTTACGTGTGAACCACCTCAGGTGAGTTCGGTCCAGCAAACCCGACGCTTCGTAGCGAAACTCACCGACATTGAGTCTCACCTGCACCGACCAATGCTGAGCATTCGGGATACATGCCACCACGACGCCACCAGGCTGCATCGACTCCCGCACGCGCCGTAGCACCGCCCACGGGTCCTTCATGTGCTCCAAGGTGTCGCCAAACACCCAGACATCGGCTCCCATGCTATAAAAATTTTCTGGGGCCTGATCGATGTCCAGCACCTTGACCTCGTCACAATGGCGACGCGCGAGGTCGACATAAGACGCATCGATATCGCACCCGAGATACCAACACCCCGGATTACGCAATTTGTAGTCCCGCGCCAGCGCGCCAGAACTGCAACCAATCTCCACGATGCGTCGCGCATGGAGCGGCATCACCCCCAGCAAATCGGGATTGGAGTCCTCATGAACCGGTGTCTGCTGCATTGCGTCACTCACCCTCAACACTGACATGCGCCGGCCCACGCACGCAAGGCCATCACGGCCTCGTCCAAATGAGCCTGCGGCGCCGACAAAACCATGCCGTCATCCCGATCCATGCTGAAAAGCGGGAAATCATATTTCTCCTGCAACCTCAGCAACCCGGGATAGCGCTCTTCGCGGGGCTGCTCCGGCAATGCACGCACCAGTATGCCCAGACCGCGATGAACCGCCAACTGCCCCCCCGCCTGCCCCAGCCGGTAGGACCACTCTTCCTCCAGCGCCCAACCCACGCCAACCAACTCGTCGTCGAAATCCGTCACTGGCAAGCCGCCGCCCAAGCGCACACCCAAAACCACGCCATCCAAAATGGACTGCTGTCCCACCAGCATGTCACCAGACGTGCCCAAACACTGCACGTCGTACATGCCCGGCGCATCGCGCGCCTCGACGATAAAGCCAGCCGACTTGACGGCAAACTCATCGCCGCGCCAGTGAGAGCGTGTCCAACGTGTCGCCCCGGCCACACTGACCGCAGTGTGCTGCGCCAACGACGCCAACATGACTGCCAAGAAATCGGGAGCCACGGCCTCAGCCACCCACTGCATGATGATCAACACATCGGCGTGACCACCGGTCATCCAGGCTTGATACGCTCGACCTCGAGCACGCTCACTGCACCGCTCAAACTTCACAGAGCAACCAGCAGGCACGCGCCAGGTGCTCTGCATCCGCATCACCCACGCATCAAAATACTCAGGATCATCGCAAGGCACCAAGACCACCACGCGTTTCGGCTCAGGGCCAAAACCTGTCGTCTCTGAGGCCGGGGGCACGTCTTCGCCCCGTGCGCTCAAACAGGCGCGATACAGGCGCAACTGCGCCACGTCGAATGAATCGCTGGAGCCCACCGCCTCCGCACGCGCCAACCAGTCTTGCGCGGCGATCAGATCACCCGAGATCAGCAACCATCGGATGACCACAATCATGGCACCGACCTGATCGTCGCGGTCGAACGTTGGCAGCCGCTCCGACAGATAGGCGATTGCCTCACCGTAGCTTCCCTTGTCTCCCAACTGCTGCGCCACAAACAAATGCGCACCGCCGTGGTCGGGATGCAGCGCCAAACAATGATTCAGGATCCGGACAGCGGCGTCCCCATTACCAGCTCGCCACACGCCGTAGGCACGCCGCATCAACTCCTTGGCCGGCAACGGGGGAATGTCGTGCTGGTAACTCAGGCCATCTTGGTGCTTGTCACGCAGATATGCCTCACAAGCTTGTTCAAAATCATGAGCAAACATTTGCCCATTACCCAGCGAAGTCTCTTTGAAACGCCCCCTGGCTGTACGCTTGAACGTGCGCAAGAAATCAGCATCGTGGGCTGCCTGAATGGCTTTCTGCACATAGGCCTCGTCGCTGTGCGCAACCCAATCCTCAAAACCCAGGTTCGCCATGGCAGACAAGCCCATGCGACTGATCAGCGAGTCGCCAGCTCGCGTGATCACCGGAACCCCCATATAAGTCGCAAAACAAGTCGTGGTCCCACCATTGAAAGGGTAGGTATCGAGAATGATGTCGATGTCGTTATAGGAGTTGAAGTACGCCGCGCCGCCCTGCGCATCCAGCAGGTCAACGCGCTCCATGTCAAAGCCATGCTCGGCCATCCGCTTCGCCATTGCCGCCCTGGCATTCGGATCTTCAAAGTTGATGGCGCGAATGGCCAACCGGCTGCCAGGCACTCCGTCCAAAATGCGACGCCACAGCCCCATCACCTCGGGGTTGATCTTGGCAATGTTACCCACACAAGCAAACGTCACAAAGCCGTTGCGCTCCGATGGAGGCACATCAGCCAACGTCCCCTCATCGGTATCCATGGGGTCATAGCACCAGAAGGAGGACGGCAGCACCATTGGCTTCTCGGCGTAATGGTGCGCCACATGATCATTCGCAATGAAGCGGTCGATCATCTTCGCATCAATCGACGTGAGCCCTGTCGTCGGGGGGTAGCCAATACCCGTGATCTGCAAAGCGGCAAAACGATTGTTCTTGAACAACAACAAGCGGTTGGCCGAGGTATGCCCCGCCATTTCCACCAAGATGTCGAGTTGATGAGATCGCATCAACTCGAACAGTTGCACGTCATTGAGCAAAAACACGTCGTGAAAGTGGTCGCATGACACCTTCATGGCCTCAGTCTGGGCATCCGATGCGAAGCAATCGTGATACAGATGCACCTCAAAGCGTGAGCGATCGTGATTTTCGAGCAGAGGACGGAAAAAATATCGAACGGAATGATTGCGCAAGTCCGGCGACCAGTAACCGATCCGGAGCTTCCCTTCCGTTGGCACACGGCTTGGCAATGGCGTGATCGTGCAGTCTTCACCGACCTCTTGGGCTCGGCGCTTGGCCTCATCGGCCAACAAGGTGTCACGCAAGGTGGCCGCCCAGAAGCGATGCTCCATTGCGGTCTCTTGCTCGCTGCCACAGTAACTCAATGGAAACAGATAGGCATTGGCCATGCGCAGGCTGTCAAATGCGCCTAACCACCCCTTCATGTAGAAATGCCGCGCGCGCGCTGTGTCTCCCATCTTGAAGCACAGGGCGGCATAAATTGCATAAATATTCCCGAAGTCTGGCTCACAGATATGAATGTGTTCCAGCAACTCCAGCGCACGGGTAGTTTCTCGGTTATCGACCAAGCTTTTGGCGTAGTTGGCCACGCCAGGTATATACGCGTCATTCAGCGAATACGCCAACTCAAACTGCGCCCGCCCCTCTTGCTCACGGCCCACGTCCACATAGCACGCCCCCAAGCTGTTGATCAACTCCACATTCTGTTTGTCAACAGCCAAGCATTCTTCGTACAGCAAGATGGCCTCGTGCAACTCACCGCGCATACGGTGGTTATCAGCATCACGGATCTTGGCATTCAAGTCGAACGCGTCCACCTTCGACGCCTTCCGAAAGCCCAACAGACGACCAAACAGCGAGGACAGCATCAACTCACACCTTTACATGCCCGATCAGGCGCTGGCTTTCTTGGACAAGGCCACGACCAAACCCTCGGTGGCCATGTCGGCAAATTCATCAGGGTATCCGCACTCCTTCAGCCCCCATTTGAAGGCATTGGCCATCACAGCCCGCCCCATGAAGCCAATATTCTGGGCTTCCTTGAAATCGGACGCTGCTTTGTAAACACGCTCCAGATGTCGTGTGATTTTGTTAACCGAGACCTTACCGCGGCCATCCTGAATCAAGGTCGGCGGCAGATCTTTCACCAGCACAGCCAGCTGCTGAGCCACGAAGCTTTTCTCTTGTGTTCGGCTGAAGAAGTTCCAGATACTCATGCAATACCTCAAATAGAAAAGCCCCTCGAAGAGGGGCTTGCACAAAGCTCAATGAGCTTAGCCGCGGCACGAACCCGGCACATAGCGGGTGTCCGAACCCGAGCAAGTCCAAGTCAGCGAACCGTTGGCTGCCGAGGACGGGGTCAAGGTCAGCGTGATGGCAGCACCAACCGAAGACGTGGCAGAACTGCCGGTCACTGTGATCAGACCAGTCGTCGCAACGCTCGCGCCGGTAACTTTCCCGCCAACAACGATAGAGCAGTCAGAGGCCAAAGAGCTAGGGAATACACCGTTATTCGCCTGGAAAGCTTCGGTAATACAGGTGCGTGCACCGCTGGCCGCCAGCATCAGTTCCGACACCTTGGCACGGATGGTGTAGTTTTGGTAAGCAGGCAGCGCCACGGCAGCCAGAATACCAATGATGGCCACCACGATCATCAGTTCGATCAGGGTGAAGCCCTTTTGCACTTGCTTCATCATCTTCATGGTTAACTCCTAAGGCTTTCGCCCGTTTGAGATCAGAGGTCACCCCCTGGAACTGAGGGTGTGCAACATCGTAATGCACGGCACGTGCCAAGCCAAGAGCATCGCCACCTGTGCCAATTTACTCACACTTCAGAGGCCCGGTATGACAAAAAGCGCCCGCAGCGGCAACGCATTGAATCAGACCCGACCAAATTGGTCACATCTAAAGGTGGTCTGACCAATCGTGTCGCCCCCTCCCAGCAGCCCGCATGGACTTCACTGCTTAGCGGCGACGGGGAACTCACTGAACAATTGCCTGAAGTAAGCCGAGCGCACAAAAATCCACGCCATGCAGCCATCCAGGAGTGCAAATCCCGCCATCGCCACCTGAGCCCTCGTGAGCTCCCAATTGCCCTGAGTCGATGCATAAGTGAACCATGCCACATTGCAGGCTGCGGTCAACACAACCCAAACGTGCGTCCGACTCCATATCGAACGCCATACCCCACCCGCCTCAGGCTGGCGACTCCCGGCTGCAATCAACGCAGCCAAGGCGAAGGTCTCGCCAGCCAAGGCCAGCCAGGGCACCTTGTTGCCCATCATTTCAAAAATGGTACCAGCCTGCTGAGCTGACACCAACATGATCAACATCAGCACCCAATATCTGACCAACACCGCCATGCCAAGCCAAAATGTGCCCGGCACACGCAAAACGCCATATTGATCGACGTCTAATAATCTCTCGTCCATTGATAACCTTGTGATGGCCCCAGGCTTCAGAGGGAATGCCCCCAGCGCATTGAATCACATCTGCCGCCGGTCCACGACCGGTGCATGAAACCGCTGTCCTTCACGTAGCGGCTCAATCACATGCCGGGTGTCCAGCGCACGGATCTGCGACAACACGGCCGGAACCTCGCCGGGTTTCGGGTGCGTGATGTACACACTCACTTCGCCATCCAACTGCAACAACTCTTGCGCCAGGGTTTGGGGTGAGAGGTGCCCACTGATGTCGGCCAGATAAGCCTCTTCATCGCCAAAAGCGGTTTCGATCACCAGTTGCGCAATTTTCTGCCCGGCCAAAACATCCCACAGCGCAGGGTTGGGGCCAGTATCCCCGGTGAACACCCACCAGCCCAGCGGCGTCTCCACGCCAAAGCCCACCGCAGGCACGGTGTGGGCAGCCGGCAGCACATGCACCACGCGCTCGGGCAAAGCACCTCGGGCCGGGAACGAGAGCACGTCGCCCACCGCCAACTCATGAAACACGAGTATCGGGTGCTGTACGCTGGGCAAGCGCGTGAAGTCGGGCCAGATCACACCGTTGAACAGGTGGTCGCGCATGGCCTGCAAGGTTTCAGGCAGCGCGTGGACGTGAATGGGGCGCAAGGCCGCTGGCCCTGCGCCGCCCATGCGCAGCTTGATCACACTGTCGGCCAGCAAGGGAATGCTGAGGATGTGATCCAGGTGGCTGTGACTGATCAGAATGTGATTGATGCGGGCGAGCTCGTCCAGCCGCAGCTCACCCACGCCGGTACCCGCATCGATCAGGACGTCGTCGTCCAGCAAGAAAGACGTGGTGTGACACCGCGCCGCGATGGAGCCCGAGCAGCCCAGAACACGAATCATTTCAAGGCCCCGACGCTAGTTGCGCACATCAGCCTTGCATGAACTGCATCTGGGTGCCCGCCAGCTCAATCACGTCACCGCTCTTGAGGTGTACCGGCTCAGCCCCCACAGGGGCGCCATTGATCAGAGGACGCGCAGCGCCTTCGACGTGGGCGAACACATAGCCACCTGGACGCTTGGTGAGCGAAGCCACCTGCACACCCGGCTTACCTACCGTGGTCACCACCTTGGTCAGTGGCACCTCACGTCCGGCTGCAGCACCATTGAGCACTTTGATGAGGGCCGGCGCCTGCGGTGCCAAGCCACCAAAGCCCGATGCCAAACCGCCAGGTGCCGAGTGTCCGAAGCCAGAGGCTGCTTGCGGCGTATAGGTGGCAGCCGGCGTGGGGGGCGCTGGACGCGGGGCAGCCATGGGAGAACCACCGGCCAGCGGCGAAGCCGGTGCTGCGGACACGGGAGCCCCGTGACGCATGATCATCGTCTTCTCGAACTCGTTGCTTTCCTCACCCAGGAACTTGATCTTGTACTTGCCGATCTCGACCGTGTCGTTGTGCTGCAGCAGCTGCTTCTTGACGGCGCGGCCATTGATGTAGGTGCCATTGGTGCTGTTGAGGTCTTCAATGAACACGTCGCTGCCCACCATCTGGAGCACGGCATGTTCCCCGCTGACAGCCAGGTTGTCGATCACGATGTCGTTGTAGGGACGCCGGCCCAAGGTGGTCTTGTCCTTGGTGAGTTGGACTTCTTTGATGACCACGCCGTCCAGCGAGACAACCAGTTTTCCCATTCGCAACCTCTCGGGTATGGATTACTTTTCTATGACAATCAACCAAGGCCACTCAGGCGCTTGAATGGCCACCACGACTTGGCGGACGACGGTTCATTCGACCCCACAGCGCGGGCCAGCACCACAGCGATATTATCCCGCCCGCCTGCTTCATTGGCGGCGGCGACAAGGGCTTCCCCCATGTCGGACAAACTCGGGTGTGACGCCATGATCTCGGCAATCTGCGCATCGCGCAACATGTCTGACAGGCCATCAGAGCACATCAGGTACACATCGCCGGGCATCACATCATGCTGATGGGTTTCGAGCAACACCATGTCTTCGACACCCAGGGCACGCGTGACCAGATTCTTGTTGGCAGCAAACTGAGCCTGTTCCGGGGTCAGCATGCCAGCATCAATTTGTTCTTGCAGTAACGAATGGTCTTTCGTGATCTGCTGCAAAACACCGTTGCGCCACCGATAACCACGCGAATCGCCGATGTGCCCCAAGAGCAAGCGCCCTGGCCTGAAGACACCCAATACCAAGGTGGTGCCCATGCCGGCGTAGGTCGGGTTGGAGTTGGCTGCGCCAAAGATTGCCTGGTTGGCGTTGTCGACACAGATGTCCATGGCGCGCTTGACATCGGCATCGCTGGCGATGGCCGAGGCTTCCTGCAACCAACGGCCCAATTCGGACTTGATGAAATCACAGGCCATGCCGCTGGCGACCTCGCCTGCGGCGTAACCACCCATGCCGTCAGCCAGCACGGCCACAGCACAGCTTTCATCCAGGGCGACCGAATCCTCGTTGTTGGTTCGCACCCGTCCGGTGTCAGTTTGACTATAGAACTCGAAGTTCATGCGCTGATTGTCGCTGGGTTTTGGTGATCGAAGTGAGCTCGCTCAGGCGAGAACTGGGGGGGTGAGCCGAACGGCCACTGCCCGCAGGTCATCGGCCATCTGACGCCCGTTGGCGTAACGGATGTTGGGATGCTTTTCCAACGCCAAGGCCACGATGTCCCCCACCGCGGCAGGCAGCTCCGGCCGCAAGTCGCACACATTGGGCACCTTGTCGCGCGCAATCGCCCGCATCAAGGTGGCCATGGAGTCGTTGCGGTAAGGCAGTTGGCCGGTGAGCAACTGAAACAGCGTCACGCCCAAGGAATACAGGTCGCTGCGGCCATCAATGACCTGTCCCGAGAGTTGCTCAGGTGACATGAACGTGGGAGTGCCCAGCACCACGCCGGTGCGGGTGCGTGCGGCATCGGCCACACGCGCCACGCCAAAGTCCATCACTTTCACGCTGTCGGTGGCCGGATCGATCATGATGTTGGCGGGCTTGATGTCGCGATGGGTCACGCCCCGCTCATGGGCGTAGGCCAAGGCCTCGGCCACGCGCGCGATGGTCAGCAGCACCTGACGCACAGGGAGCAAGCGGCCAGGCAAGGTGTACTGGCTGAGGTCGATGCCCTGTACCAACTCCATGGCGATGTAGGCCAGCCCATCGGACTCGCCCGCGTCGATGATGCTCACCACATCGGGGTGCTGAAGGCGACCCGACATCTCGGCTTCGCGCAGAAAGCGCGCCCGCGCGTCGGCCAGGTCACGCCCACTGAACTCCTGGTTGAGCGACATGGTCTTGAGCGCCACCTTGCGATCGGTGACGGGGTCGTAGCCGAGATAGACCGCGCCCATGGCCCCCCGACCAATCTCCTTCTCGACCACATACTTGCCCAACTGCTTGTGCTCGGCCTGTGGTGCCAGCGGGGACGGGACGGTGCCCCAGCGCTGCACGGTAGCGGCCTGGGCCAGCCCTCGTGCTCGCATCAGCCGTGGCTTGAGGTGATGTCGCTCGGGCTCGATGTCCACCATCTGCTCGTAGACATCTCGCGCCTGGTCGTAACGCGAAGCCTTCTCAAAAGCCTGCGCCACACGGTCCATGGCTTCCAGGGCGATGTCCCGCTGTGCGAGCTCGGGGACGAAACCTCTCAAGACCTCCCAAGCTCGGTCCAGCGCCCCCGTGTCGAGGTCGCGCAGCGCCTGGCGAATGCGAATCAGGTCGTTGCCGTCCTGGGTTGGGGCCGGTGGCAAGGTCGAAGGCCCTGTGTCGGGCTCGATGTCCTCGGGAAACAAGGAGGACAGATTGGACGTCGAGAATTGAGACTGGGGGCGGGTATTGGTGGGCACGTCCATGTAAGAGACGATGGTCTCAGGCCCGTAATCGGTTTCGCCCGCGTCGACGCGGGGCAGCGCGGCCTCGTCAAGGGGCGCCGTGTCCTGATAGGCCTGCGAGTCCGTCACGATAGGGCGCGTGTGCCGAGCCATCGGGCGGTTTCGGCGCTCACGCAACTGCCACATCAGCCACAGGCCCACGCCGAGCAGCACCGCCACGAAAACCATCAACCCATCCAACAGCGACATCGTGCAGCCCCTAGCCCCGTACGTCAGGTTTCCACGGCCGCAGCGCGACGCGCCAGCAGGCTACCCAACGCCAGCACCAAAAAGGCACCGACCACGCCTGCACCATAGTGCAATGCAGGGCTTTCAGGGATGAGGTGGACGGTGGCCGGATCGCTCACGGCCAGGGTGCCGGCGATCCACCCGAGCAACATGCCCCCGGCGGTGATGATGATGGGAAAGCGGTCCATCATTTTGAGGACGAACCCACTGCCCCACACGATGATGGGAATGCTGACCAGCAAACCGAAAATGACGAGCGGCATGTGATGACCCGCATGACCACTGGTTTGTGCCGCACCGGCAATGCCGATGACGTTGTCGACGCTCATGATGAAGTCGGCCATGATGATGGTCTTGATGGCACCCAAGAGCTTGTCGCTGGCCTGCAAGTTGCCGTGCCCCTCTTCCTCTGGGACAAGAAGTTTCACGCCAATCCACAGCAACAAGGCCGCTCCGACCAGTTTCAGGTAGGGGAGCGCCAGCAAGGACATGGCAAAGAAAATCAAGACAATCCGCAGCACGATGGCGCCTGCCGTGCCCCACAAGATGCCACGCCGCCGGAGTTCAGGGGGCAGGTTGCGACACGCCAGGGCGATCACCACGGCGTTGTCTCCTCCGAGGAGGATGTCGATCATCACGATCTGGCCAACCGCCAGCCAGAACTCGGGTGTCAGCAAGGATTCCATCATGCTCAAAAAAAATCAGCCCCTGAGTGTAGGGGCTGATGGGGGCCTGTCGGCAAGAAAAGCGAACTCAGATCAGAGCAGGCCCTTGAGCAGCTTGCCCATTTCCGACGGGTTGCGGGTGATGGTGAAGCCGCACTCTTCCATGATGGCGAGCTTGGCGTCGGCCGTGTCGGCGCCGCCAGAGATCAGCGCGCCGGCGTGGCCCATGCGCTTGCCCGGAGGGGCGGTGACACCGGCGATGAAGCCGACGATGGGCTTCTTCATGTTGTCCTTGCACCAGTAGGCGGCTTCAGCCTCATCCGGACCACCGATTTCACCAATCATGATGACGGCGTCGGTGTCAGGATCATCGTTGAAGGCCTTCATCACGTCGATGTGCTTCAGACCGTTGATGGGGTCGCCACCGATGCCAACGGCGCTGGATTGACCCAGGCCCAGTTCGGTCAGCTGTGCCACGGCTTCATAGGTCAGCGTGCCCGAGCGGGAGACGACGCCGATGCGGCCCTTGCGATGGATGTGACCGGGCATGATGCCGATCTTGATCTCGTCGGGCGTGATCAGGCCAGGGCAGTTCGGGCCCAGCAGCAAGGTCTTCTTGCCGCCAGCGGCTTCCTTGGCCTTCATCTTGTTGCGCACCATCAGCATGTCGCGCACGGGGATGCCTTCGGTGATGGCGATGACCAGGTCCAGATCGGCCTCGACGGCTTCCCAGATGGCGTCAGCGGCACCGGCGGGCGGCACGTAGATCACCGACACGGTGGCGCCGGTTTGCTGAGCCGCTTCCTTGACGGAGGCGTAAATGGGGATGTCGGAGAACTTCTCGCCAGCCTTCTTGGGGTTCACACCCGCGACGAAAGCGTTCTTGCCGTTGGCGTAGGCCTGGCAGCCCAGGGTGTGGAATTGACCGGTCTTGCCCGTGATGCCTTGGGTGATGACCTTGGTGTCTTTGTTGATGTAAATGCTCATGACGAAGTCCTTGTGTTCTGGGCTCAGGCGACAGCGGCGACGATCTTGGTCGCGGCTTCGGCCATCGAATCGGCAGCGATGATGGGCAGACCGGAGTCGGCCAGCATCTTCTTGCCCAGGTCTTCGTTGGTGCCCTTCATGCGGACGACCAGCGGCACGTTCAGGTTCACGGCCTTGCAGGCGGTGATGACGCCATCGGCGATGGTGTCGCACTTCATGATGCCGCCGAAGATGTTCACCAGGATGCCCTTGACATCGGGGTTCTTCAGCATGATCTTGAATGCTTCGGTGACCTTCTCGGCCGTGGCGCCACCGCCGACGTCCAGGAAGTTGGCAGGCTCGCCACCGAACAGCTTGATGGTGTCCATGGTGGACATGGCCAGACCGGCGCCGTTGACCAGGCAGCCGATGTTGCCGTCGAGCTGGATGTAGGCCAGGTCGAACTTGGAAGCTTCGATTTCAGCAGGATCTTCTTCGTCCAGGTCGCGCAGCGCCACGATTTCGGGGTGGCGGAACAGGGCGTTGGAATCGAAGTTGAACTTGGCATCCAGGGCAATGACGTTGCCCTTGCCGTCGCGGTTCAGCGGGTTGATTTCAACCAGCGACGCGTCGGTTTCCATGTAGCACTGGTACAGCTTCTTGAAGATGTCCTTGGCTTGGGCTTGCGAGTCGGCCGGCATGCCGATGCCGTCGGCGATCTCTTGCGCTTGCGCGTCGGTCAGTCCCGCCAGCGGGTCAATGTAGACCGTGATGATCTTCTCGGGCGTGCTGTGCGCCACTTCTTCGATGTCCATGCCGCCTTCGCTGGAGGCAATGAACGCCACCTTCTGGGTGGCACGGTCGGTCACGACCGACACGTAGTATTCCTTCTGGATGTCAGCACCGTCTTCGATGTACAGACGGTTGACCTTCTGGCCTTCCGGGCCAGTTTGGTGGGTCTTGAGCTGCATGCCCAGGATTTCACCGGCCAGGCGACGCACGTCCTCAATGGACTTCGCCACCTTCACGCCACCACCCTTGCCGCGACCACCTGCGTGGATCTGGGCCTTGACCACCCACACCGGGCCGCCCAGCTTTTCAGCTGCAGCGACAGCTTCGTCAACGGAAAAAGCCGGGATACCTCTTGGGACCGGCACGCCAAATCGGCTCAGGATCTCTTTGCCTTGGTATTCATGAATCTTCATGTGGTTCTCGCAGTCAGGTGTTGCGTTCTTGTCGAACATGGCAAACCCGCCTCATCCGATCGGGCTGAGGCGGGTACACGCGACCTTTTGTCAGGTCTCGCGCGGTTCGGCGCTCAGCATACATCGGCGCCCCCACGAACAGAGGGGGCAGCGATTCAGGGTTTCCCCTTGGTTTTCTGCGATTTCACTCGCCTGTCAACAAGCCATCGCCTCGAATGACGCGACGCACGACATCGGAGGCAAATCCGCGGCTGATCAAGAAGCGCATTTGACGCGCCTTGTCTTGCGGCGATTGCGCCGGCTCGCCAAAGCGACGCAGCCACAGGGCATGGGCACGGGCGAACTCGGTGTCGCGCAGACTTTGGGTGGCGGCCTGCGCCACCTCTGAAGGAAGTTGATGCTGAGCCAACTCAGCCTTCAGCCTCGCCGCACCATAGCGCGCTGCCTTGCGGTGCAACATGGAGTCGGCAAAACGCTGGGCCGACAGCCAGCCCTTTTGCTCCAGCTCATCAAGCACCTGCGCCACCTGTTCCGGCGATTCAGCGTGGGGGGCGAGCTTGCGGGTCAGCTCGACGCGAGAATGCTCCCGCGCGGCCAAGTATTTCAGTGCCCGCCCCTTGAGCGACAAGGTCGGGCGACGGGCAGGCTTCGTGCCGGTGTCCGGAGGATCAGACCTCGTCATCTTCCACCGTGTCGGCCTTGCCGCCGGCCACGGCCGCCGGCAAGAGTGCCACACCCAGCGAGTCACGAATCTTGTTCTCGATTTCGCGCGCCAGATCGGCGTTCTCACGCAGGAACTCACGGGCGTTGTCCTTGCCCTGGCCGATCTTCTCGCCGTTGTAGGCATACCAGGAGCCCGACTTGTCCACGATCTTGGCATTCACACCCAGGTCGATGATCTCGCCCTCGCGGCTGATGCCCTCGCCGTACAGGATGTCGAACTCGGCCGTCTTGAACGGCGGCGAAACCTTGTTCTTGACAACCTTGACCTTGGTTTCGTTGCCGATGATCTCGTCGCCCTTCTTGATGGAGCCGATGCGACGGATGTCGAGGCGCACGGAAGCGTAGAACTTCAAGGCGTTACCGCCGGTGGTGGTTTCAGGGCTGCCGAACATCACACCGATCTTCATGCGGATCTGGTTGATGAAGATGACCATGCAATTGGTCTTCTTGATGGTGGCCGTGAGTTTGCGCAAGGCCTGGCTCATCAGGCGCGCCTGCAAACCGGGCAAGGCATCGCCCATCTCGCCTTCGAGTTCGGCCTTGGGCGTGAGCGCGGCCACTGAGTCAACCACGATCAGATCGACCGAACCGGAGCGCACCAGGGCGTCGACGATTTCGAGCGCCTGCTCACCGGTGTCGGGCTGCGAGATCAGCAGGTCTTGCAGGTTGACACCGAGCTTCTGGGCGTATTGGGCGTCCAGCGCGTGTTCGGCGTCGATGAAAGCGCAGACGCCGCCTTGCTTCTGCATCTCGGCCACGACCTGCAGGGTCAGTGTGGTTTTGCCGGACGACTCAGGGCCGTAAATTTCGACCACGCGGCCACGCGGCAGACCACCGACGCCCAAGGCGATGTCCAGCCCCAGCGAACCGGTCGACACCACCTGGATGTCTTCGACGACTTCACCCTCGCCCAGGCGCATGATGGAGCCCTTGCCGAACTGCTTCTCGATCTGGGCCAAGGCGGCCTGCAAGGCTTTGGCTTTTTCGGTGCTGAGGGCAGATTTGGCGTTGGCGTCCATGCGAAGTCTCCGGAAGGTTCAATGATTGGCTGGGATGCATTATGGCAAAAGCTGGACATTCATACAGTACTTTCGCAAATAATTTTCGCCCCTCTGATTGGGGTGGCGGCCTGCGCATATTGCGATGCAGCATTTCCCGCTAGACTGATCTCATGAGTTCCAAGCGCACGCCCCAGGATCAGGCCCACACGCAGCGTCTGGAGGAAGACCATCAGGTGCATCGGCGCCCCCGGCGCGCGCGCACCGGTCGCGCTTCGCACAACGGCGCGCGGCCTCGTGTCAACCTGGCCTTGCAAGGCGGTGGCTCGCACGGCGCCTTCACATGGGGTGTGCTGGATCGTTTGCTGGAAGCCGATGGGCTCGACTTCGGCGGCATTTCTGGCACCAGCGCAGGGGCGCTCAACGGCGCCGTGCTGTTGACGGGCTACGCCAGAGGACACCAAGCGGGAGGAGAGGCGGCCGCGAGGCAGGAGGCACAGAAATCCCTGCGTGAGTTCTGGCGCGACGTGAGTCGCCACGGCCCCCTGTTTTCACCCTTGAACATCCAGGCCAACGGGCTGCTGAAAACGGAGTTCAACTTCGACCAGTTCCCAGCCTATCAATGGCTGAACGTGTTCATGCGGTCGTTCAGCCCCTATGAGTTCAACCCCCTCAACCTGAACCCGCTGGAGGCCGTGCTGAAGCGCCATGTTGACGCGGCCGCGCTGCATCAGGGCTGCAAGCAATGCGGTATCCCGCTGTTTGTGACGGCCACGTCGGTACACACCGGGCAGGCGCGGGTGTTCACCGCAGAATCGTTGTCCATTGATGCCTTGATGGCCTCGGCCTGCCTGCCATTTGTGTTTCAGGCGGTCGAAATCGAGGGCGAGCCTTACTGGGATGGCGGCTACACCGGGAACCCGGCGCTTTACCCATTGATCTACGAGACCACGGGCATCGACATTCTGCTGGTCCGCCTGACGCCGCTGCAACGCATCGACAACCCGACACGCAGCATCGACATCATCGATCGACTCAGCGAGATCACTTTCAATGCCAGCCTGGTCAGCGAGATGCGGGCGATTGCCTTCGTCAAACGCTTGATCGACGAGCACAAACTGGACCGAGGTCACTACAAGCGCCTGCACATGCACATGGTGGCGGATGACGGGGGCATGAGCGCTTTCAATGCTTCCAGCAAGTTCAACACCGACTGGGCCTTCTTGCAGGAGTTGCACCGCCTTGGACACCAGGCCGGCGACCAATGGTTGAAGGCGCATCGACATCAGGTGGGAGCCGAAAGCTCCTTCGACATCCACGACACGTTTTTGCAGCAAATGGCCCCGCCAACCGGGCAAACTTGATTTGCCGCAAGTCTGAGCGCACCAATCAGGCACAAGATGTGTTCAACGGAAGACCGGTTCTTCCCCAGCTTCAATGACCTTTGACAGGAGACACGATGGGACACGAACTCGATAATCACCCTCTGGCAAGCGACTTTCCTGAGTTCAAGGACAAGATCCACGCACTGAAGACCAGCAACACGCACTTTGCGCGCCTGCATCGTGAATACGAAGAAGTGGACAAGGCGGTGATTCGTCTGGAAACCGGTGTGGAGCATGGCTCAGACGCCGAGATCGAGACCAAGAAGAAGCTGCGTGTGCTGCTCAAGGACGAGTTGTACGCGCTGCTGAAGGCCTGATCCGGCACCGCTGTCAACAGTTAAGGCAATTGCTGCGGGGGGCCAGATCCAGCCATCTCGACAGCGCCTCTGGGCATCGCGTCACAAGCGCGGTGCCCTTTCCTTTTGTGGGCACGACAGCGAGGGCCAGACATTCTCAAGGCCCGCCCTCTAAAATGGAGGGTTATGACCGAGTCTGCCCGCCCCCCTTCCGCTTCGCCATCCGGCGACACCGCCCTGCCCCGCGCCGCCGCTGTGCCGCCCATGCGCCTGTCCGGCCTGGAGCCGGTGAACATTGGCGAAGGCTCGCTGTTCGTCAACGTGGGCGAACGCACCAACGTGACGGGCTCGAAGGCTTTCGCGCGCATGATCCTCGAAGGGCGCTTTGAAGACGCCCTGTCGGTGGCGCGCCAGCAGGTGGAAAACGGCGCCCAGGTCATCGACATCAACATGGACGAGGCCATGCTCGACAGCAAGGCCGCCATGGTGCGCTTCCTGAACCTGATCGCCGGCGAGCCGGAGATCGCGCGCGTGCCCATCATGATCGACTCGTCCAAGTGGGACGTGATCGAGGCTGGCTTGAAGTGCATTCAGGGCAAGGGCATCGTCAACTCGATCTCGTTGAAGGAAGGCCTTGAGAACTTCGTCCATCAGGCAAAACTGATCAAGCGCTACGGTGCTGCTGCCGTGGTGATGGCGTTCGACGAACAAGGCCAGGCCGACACCTACCAGCGCAAGGTTGAAATCTGCGAGCGCGCTTACCGCATCCTGGTCGATGAGGTGGGCTTCCCGCCAGAAGACATCATCTTCGACCCCAACATCTTCGCGATCGCCACGGGCATCGAAGAGCACGACAACTACGCCGTGGACTTCATCAACGCCACGCGCTGGATCAAGCAGAACCTGCCGGGCGCCAAGGTGTCGGGCGGCGTCTCGAACGTGTCCTTCAGCTTCCGTGGCAACGAGCCGGTGCGCGAGGCCATCCACACCGTCTTCCTGTACCACGCGATCCAAGCGGGCATGGACATGGGCATCGTCAACGCTGGCATGGTCGGCGTGTACGACGATCTGGACGCTCAGCTGCGCGAGCTGGTCGAAGACGTGGTGCTGAACCGCCAGCCGGTGTTCAAAGAAGGTGAAGACACTTCGCTGACCCCGACCGAGCGGCTGCTGGGCATCGCCGAACAAGTGAAGGGTGCCGCCAAGGATGACAGCGCCAAGCTGGCGTGGCGCGGCACGGCCGAGCACCCGGCCTCGGTGGAAGACCGCCTGAGCCACGCCCTGGTGCACGGCATCACCGACTTCATCACGGTCGACACCGAGGAGTGCTATCAGAAGATCAAGGCCGGCGGTGGTCGCCCGCTGCACGTGATCGAAGGCCCCTTGATGGCCGGCATGAACACGGTCGGCGACCTGTTTGGCGCCGGCAAGATGTTCCTGCCGCAGGTGGTGAAATCAGCCCGCGTGATGAAGCAGGCCGTGGCCCACCTGGTGCCCTACATCGAAGAAGAAAAGCGCCAGCTGGAATTGGCCGGCGGCGACGTCAAGGCCAAGGGAAAGATCGTGATCGCCACCGTCAAGGGCGATGTGCACGACATCGGCAAGAACATCGTGACCGTGGTCTTGCAGTGCAACAACTTCGAGGTGGTCAACATGGGCGTGATGGTCCCGTGCAAGGACATCCTCGCCAAGGCCAAGGAAGTGGGCGCGGACATCGTGGGCCTGTCGGGTCTGATCACGCCCTCGCTGGAAGAGATGCAGTACGTGGCCGCCGAGATGGAGCGTGACGAGTACTTCCGCTCGCGCCAGATCCCGCTGCTGATCGGCGGGGCGACCTGCTCGCGTGTGCACACGGCTGTGAAGATTGCGCCCAACTACAGCGGCCCGGTGGTCTATGTGCCCGACGCCTCGCGCGCCGTGGGCGTGTGCTCGGAGCTGCTCAGCCCCGAGCGCCAGCAGGCCTACATCGCCGAGCTGAACGCCGACTATGAACATGTGCGTCAGCTGCATGCCAACAAGAAGGCCACGCCGCTGGTGAAATTGGCCGAGGCCCGCGCCAACAAGGCCGAAGTGGACTTTGCCACCTACACGCCCACGGTGCCGAAGTTCATCGGCCGACGCGTGTTCAAGAACTACGACCTGAGCGAGTTGGTGGCCTACATCGACTGGGGTCCGTTCTTCCAGACCTGGGACCTGGCCGGCCCCTTCCCGGCCATCCTCGAGGATGAGGTCGTCGGCGTCGAAGCCCGCAAGGTGTACGCCGATGCACAGGCCATGCTCAAGAAGATCGTCGAGGGCCGTTGGCTGACCGCCAATGGCGTGATCGGCCTGTACCCGGCGCAGTCGGTCAAGGACGACACCATCGAGATCTACGAAGACGAGTCGCGCAGCAAGGTGCTGATGTGCTGGGACCCGCTGCGCATGCAGACGGAGCGTCCGGTGGTCGATGGCGTCAAGCGCCCCAACCGCTCGCTGGCCGATTTCATCGCGCCCCGCGATGCCAAGCCCGATTACATCGGCATGTTCGCCGTGACGGCCGGCCTGAACATCGAGAAGAAGGAAGCCGAGTTCATGGCCCACCATGACGACTACTCGGCCATCATGCTCAAGGCCCTGGCTGACCGCCTGGCCGAGGCCTTTGCCGAGCGCATGCACGAACGGGTACGGAAGGAGTTCTGGGGCTACGCCGCCGACGAGGCGCTGGACAACGCTGCCCTGATCAAGGAGCAGTACCGCGGCATCCGCCCGGCACCGGGTTACCCAGCCTGCCCTGACCACACGGTCAAGCGTGAGATGTTCCGCGTGCTCGACGCCGCAGACGTGCACATGCACCTGACGGAAAGCCTGGCCATGATGCCGGCCGCCAGCGTGAGCGGTTTCTACATGGCCCACCCCGAGGCCGCCTACTTCAACGTGGGCAAGATCGGCCACGATCAGGTGGAAGACTGGGCACTGCGCACCGGTCTGTCGGTCACCGATGCGGAACGTGCCTTGGCACCGCTGCTTTGATCCCCCTGTGCACAAAGTCGCACTGAAAGCCGCAGCGTATCGCGCGGCTTTCATTCGCTTACAAAGCAGACGATTGGCAGCACCTGCCGCCCAGGTCAACGTGGCACCCTTGCGGCCACGGGTCTGACCCGCTCGCAACGCCGACGTCCGAGGAGACTGCGCTGCAGCAGATGACCTTCTCCAGTCATCTCTTTGCCGGCCTCCATGCGATCTGCCCCCTCTCCCCGTTCCTGCCACCGATCGTCTGCGTGGCGCTGGTTTGCACTGACCTTGGCTCTGCTGCTCACTGCGTGCGGCGGAGGTGGCGGCAGCTCGACGTCCATTGACCCGGACACAGGCCTGACCGTCTCGGCATCCATGGTGCCGAGCAATGATGCCGAGGGCTACCGCTTCCTGACCCAGGCCACTTTCGGACCCACTGCGTCCGATCTGGCTCGTGTCAAGAGGATCGGGTACGACAACTGGATCGACGAACAGTTCAAGCTGCCCATACAGAGCAGCCACTTGAGCACCGTGGAGTTCTCCGCCTCGACGCTCGGTCAGTCGCAAGCCTACGCCCACAATGTGACCCACAGCTGGTGGACCCATGCTGTTCGCGAACCGGGCCAGTTGCGACAGCGTGTGGCGTTTGCATTGTCCGAGATCTTTGTGGTCTCGACCCTCACGGTCGATGACGGCCGCAGTGCTGCCAGCTACTTGGACATGCTGACCGTCCACGCCGATGCCAACTACCGAGATCTCCTGGAAGCCGTCGCCCTGCACCCCGCCATGGGGCAGTATCTCTCCCACCTTGGCAATCGCAAGGAAGACGGCACCGGTCGCGTTCCCGACGAGAACTTTGCCCGTGAGGTGATGCAGCTTTTTTCGATCGGCCTGCATGATCTGGAGGACAGCGGACGCCCGCGCCTGGTCAATGGTCAAACCGTCGAAACCTACAACGCCAACGACATCAAAGGTCTGGCCCGCGTGTTCACAGGATTCAGCTGGCACTGGCCCTCGGCCAAGTCAGCCGTGGAATGGTGGCAGTGTTTCTGGCGGACCCTCGAGTGCCGAGATCCAAGCCAGGACGTGCGCAGCATGACGGGCTACGGTCAGGCACATTCGACCAGTGCCAAGCAGTTTCTCGGTGTCGATGTGGCGGCACAGGAGACGGCCGACCCCAAAGCCAGCCTGAAAGCCGCGTTGGACCGGTTGGCCACCCACCCCAACACTGCACCGTTCATCAGCCGACAGTTGATCCAGCGACTCGTCACCAGCAACCCCAGCGACACCTATGTGGCCGATGTCACCCGGGTCTTTCGTGCCCAAAATGGCAACCTGCGCGCGGTGGTCAAAGCCATCTTGTTGCACGAGGAGGCGCGCCGCCCGCCCTCGGTCGGCCTCAGCACCTACGGCAAGCTGCGTGAGCCGGTATTGCGTCTGAGCCACCTGCTGCGGGCGCTTCCTCACACCAGTGCCCGCTTCACAGCCGGCGGCGCGGCCCCCTTCTATCTGGCCGACGACACGAGTGACCCCGGCACGCAACTGGGCCAGACTCCACTGCGAGCCCCCTCGGTCTTCAATTTCTTTCGGCCGGGCTACACAGCGCCGCAAAGCGCGATGGCCGCCCAAGGCATGGTCGCGCCAGAAATGCAGATCACCAGCGAGACCTCCGTGCTGGGCTACGCCAACTTCGTGGCCACGATCCTGGAAAGGGGCTGGGGACAATGGAACGTCAACAGTGGTAACTGGGACATCCAGTTCGACCTCAGCGGCTGGGACACGCTGGCTGGGGATCCTCCCGCCTTGATCGATGCCATGGCACAGCATTTGGTAGGGCACACCTTGCCTGACGACGAGCGCAATCTGGCTGTCAGCGCCATCACGGCCATGCCCATCAGCGCGACCGATACGACTGTGCTGGCCAAACAGCGTCGGCAGCGCATTCAAGCGGCCATTCTCATGGTCGCGGTCTCGCCCGCTTTCGTGATTCAACAGTGAGATCCACCATGAGTCAGCACACCCGCCGACAATTTTTGCAACGCATGGCGGCCCTCTCTGGCATGGGCTCCGCCGCACCTCTCGGACTCAGCCTGAGCGCGTTGACCGAAGCTGCTGCACAAAGCGCGGGCAACGGCAGCTATCGAGCATTGGTTTGCATTGTGCTCAATGGCGGCAACGATGCCTTCAACACCGTGCTGGCCACGGATGCCGAATCATGGGAGCACTACAACACACATCGCAAGCCCGTCGATGGCAGCACAGGCATTGCCCTGCCAGCGCCCGGCGTCGCCGCAAACAGCGCTGCCGCGCGCACTGATCCCGCCAGACTGGGCGGCGTGCTGCCGATCAACCACCAAGGTCGCAGCGTGCATGCGGGCCGCACCTTTGCGCTGCATCCGGCTTTGCCACATGTGCAAAGCCTGCATGAGGCCGGGCGCATCGCGATCTTGGCCAACGTGGGTCCGCTGACACGCCCGACCACCAAGGCCGACTTTGCCAGCGCCACAGCCAGCAAGCCGGCCAAGCTGTTTTCCCACAACGATCAACAGTCCACCTGGCAATCGTTCCATGCCGAGGGCGCCGACAAGGGCTGGGGCGGACTGATGGGGGACCGGCTGATGGGCAGCAATGGAAGTGGCCGCCCCGTCAGCGAAGCCGGCATCATCCAGCGCTCATTCACATGCATGAGCCCAGGCAGTGCATCCGTCTGGCTGGCTGGACAAATGGTGTTGCCCTACCAAAGCAGCACCACCGGCATTCTGGGGCTGGGCAGTGGCGGCAAGGTCTACGGTAGCAGCACCCTTCACAGCTCAGTGGCCGCCATCATGGGCAAATTGCAACCAGACGGCAGCCAACCGGTCCCGGCACGCAACCTGCTGCACGGAGACCATCAGAAGGTCGTACAACGCGCCTTGCAGGCAAGCGATCTGCTGAGCACCAGCCTGGCCTCTGGTGGGGTCGCCCCCTGGGCCACGCCATCGGGCTCCGGCAACTACAACGCCTACAACGACGACTTGCTCAAGTACACCAGCACGATCGACGGCACACTGAAAACCAACCACCTGGCGATGCAACTGCAGATGGTCGCCCGCCTGATCGCCACCAACACGGCAGCGAGTCTGGGCATCACCCGACAGTTGTTCATGGTGAGTCTGGGCGGATTCGACACCCACGACGATCAAATCCGCAATCACGGTGAGCGACTGGCGCAACTCAACCACGCCATGGCTTACTTCGATGCGGTACTGGGCAGCATGCCCACGGGTGACATGAGAGCACAAGTCACCACCTTCACCATGTCCGAGTTTGGGCGCACTTTCACCAGCAACGGTGATGGGACCGATCACGGCTGGGGTGGACACCAGTTCATCATGGGCGGTGCGGTCAACGGTACCGAGGTGTATGGAACCTTTCCCACGTACAGTTCTGCCGACAGCAGCGGTGCATTCAGCAGTCCCGATCAAATCCAGAATGGCTCGCTGATCCCGTCAACCGCGGTGGAACAGTACGCTTATACCCTCGGCAGATGGATGGGCGTGAGCCAGACGGATCTGAACGCCATCCTGCCCAATCTAGGCCAATTCAACAGCGATGTGCATGATCTGGGCTTCATGAAGACCTGATCCTGACGGACATTGCTCAGAGCAAAGACCTCAGATAGCGCCCGGTGTGACTGCCTGCGTGCGCGGCCACCTGCTCGGGTGTGCCGGCCACCAACACCTGACCACCGCCGGAGCCGCCTTCCGGCCCGATGTCGATCAACCAGTCGGCCGTCTTGATGACGTCGAGGTTGTGCTCGATGATGACGATGGTGTTGCCCGCGTCGCGCAACTGGTGCAGCACCTTGAGCAGCAAGGCGATGTCGTGGAAGTGCAGGCCCGTGGTCGGCTCATCCAGGATGTAGAGCGTGCGCCCCGTGTCGCGCTTGGACAGCTCCAGCGCCAGCTTGACGCGCTGCGCCTCGCCCCCTGACAGCGTGGTCGCGGCCTGCCCCAGGCGGATGTAGCCCAAGCCCACGTCCATCAGCGTCTGCAGCTTGCGAGCAATGGTGGGCACGGCGCTGAAGAAGGTCAGCGCGGCCTCCACGGTCAGGTTCAGGATCTCGTGGATGTTGAGGCCCTTGTACTGGATCTCCAGCGTCTCGCGGTTGTAGCGCTTGCCATGGCACACATCGCAGGGCACATACACATCCGGCAGGAAGTGCATCTCGACCTTGATCATGCCGTCGCCCTGGCAGGCTTCGCAGCGACCGCCGGCCACATTGAACGAGAAGCGGCCGGCGCCATAGCCGCGCTCACGCGCCGCGGGCACATCGGCCATCAGCTCGCGGATCGGCGTAAACAGACCGGTGTAGGTGGCCGGGTTGCTGCGTGGCGTGCGGCCAATCGGGGACTGGTCGACATTGATGACCTTGTCGAACAGCTCCAGGCCCTCGATCTCGTCATGCGGCTCGGGATCCAGGTGGCTCTGGTACAGCTTGCGGGCAACCGCCGCATACAGGGTGTCATTGACCAGGGTGGACTTGCCCGAACCCGACACGCCGGTGACGCAGGTCAGCAGGCCCACGGGGAAGTCAGCGGTGACGCCTTTGAGGTTGTGACCACGGGCGTTGACCACACGCAGCCGCGGCGTCTCATCGGTGAAGGCATGACGCTGGGTCGGCACCTCGATGCGCAGCGCCCGTGCCAGATAGCGGCCGGTGATGCTCTCAGGATTGGCCTGGACCTCTTGCGGCGTGCCTTGCGCGAGCACACGCCCACCATGCACGCCTGCCCCCGGCCCCATGTCGACGACGTGGTCAGCGGCGCGGATCATGTCCTCGTCATGCTCGACCACCAGCACGCTGTTGCCCAGGTTGCGCAAGTGCTGCAGGGTGCCGATCAGGCGGTCGTTGTCGCGCTGGTGCAAGCCGATGCTGGGCTCGTCGAGCACATACATCACCCCGGTCAGGCCCGAGCCGATCTGCGACGCCAAGCGGATACGCTGCGCTTCGCCGCCTGAGAGCGTGTCGGCACTGCGATCCAGGCTGAGGTAATTCAGGCCCACGTCATTGAGAAAGCGCAGGCGCGAACGGATCTCGTTGACCACCTTGGCCGCGATCTCGGCCTTGGCGCCTTGCAGGTGCAGGTGCTCGAAGTAGTGCTGCGCCTCGGCCAGGGTGGCGTGGGCGATCTCGTAGATGGGCTTGGTCTCGCCCGTATGTGCATCGAGCAACTTGACGTGCCGCGCCTCGGTGCGCAGGCGCGTGCCGTGGCAGGCCGGGCAGGCCTTGGGCTGCTGGTAGCGGGCCAGTTCTTCGCGCACGGCGCTGGAGTCGGTCTCCTTGAAGCGGCGCTCGAAGTTGGGGATGATGCCTTCGAACGGGTGCGAGCGCTTGACCTTGCGCTTCTTGCCGCTGGTGCCATCGGCCTCGTAGGTGAACTCGATCTCTTCGGTGCCCGAGCCGTACAACAGCACCTGCTGCACGTGGGCGGGCAGCTCTTCAAAAGGCTGCTCGATGTCCACGTCGTAATGGCGACCGATGGATTCGATCAGGCTGTAGGTGTAGGGGTTGCGGCGGTCCCAGCCCTTGACGGCCCCGCTGCCGATGCTCAGCGACGGGAAGGCCACCACGCGCTGCGGGTCGAACGCGATCACATGACCCAGACCATCACAGGTCGGGCACGCGCCCTGCGGCGAGTTGAACGAGAACAGCCGCGGCTCCAACTCCGAGAGCGAATAGCTGCAGATGGGACAGGCAAACTTGGCCGAGAACAGGTGGGTGACGCCGCTGTCCATCTCCAGCGCGAGCGCACGGCCCTCGGCCAGACGCAGCGCGGCCTCAAAGCTCTCGGCCAGGCGTTGCGCCATGTCGGGCCGCACCTTCAGGCGGTCGATGACCACGTCGATGTTGTGCTTCTCGTTCTTGACCAGCGGCTGCAGGTCGGCCGCCTCCACCACCTGCCCGTTGATGCGAAAGCGCACATAGCCCTGCGCCTGCATCTGCGCAAACAGCTCGACGTGCTCGCCCTTGCGGTCGCGCACCACCGGCGCCAGGATCATCAGCTTGGTCTCTTCCGGCAGCGCCAGCACGGCATCGACCATCTGGCTCACGCTTTGCGCCTGCAGCGGCTCGCCATGCTCCGGGCAGAACGGGGTGCCCGCGCGGGCGTACAGCAGGCGCAGGTAATCGTGGATCTCGGTGACCGTGCCCACGGTGGAACGCGGGTTGTGGCTGGTGGCCTTCTGCTCGATGCTGATCGCGGGCGACAGGCCCTCGATCACATCGACATCGGGCTTGTCCATCAACTGCAGGAACTGACGCGCGTAGGCACTCAGACTCTCCACATAGCGACGCTGGCCTTCGGCATACAAGGTGTCGAACGCCAGGCTGGACTTGCCCGATCCCGACAAACCGGTGATCACCACCAACTGGTTGCGCGGCAGATCCAGGTCAATGTTTTTCAGATTGTGGGTGCGGGCACCCCGAATCTGGATCTGCGTGCGCTCCGCCAACGGTGCCGATCGCACCGCGTGAGCGAGATAGGGAGCCGCATCGGCAGAGGCGCCGGGCACGACGGGAGCATCAGGGCGGGACATGGAAGACTCGGTGCAAGAAAAATGGCCCCAAGCTGACGTCCGACACGGACATGTCGGACGTGAGGGCAACCGAGCATGATACGTCGCCTTGGTCGTTCGACGCCAGCCATGCTTTCGGGCGGCCTGACCGTCCAGCGCCTGCCCGTTGAGTCAGCAATGCGTGAGGTCAGCGCGCCGCGTTCAACGCATCCCGCGTTTCCAGCGCCACACGTCGGGCTGCGCTGGCGAAATCGTCCCCACTGCTGGCGTACAGCACCGCACGCGAGCTGTTGACGATGATGGTGCCGGTGATGGCGCCGCTGGCATCGGTGGTCAAGCCCGCCTTGACGGTGGCCACGGCATCGCCGCCCTGCGCGCCCACGCCGGGGATCAGCAGGGGCAGCGTCGGAGCCAGCTCGCGCACGCGGGCAATCTCTTCAGGGAAGGTCGCCCCCACCACCAGGCCCATCTGGCCATTGGTGTTCCACGGCCCCTGCGCCTGGCTGGCGATGTGCTCGTACACACGCGGCTGGCCTTCGACATCGGCCAGACGCAGGTTCTGCAAATCCGAGCCGCCCGGGTTGGAGGTGCGGCACAGCAAGATCACGCCCTTGCCCGGGTACTTCAGGAAAGGCTCCATGGTGTCAAAGCCCATGAAGGGTGACAGCGTCACCGCATCGGCCTGGTAGCGCACAAAGGCTTCACGCGCGTACTGATCCGCGGTCGAGCCGATGTCGCCGCGCTTGGCATCCAGGATCACCGGCACCTGCGGGGCGACACGGCGCATGTGCGCCATCAGCCGCTCCAGTTGGTCTTCCGCACGGTGCGCCGCAAAGTAGGCGATCTGCGGTTTGAAGGCGCAAACCAGGTCCTTCGTCGCGTCCACAATGGCCGCGCAGAAGTCATAGATGCGGTCGCTCTGGCCCTTCCAGGCACCAGGGAACTTCGACGGCTCGGGGTCCAGGCCCACGCACAGCAGCGAGTTGTTTTGCTGCTGCGCGTGGCGCAGTTGCTCGGTGAAGATCATGGCTGCGCCCTTGCCTTACTTGCCAATGCGCTGAGCCAGCTCAACAGCCTTGCCGATGTAGTTGCCAGGCGTCATCGCCATCAGGCGGGCCTTCTCGGCCTCGGGCAGCTCCAGCGTCTCGATGAAGGCCTGGATGGACTCCTTCGTGATGGCCTTGCCACGGGTCAGCTCCTTCAGACGCTCATACGGGTTGGGCAGCGCGTAGCGACGCATCACGGTCTGGATCGGCTCGGCCAGCACTTCCCACGAACTGTCGAGGTCTTGTGCCAGGGCTTCGGGGTTGACTTCCAGCTTGCCCAGGCCGCGGGCCAGGCTGTCATAGCCCAGCAGCGCATAACCCAGCGCCACGCCCATATTACGCAGCACGGTGGAGTCGGTCAGGTCACGCTGCCAGCGGCTGATGGGCAGCTTCTGGCTCAGGTGGGTCAGCACGGCGTTGGCCAGGCCAAAGTTGCCCTCGGCGTTCTCGAAGTCGATCGGGTTGACCTTGTGCGGCATCGTGGACGAGCCGATTTCACCCGCCTTGGTCTTTTGCTTGAAGTAACCCAAGCTGATGTAACCCCACACGTCACGCGACCAGTCGATCAAGATGGTGTTGAGACGGGTGACCGCGTCAAACAGCTCGGCCATGTAGTCGTGCGGCTCGATCTGGATGGTGTAGGGGTTGAAAGTCAGGCCCAGTTGCTTTTCGATGACCGACTGGCTGAAGGCTTCCCAGTCCTTGTCCGGGTAGGCCGACAGGTGGGCGTTGTAGTTGCCGACGGCGCCGTTCATCTTGGCCAGCAGCTTGACGTCGGCGATGCGGGCGCGGGCATTGGCCAAGCGGGCCACCACGTTGGCGACTTCCTTGCCCACGGTGGTGGGCGACGCGGTCTGACCGTGCGTGCGGCTCAGCATCGGGATCTCGGCCAAGTTGTGGGCCAGGCCGCTCATCGTGCCGATCAGGGCGTCGATGGTCGGCAGGATCACCTGCTCGCGCGCAGCCTTGAGCATCAGGCCGTGGCTGGTGTTGTTGATGTCTTCCGAGGTGCAGGCAAAGTGCACGAACTCGCCGGCCTTTTCCAGTTCGGGATGCGTGGCAAAGCGCGACTTGATCCAGTACTCCACGGCCTTGACGTCGTGGTTGGTGGTCTTTTCGATGTCCTTGATCGCCTGCGCGTCGGACTCGGAGAAATGCGTCACCAGGCCGCGCAGGAACATGCGCGAGGCTTCCGACAGCGGGGGCAGCTCAGGCAGACCGGCGTCCGACAGGGCGATGAACCACTCGATTTCCACCTGCACGCGGCGGTGCATCAGGCCGAATTCGGACAACAGCGGGCGCAAAGCGGCCACCTTGGTGGCATAACGGCCGTCCAGCGGCGACAGAGCGGTGAGAGCAGACAGGTTCATGGCGGTGTCCGGATGAGGAAAACAGAGCACGCCTGCGAGCAAGATCTCCGCAGGCCAACCTGTCATTTTACCGCGCTCGCACTTTGTGCCAAGCTGGAGACCTGCCGCGCGGAGCTGGGCATGGCGAGGTGCCCTCGCACCCTCTGTTGGGGGCATGACGCTGCATCGAGCCCCTGCTCGCCATCAAGACAGAGTCAGACCGATAAAATGAAAGCAACACCACCTTGTCCAAGCCCATGAAACTCATCGGATCCCTGACCAGCCCCTTCGTCCGCAAAGTTCGGATCGTGCTGGCCGAGAAAAAACTCGACTACAAATTCGAGGTGGAAGATGTGTGGTCGGCCGACTCGCGCATCGCGGAAGCGAATCCGCTCGGCAAAGTCCCCTGCCTCGTCATGGACGGCGGCGAAGCCATTTTCGACTCCCGCGTGATCGTCGAGTACGTGGACACCCTGTCGCCCGTGGGCAAGCTCATTCCCTTGAGCGGTCGCGAGCGCGTGGAGGTGCGCACCTGGGAAGCCCTGGCCGATGGCCTGCTGGACGCCGCCGTGCTGGCCCGCATGGAACAAACCTGGAGCGGCCGCACCGACGCGCAGCGCAGCCCGGCCTGGATCAACCGCCAGCTCGACAAGGTCCACCAAAGCCTGAAGGCCTTCAGCCAAGGCCTGGGTGACAAGCCCTGGTGCACGGGCACCCACCACAGCCTGGCCGACATTGCCGTGGGCTGCGCCCTGGGTTATCTGGACTTCCGCTTCCCGGACATCGACTGGCGTACCACCTACCCCAACCTCGACAAGCTCCACGCCAAGCTGATGCAGCGCCCCAGCTTCACCGACACGGCGCCCCCGGCCGCCTGATGGCACAGGGCGCCGGTTTGGCGCTACACTTGAATCTACAGCGCCGATTTGTCCGGATTGCGGGCGCTCAAAAAATTCCGCTAAAGAGGGCGCTGCTCACCGGCCCCTGCTTTGATGCGAGGCCGGTTTTTTCTTTGTTCAGAACTTCGTAGCGTCATGTCTTCCCTCGGGGTCGTCACCCCTGCCTCCATGCACTTTACAGCCCCGCTGCCTCTGCAAAGCGGTGCGGTGCTCAAAGACTACACCCTGGTCTATGAGACCTACGGGCAGCTCAATGCCGATCGCAGCAACGCCGTGCTCGTGTGCCATGCGCTCAATGCCTCGCACCACGTGGCAGGCGTGCATGCCGACGATCAAGGCCGCCCCCTCCCCAAGAGCGAAGGCTGGTGGGACAACCTGATCGGCCCTGGCAAGCCGCTGGACACCAACAAGTTCTTCGTCATCGGCATCAACAACCCCGGTTCGTGTTTCGGCTCGACGGGCCCCATGCACACCAACCCGGACACGGGCCGCCCCTACGGTGCCGACTTCCCGGTGGTGACCGTGGAAGACTGGGTCAACGCCCAAGCCCGCCTTCTGGACCAACTCGGGATCACGCAGCTGGCCGCGGTACTGGGCGGCAGCTTGGGTGGCATGCAGGCCCTGAGCTGGACGCTGCAGCACCCCGAGCGGGTCCGCCATTGCGTGGCCGTCGCCACGGCGCCCAACCTGTCGGCGCAAAACATTGCCTTCAACGAGGTGGCGCGCCAGGCCATCGTCACCGACCCCGACTTCCACCAGGGGCACTTTTACGCCCATGGCGTGGTGCCTCGTCGCGGCCTGCGCGTCGCACGCATGATCGGCCACATCACCTATCTGTCCGATGACGTGATGGAAGAGAAGTTCGGCCGCGAACTGGTGGGCCGCACGCTGGGTGACGCACCCAACTACAGCACCCAGGACATCGAGTTCCAGGTTGAGAGCTACCTGCGCTACCAGGGTGACAAGTTCAGCGACTACTTTGACGCCAACACCTATTTGCTGATCACCCGCGCGCTCGACTACTTCGACCCGGCCCGGCATCACGGAGGCGATCTGGCGGCGGCCATGGCCAAGGCCATGGCCAAGTTTCTCGTCATCAGCTTCACCACCGACTGGCGCTTCTCGCCCGCCCGCTCGCGCGAAATCGTCAAGGCGCTGGTCGACAACCGCCACGACGTGAGCTACGCCGAAATCGACGCGCCCCATGGCCACGATGCCTTCCTGCTGGACGACCCGCGTTACCACGGCGTGGTGCGCGCCTACTTTGAACGCATTGCGCAAGAACTGCAGGCACCACACACACCTCTGGTCACCACGCAGGGCCAGCTCCTGAAGGTGGCGGTGTGAGGGGCGAGACCATGAACCAACACGATGTCTACGACGTGATCGCGCAGCTGGTGCCGCCCGGCTCGCGCGTGCTGGACCTGGGCTGCGGCAACGGCACCCTGCTCGCGCACCTGCGCGACACCCGCCAGTGCACCGGCTACGGGATCGAACTGGACGATGCCAAGGTGCTGCAGTGCGTGCAGCGCGGCGTCAACGTCATCCAGCGCAACCTGGAAGAAGGTTTGAGCCTGTTCGAGGACAACAGCTTCGACGTGGTGCTGCAACTCGACACCCTGCAACACCTGCGCAACACGGTGGACATGCTGCGCGAGACCGCCCGCATCGGCAAACAGGGCATCGTCAGCTTCCCCAACTTTGCGCACTGGCCGCACCGCTTGAGCGTTCTGCGCGGCCGCATGCCGGTCACGCGCAGCCTGCCCTACCAGTGGTACGACACGCCCAACATCCGCGTGGCCACCTTTGCCGATTTCGAGGTGCTGGCCGAACAGAACGGCCTGCGCATCCTCGAATCATTTGGCGTGCATGAGGGCGAGATCATCACCCGCTGGCCCAACCTGATGGCCAGCAAGGCGGTGTTCAAGTTCGAGCGCCGCTGAGCGCTCGGCACGCTGAGCTTGGCGTGTGAGTGCCGTGGTCGCGGACACGCACACGCACACGCCGTGCATCAGAAGGCGTGGCGTACGCCCACGGTGTAGGTGTAGCCCTTCTTGAAGTTCGCCTTGTCTTTATCGTCAAGCATGAAGGCCGCGTACACATCGGTGCGCTTGGACAGATAGTGGTCGTAGGCCAGGGTCAGGATGCTGTGCGTCACATCTACGGGCGCCGAACCGCTGGCCTCCTCTTCCTTGCTTTGCCCATAAGACACCAACAGCTTGCCGCTCTTTGTCACCGGCACCGCTGCCCCCACTTGATACAAGCGGGTGTCGATGTTGTTTTCAAGGCTGGTGAAGCCCTTGTTGGCAAATGCACCATACTGACCAAAGAACTTGGCAAACCCGGCGTCGTAGCTCACGCCCAACATACCGAAGTTCTGCGCCTGGCCGGCCGTGAGACTAGGCTTAGGCGCCTCGGCAGAGCGCATCGTTTGCCATGCACCACCGACGGCAAACGGGCCGGAGACATAGCGGGCAGACAGGGCATAACTGGTGCGCTCATCTTTGCTCGCGCCCTCACCAAACTGCACTTGCACCGCCCCGGTGAAGCCAGACAGATTGGGGGTCTGGTAGGTCAGCGCGTTGCTCCAGCCCGAGTCTGACTTGTCATAGACCTTAGTGCCCCCGAAGGTCAGGCGGATGGCCGGCGATAAGCCAAAGGCGGCACCCAACGGATTGAACTGCAAGGTGTTCACGAACAGCAATGAGCCTTGGCGCCCCAGGGTGAGTTGCCCCAGTCCGCCCTGCACCCAGACATTGGCAGCGCGTGACCAGAAGGGGTCACTCGAGCCATAACGCCCGGATGCACCCGAGTCGGGCCGGAGGAAGGACTCAATGACAAAGCCTGCTTTCAGACCACCACCCAGAACTTCGGTCCCCTTGAGGCCGATGAAACTGGTGATCATCTGGTTGCCTTCGACCTTGGTGAGACGGGCATTGGCGGCGCTGCCCTTGGCGCCACTGTACTGGAACGATCCGGCAGCGATGTCCACCACGCCATAAAGCTGCAAGGAAGATTGTGCGTGCACAGAGGCACATGCCCCCATGGAGGCAATCACGAGGGGAACAAAGACTTTCGAATGGGACATGGCAACTCCTGATGCACTGGATGAGGTCTGCCAACACGGCAAACTGTATACAGATTTGCAGAAAGCATGCCAGGATGGCGACGCCCAACATCAGAGAAACTGCGCCAGAAAAGCGCAATTGGCACCATGAGGCACCGATTTAGCGACATTTGATCGCACCAAAATGAGAAAGGGCGCCCGAAGGCGCCCTAACATCCAAGGAAGAATGACTTTAGAAGGCGTGACGCAGGCCCACGGCGAAGATGTTGGCCGAGTCATCAGCCAAACCAGCGTCCTTCAATTTCTTGGTGGTGAGTGCAGCGTACACACCGGTGCGCTTGGACAGCGAGTGGTCGTAGCCCAACGAGAACTGTTGCAGCTTGCCATCGGCCAAACCGAGGAAACCGTCTTCGTACTTGGTTTGACCGTAGGAGACCATCACGTTGCCATTGTCTGTGACAGGAATCGTGGCGCCCACCTGGAAGAACTTGGATTTGCTGTCAGCGCCAGCGGTTTCATCCTTGACTTGCGAGTATTGGGCGGACAACTTTGCCACACCGAAGTCATAGCTGGCACCCAGACCGAAGTTCTTCTGGACCTTGGTGTAGGCCGCACTACCCGTATTACCACTGCTGGTGTAGACGCCCATCACACTCAACGGGCCCGCATTGTATGCAGCCGACAGCGCGTAGGCGTTCTTCACGTCACTACCGCCCGAGGTCTCCTTCGGCGCAAATTGCAACGAAGCAGTGAAGCCGCCGAAATTCGGGGTTTCGTAGGTGATGGAGTTCACCCAACCGGTGTCGTAACCCAGGCTGGGAGCGGCGAAGCCAGCCAGGCTGTAGTAGGAGACCATCGTCGGCGAGAAAGTCATGGACGAGCCGAAGGGGTTGTACAGCAGGCCCATGGTGAAGAAGGCGTTGTCGTACTGGCCCAATGCCACACGACCGAAGTCACCGCTCAGACCCACCCACGAACCACGCCCCCAGAAACCACCCGCCAGATTGGGCACATTGCCGCCCGTGTCACCAGCCAAGAAGCTTTCCAGGACGAACTCGGCCTTCAAGCCACCACCCAGGTCTTCAGACCCGGACAGGCCGATGTAGCTGGTCATCATGTTGCCGCTCTCCACCTTGGTGGCGCGGCTGGTGGTGGCGCCGACCAAGGTTCCCGAGGAGGCAAGCGAGAAATCTTCGAACGAGCCCACCGAGGCTTCGATGTAGCCGTACAGCTTGACGCTGGATTGGGCTTGAGCAGCGCCAGCGACAGCCAGCAGGGCGGCCGCAGCCACCAGGGTCTTCTTTGCAAACATCAAGTTCTCCTAGCAATGAAATGGGGAATGAAGCCGGGGTGCGTCACGGGTTTGTCACGCCGCCCTTGAGACGATTGTGAGAGGGAAGCGTCTCACCGCCAAGCAGAAAGCAAAGACTGGGCCAACCCGCACCACAGCGATGCGCAATGTGTGTCGCCCGCGCCACAAGCACCAACATCGCCACATCAAATCGGACAAACATCCCTCATCTGGTGCGTTCTGAGGTCAAAAAAAAAGCGCCCCGAAGGGCGCTTTGGTGATCAAAGTATCAGGCCAGATCGACCTGACACCGATCAGAAGGCGTGACGCAGACCAGCAGCGATTGTAGTGGTCTTGGTCTCAGCGCTGCCAACTTCAGCCTTGGTGTAAGCCACGCCAGCGTAAACGCCGGTGCGCTTCGACAGGGTGTGGTGGTAAGCCAGAGAGAACTTACGCGACTCGGTGTCGGCAGCTGCAGCGTTGTCGTTCTTGATTTGACCGTAAGCAGCGTGCACGGCACCGGCTTGGGTCACAGGCACCACGGCGCCCAGTTGGTAGAACTTGTCCTTGCCAGTTTCTGCACCGGCGGCATTTTCAGCCTTGTTCTGGCCGTACTGAGCGAAAGCCTTCACAACACCGAAGTCGTACGAAGCACCCAGCAACCATGCTTGTTGCTGCGAGTTAGCAGCGCTAGCGTTGGTGCTGCGAACATCGCCGTAAACAGCGGACAGGCCAAGGGCGCCAGCGGTGTAGTTGGCCGACACGGCAGTTGCACCACCGTTAACGGTAACAGTGCTCTTGCCAGTGTTGCCTTCGCGAGCACTGTGCTGAGCCGACAGGGTCAGGCCGCTCAGGCTAGGCGAGGTGTAGCCGATGGCGTTCTGCCAGCTACCACCCAGGGTGTTGCCTACGAACAGCTTGGAAACCGCCAGAACGGGCGACACACCGAAAGCGTCGAACGCAGCAGCTTCGGTCTTGAACAGGCTTTCTTGATTACCCAGCTTCACGGTACCGAAGTCACCAGCCAGGCCAACATAGGCGTTCTTGCCGAAGAAGTTGCCGGCGGTGGTAGCACCGGTGTCCACGTCAATGAAGCTTTCCAGCTTGAAGATAGCCTTCAGACCGCCACCCAGATCTTCTTGACCCTTCAGACCAAAGAAGCTTTCGGTCAGGATCGAGGAGGTCACGCCGTTAACGGTGCTGTCGGTAGCCTTGGCAGGAGAGTTCTTGGTCTTAATGGAGGTCAGACCGACGTCAACGTTACCGTACAGGGTCACGCTCGATTGAGCTTGAGCCGACACAGCCAGGGTAGCCAGAGCTGCAACAGCGATCAGATTCTTTTTAGCGCACATTCAGGTTCTCCTTTGATTCAGGGATTCATCAGCACGCGCTTGGTGCGTTGTCACGCCATGTTGGGGCGCAAGCCGAAGCTGATGGGCTGATTCTGCACAGTAAACGCGCGTCGGGCCAAGCCAAAGCCGGACAAATCCGTGGCCTCCCCCTAGGGAGCGACCGAAATTTACGTAATTTCGTTGCCCAACAGCAACACTTTTGGGCGAGGTTCAGGGTTTCAGGACCCGCAGAATCTGCTCGCCATACGCCTGTAACTTTTTGACCCCGACGCCGCTGATCTGCCCCAGTTCACCCAAAGTCTGGGGCGCGACGCGAGCCATGTCGGCCAGCGTGGCGTCGTTGAAGACGATGTAGGCCGGCAGGTTGTGCTCGCGTGCAACCTCGGCACGCCAGGCGCGCAGGTCGGCGAAGCGCGCCAGTGCGTCGCCCGTCAGGTCGGCTGGCGCGGCAGGCTTGCCCGCCCCCTTGCCGGCCTTGCTGCGGCGCGGGGCCTCGGCGGCTTCCCGCAGGGTCAGTTGCACCTCGCCCTTGAGCACGGCACGCGCGCTCTCGGTCAGCGCCAGGGTGTTGTACTCACCCTCGGCCACCACATGGCCCAGGGCAATGAGCTGGCGCAGCACCGCGCGCCACTGGTTTTCGGACAGGTCGGCGCCCACGCCGAAGGTGCTCAGGCTCTGGTGACCGTATTGCTGCACCTTGTCGGTCTCCTTGCCGCGCAGCACGTCAATGAGGTGGCCGGCGCCAAAGCGCTGCTGGCCATGCTGCCAGAAGCGGTAGATGCAGCTGAGCAGCTTGCGGGCCGCGTCGGTGCCGTCCCAGGTGGCGGGCGGGCGCAGGCAGTTGTCGCAGTTGCCACAGGGCTGGCTCTCCTCGCCAAAATAGCTCAGCAGGCGCACGCGGCGGCAGTCGTGGGCTTCGGCCAGGGCCAGCAAGGCGTCGAGCTTGCCGCGCTGGATGCGTTTGAAGTCGTCAGCGGCCGGGCTTTCGTCGATCATGCGGCGCTGGTTGACCACGTCGGCCAGGCCGTAGGTGAGCCAGGCGTCGGCGTCACCGCCATCGCGCCCTGCCCGCCCCGTCTCCTGGTAGTAGCCTTCGATGTTCTTGGGCAGGTCCAGGTGGGCCACAAAGCGCACGTCGGGCTTGTCGATGCCCATGCCGAAGGCCACAGTGGCCACCATGACGATGCCGTCTTCGCGCAGGAAGCGGTCCTGGTGGCGCTGGCGCACCTTGGCGTCCAGGCCAGCGTGATACGGCAAGGCGGTGAGGCCTTGCTGGTTCAGCCAGTCGGCGGTTTCTTCCACCTTGCGACGGCTCTGGCAGTAGACGATGCCGGCGTCGCCGTCGTGCTCGTCGCGGATGAAGCGCAGCAGTTGCTGGCGCGGGTTGTCCTTTTCGACCAGGGTGTAGCGGATGTTGGGACGGTCGAAGCTGCTGATGAAGACGCGGGCGTCCTGCAGTTGCAGGCGCTCGATCATGTCGGCGCGGGTGTGGTCGTCGGCGGTGGCGGTCAGGGCCAGGCGCGGCACATCGGGGAAGCGCTCGTGCAGCATGCTGAGCTGCAAATAGTCTTCACGGAAATCGTGGCCCCACTGGCTGACGCAGTGCGCCTCGTCGATGGCGAACAGGCTGAGCAGGCCGCGCTCGTGCAGGCTGGCCAGTTGCGCCTGAAAACGCAGGTTGGTGACGCGCTCGGGCGCCGCGTAGAGCATCACCATGCGGCCGGCCATCATCTCGCGTTCGATGCGCTGGGTGTCTTCCAGGCTGAGGGTGCTGTTCAGGAAGGCGGCGTGCACGCCCACTTCTTCGAGCGCGCCGACCTGGTCGTGCATCAGCGCAATCAAGGGCGAGACGACGATGGTGACACCCTTGCCCGCCCGGTGGCGGGCGATGGCGGGCACCTGGTAACACAGGCTCTTGCCGCCGCCCGTGGGCATCAGCACCAGCGCATCGTGCCCGGCGGTGACGTGGTCGACGATGGCCTGTTGTTGCCCCCGGAAGGCGGTGTAGCCAAAGACTTCCTGCAGGATGGCCAGCGGCGAGCGGGAGGAGTCGTCGGAAACAGGCGGCACGGGGGCGGTCACAGGTAGAAAGAAAGGCCGGCAAGGCAAACCGGTATTGTGATGGCTCCCGCCCTGCCTCGCTCCGTCTTCCGGGCGCCCTCTTAAGCGTGGTCCGGCACCACGGCGCCGGTGTACGCGGCGATGAAGGCCGATGGCATGCGCCTGACCTTGCCTTCAGCGATGTCCACGCAAACGAATTCGGAGCGGCCGCGGAACACGGTGAGCCCATCGTCTTCACGGATGAACTGGTAGTGTCGCTGCAGTGTCAGTTTGTCGGCACGGGTCAGCCAGGTGCCCAGCACGATGCGCTCACCCAGCCGTGTGGCGGCCAGGTAGTTGAGCTCGTGCTGGCGCACGACCATGCCATGGCCCAGGGCCTCGTACTCCTGGGGCCCGAGCCCCAAGGCCGCGGAGTGCGCCCAGGCGATGTCTTCCAGCCACTGCAGGTAGACCACGTTGTTGGTGTGGCGCATGACATCGATGTGCTGCGGCTGCACGGTCACGCTCAGGGTGTAGGGCGGCTGGGGACGGTCCCAGTTCAAGGTCTCGGCACTCATGAACTTGAGTCTACCGGCTGCCCACCCACGAAGGCGAGCAGCTGTCCCTTGTGCATGGCCACCCAGTCTTCGTTGAGGGTCAGCGGCTGGGTGGCCACCAGCGCCACACGGTCACCGGCTTGGGTGTGTTCGGCGAAGTTCACTTCCATGTCCTGGTCCTGCAGGCGGGCGTGGCCGAAGGGATGCTGACGCAACAGGTAGTGCAGATGGGTGGAGCAATGCACCCACAGGGCCTCGCCCTGGCTGAGCATGAAATTGAAGGTACCGTGGCGGGCCACCTGCGGCACCAGTTCGCCCAGCGTGTGGTTCAGTTCAGTGACCGAGGGCATGGAGGCGTGACTCTTGGCGAGCTCCTGCATGAGCCAGCAAAAGGCCCGCTCGCTGTCGGTGTCGCCCACAGGCTTGAAGGTAGCGTGCAACTTGGGGTGGAAATCGACCAGGTTGCCGTTGTGGGCGAACACCCAGTAACGCCCCCACAGTTCACGCACGAAGGGGTGACAGTTTTCGAGCGAGACCTGCCCCTGGGTGGCCTTGCGGATGTGGGCGATGGTGTTGAGGCTCTTGATGGGATAGTGCTTGACCAGCTCGGCCACAGGCGATGACACGGCGGCCTGGTGATCGACGAACAGGCGCACACCCCGCCCCTCGAAGAAAGCGATGCCAAAGCCATCGGCGTGTTCGGTGGCACGTGTGGCAAAGCCCGAGAAGCTGAAAACGATGTCGGTGGGCGTGTTGCTGTTCATGCCCAGCAGCTCACACATGGCGAAATCCTGCAAGAAAAAGGGTGATGGCACGAAGGATACCAAGCTCACCTGAAGGAGGGCCCTCTTCCTGAGGACTGGACAGGTCGAGGTCAGCGGTCATAATCGCCGGGCTAACTAACGGCACCCTTTTTAACCAACCATCACCCATCAGGAATCAGGCCATGGCCTCCATCAACAAAGTCATCCTCATCGGCAACCTGGGCCGCGACCCCGAAGTGCGTTACACCCCCAGCGGCGCGGCCGTGTGCAACGTGTCGGTGGCGACCACCCGCAACTGGAAAGACAAGAACAGCGGCGACAAGGTCGAGGAGACCGAATGGCACCGTGTCGTGTTTTACGACCGCCTGGCCGAAATCGCGGGCGAGTACCTGAAGAAGGGCCGCCCCGTGTACGTGGAAGGCCGCCTCAAGACCCGCAAGTGGCAGGACAAGGACGGCAAGGACAACTACACCACCGAAATCGTGGCCGAGCAGATGCAACTGCTGGGCGGCCGTGAGAGCAGCGGCGGCGGTGGCTACGGTGGCGGCCAAGGCGGCAACCCCGAAGACTACAGCCAGGAAGCGCCATCGGCACCGAGCCGTCCAGCGGCTCGACCAAGCGCCGCACCGCGTCCGGCGCCAGCCCCCGCGCCCAAGTCGTCGACAGGCTTCGACGACATGGACGACGACATTCCGTTCTGATTTGAACAGTGCCTCCGCGCATCCCTCAAGCGATGCGCGCCGGTCCGCCCGATGGCCTCTGGCCTTCGGGCTTTTTTTGCGCCTGAAACGTCAGAAGCGCAGCTTGCCGGTCAACGTCTGCCAAAACATCACCCAATCCCCCATCAGGCTGTAGAGAGGGTAGGTGAAGGTGGCCGGGCGGTTGCGCTCGAAAAAGAAATGCCCCACCCAGGCGAAACCGTAACCCAGCACAGGCAAGGCCCACAACCAAAGCCAATTGCCCGTCGTGATCGCCGAGAACAGCACGATCAGCACCAGCCACGAGCCCACGAAGTGCAGGCGGCGGCAAGTGCGGTTGGCATGCTGAGACAGATAGAAAGGATAAAAGTCGCGAAACGAGGTGTAGCGGCTCATGACGGCTCCTGCGCCTGATGCGGTGCGCACAGCATGCCGCAGCACGCCGCTGCGCTCCATTCGTCAAGACCCGCGGTCCGGTCGCAGCAGGGCTTCGATCATGACCAGAGCGTAGCGACAGGCCACCGCGCGCACAAAGCGCGGGAAATCGATGTGCGCCGACTCATCGGCACGATCGGAAATGGTGCGCAGCACCACATACGGTGTGTCAAAGTCGTGGCAGACCTGGGCCACGGCGGCCCCCTCCATCTCAACGGCCAGCACGCCTGGCAAGTGATGGCGCAAGGTGTCGCAGTCAGCTGCCGCGTTGACAAACTGGTCCCCACTGGCAATGAGGCCACGATGGACGCGAGGCAACCCCAGGCCCAGCGAAGCGAGGTGCACATCCTTCAGCGGACCATTGACGCTCAAAGCCTGTGGGCTCAGGGCTTCGGACACCACCTCGTGGACGCGGGCAGTGAGGTCGACTGGAGGGTGCAGGTGGCTGACGCCCAGACCGGGCAGTTCATAGCGTGGAAACAGCGGAGACGCGTCCATGTCGTGCTGCACGAGCGCGTCGGCCACGACCACATCCCCCACCCTCACGTCCGGTCCCAGGCCACCCGCCACGCCGGTGAAGATGATCTGGCGACACGCCATCTCGGTGAGCAACACGGTGGTGGTGGTGGCCGCAGCCACTTTGCCGATGCGCGACAGCACGGCCACGATGTCACGCCCTTGCAGATGACCCACCCAAAAGGTGCGGCCAGCCCGCTCGATCGCCTGGGCATCGGGCATGGCATCCAGCAAGGATTGGAGTTCTTCAGGCAGGGCGGCGATCACGCCAATGCGGCCAGGGGTCGACAACATGGAAAATGGCAGTTGGCTGGAACCCCGCCATCATCGCTGCTTTCACGCCCGCGTGGCCTTTTGCCACCCATACCCTCATTTTTGACCGACAGGAATCGCCCATGTCCAACGCCCTTCAGTCTCTCCCCCTGGGTACGCCTTTGTCGCCCTCTGCCGCCCGCGTCATGCTGCTGGGTTCGGGCGAGTTGGGCAAGGAGGTGCTGATTGCCCTGCAGCGTCTGGGCGTCGAAACCATCGCGGTGGACCGCTATGACCACGCGCCGGGACAACAGGTGGCGCATCACGCCCGCACGATCACGATGAGCGACCCGGTGCAATTGCGTGCGCTGATTGAAGCCGAACGCCCGCATCTGGTGGTGCCCGAGATCGAGGCGATTGCCACGCCTGTGCTCGAAGAGTTGGAAGCCGCCGGCGTGGTGCGGGTGATCCCCACCGCACGCGCAGCCCGACTGACCATGGACCGCGAGGGCATCCGCCGGCTGGCCGCCGAGACGCTCGGCTTGCCGACCAGCCCCTATCGTTTCTGCGACTCTCTGGCCGAGTTGCAGGCGGCCATCGAGGGCAGCGACGGCCAGGCGGCAATTGGCTACCCCTGCATCGTCAAGCCAGTGATGAGCTCTTCGGGCAAAGGACAGAGCAAGATCGACACGCCCGCCGACGTGGCGGCTGCCTGGGACTACGCGATGGCCGGCGGGCGAGTGAGCCATGGTCGGGTCATTGTGGAAGGATTCATCGATTTCGATTACGAGATCACGCAGCTGACCGTGCGCGCCGCAGGGCGTGACGCCTCATCGAACCAGGTCACGACGCATTTTTGCGAGCCGATCGGCCACCTGCAGGTCAGCGGAGATTACGTGGAGAGCTGGCAGCCTCATCCCATGAGCCCGGCCGCCTTGCAACGCGCCCGTGACATTGCCCGCGCCGTGACCGACAACCTGGGCGGACAGGGCCTGTTCGGGGTAGAGCTCTTCGTCAAGGGGGACATGGTGTGGTTCAGCGAAGTGAGCCCACGTCCACATGACACGGGGCTGGTCACGCTGAGCACCCAGACGCAAAGCGAGTTCGAATTGCACGCACGGGCCATCCTGGGGCTGCCCGTGGACACCACCTTGCGAGCACCTGGCGCCTCGGCGGTGATCTATGGCGGCGTGGACGCCCAGGACGTGGTGTTCGAAGGCGTGGCCGAAGCCCTGGCCGAAGTTGGCACCGATGTACGCCTGTTTGGCAAGCCTGAAAGCTTCGTGAAACGACGCATGGGGGTGGCCCTGGCCACGGCCCATGACATCGATCAAGCCCGTGCCAAGGCCCGTCTGGCGGCCAGCCGGGTCCGCGTGAAAGCGGCGCAACCGGTGTGACGCTTCGGCCCTCAGGCCGGTTTCACGGGGGGCGAAGCCATGAAGTCGATGGTTTGCATCAAGGCGGGGTCGATGGACCCAGCCTTGCTCACCAACGCAGCGATGTCGAGGATCTCGATCTCGGCGTAACGCAGGGCCAGCACGCGCTCGCGCTCCATGGCGCGCAAGAGCTTGTTGATGGTCTGGCGTGAGACACCCAGCATGCGCGCAAGGTAGGCCTGCGGCAAGCGCACATGGCGACGCGCCGCCCCTTGCGTGGCCTGGCCGAAATTGGTGACCGAGAACAACAGACGACGCGCCAACTGCTGCTCCAGCGAGAGGCTGGCGTTGTCTTCCAGCGCAGTGAGCAGCAAGCGCAACTTGCCGCAGGCCAGCCGCGCCAGGTCACGCCAGTGCTGAGGATGCAGATCCAGCCAAGCTTCCAGCAAGGGACGTGAGACAACCAACACGGTCGAGGCGATGTCGGCCACGGCGTCCTGGCTGCGCGGCAACTGGTCGATGAGGGCGATTTCACCAAACCAGTGATAGGGCTCGGCGTACAACATCAATCGGGGGCTCCCATCGACCGGATTGACCGACCCCAGACGCAAGGCTCCCGCGACCACACAACACAGCGCCTCGGGCGGCCCGCCGCGGCTGAAAAGGCTCTCTCCGGCCTGCAAGTACACCAGACGCGACCGCGCCACCAGCGCCTCCTGGAATGCCGCAGGACAGCTGGCAAACCACAGGTGCGTCTGGAGAGCCGGCAAGAGGCTGGCGGGGGTGGGCTCCGAACGCGGTTTCATGGGGTGGTCATCGTTGATGAGTCCGAGATTTTCGGACGAATTTCAGCCGAGTTAGATGGGGCACATCAAATTGTCTCGAAATTGACAAACGCGCAAGGGAAAACCCCATACGATCGGCTGCGTAACGATTTGAACCCACCCTCAGCCCTCATGACGACCACACCAGCTGCTCACCCCGGTGCCATCCTGCGCACGCAGTTCATGGAGCCCTACGGTCTGTCGGCCAGCGGCTTGGCCATTCGCCTGCATGTGCCCGCCCCCCGCGTCAACGACATCGTGCGTGAGCGTCGCGGCATCAGCCCGGACTCGGCCTTGCGCCTGGCACGTTATTTCGGCACCACGCCGCAGTACTGGATGGACCTGCAAACCGCCTATGACCTGCGCGTGGCCGCCGAACTGGCGGGCGAGCAGATCCGACGTGAAGTGGCACCTGCGGACGCCATGCCCACCGCCTTGAAGGCTGCGTGATCGCCAGGGCCAACCTGACGGGCGACCGTGCCACGTCAGGTCATCGGCCTCACTGAAAAGCCACCTCGGCAAAGCTGCGCAGCTTGCGGCTGTGGAGTTGTCCGGCACGCTCGCTGCGCAAACGCTCGATGGCGCGCAGACCGATGCGCAGATGCTGATCGACCCGCTCGCGGTAGAACTGGTTGGCCATGCCCGGCAACTTGAGCTCACCGTGCAGCGGCTTGTCGCTCACACACAGCAAGGTGCCGTAGGGCACGCGGAAGCGAAAGCCATTGGCCGCGATGGTGGCGCTTTCCATGTCGAGCGCCACCGCACGGCTCTGACTGAAACGCCGCTCGGGCTCGCGCTGCGGCAGCAACTCCCAATTGCGGTTGTCGGTGGACGCCACCGTGCCGGTGCGCATGATGCGCTTGAGTTCGTAGCCATGCAGCTGCGTCACATCGGCCACCGCGCCTTCCAGCGCCAACTGGATTTCAGCCAGCGGCGGAATCGGCACCCACAGCGGCAGGTCTTCGTCGAGCACATGGTCTTCACGGACGTAGCCGTGGGCCAGCACATAGTCCCCCAGTTGCTGCGAGTTGCGCAGGCCCGCACAGTGGCCCAGCATGATCCAGGCATGTGGACGCAGCACCGCGATGTGATCGGTGATGGTCTTGGCATTGGCCGGCCCCACCCCGATGTTGACCATGGTGATGCCACTGCGGTCCTTGCGCATCAGGTGGTAAGCGGGCATCTGCGGCAAGCGAGGTGGCACCGCCCCCTGAGCGTCGATGACCTCGACAGCCTGCCCCACTCGGCGCGTGATGACGTTGCCTGGCTCGATGAACGCAATGCAATCGTCATCGTCGCGTGGATGGGCCGGATCGGGCGCACGGCGCATCAATTCGTGCCCCATGCGAACGAACTCGTCGATGTAGAACTGATAGTTCGTGAACAGCACGAAGTTCTGGAAGTGCTCGGGCGACGTGCCGGTGTAATGGCGCAGGCGGTGCAATGAGTAGTCCACACGCGGTGCGGTGAACAGCGCCAGCGGCCGAGGTGCCCCCCCCCGTCGCTCATAGGTGCCATTGGCGATGCCATCGTCCATCGAGGCCAGATCAGGCAGGTCAAACAGGTCACTCAACAGCAAGCGCCGCTCAGGCGTGAGACTGCCTTCCAAGTGCTGGTGTTCCCCCAGGCTGAAATGGATGGGGATCGGATCTCCACCCAACCCGACCTCCAGCGAGACCCCGTGGTTGGCCAGCAGCAGCTCGAACTGCACGCGGTAGTAGTCGGCGTACAGGTCGGGGCGGGTCAGCGTGGTCTCGTAAGTGCCGGGACCGGCCACAAAGCCGTAGGACAGGCGCGAGTCGGCGCGGGCAACGGTGTCGGTGTGCACACGCACGAAGGGGTACTTGCCCCGCACGGGCTGGCGGAAATTTTCACCGGCCACGAAGCGCTGCAGCGACTGGCGCAGGTGCGCGATCTGGGCGTCGTAGAGCTGGGTCACGTAGGCCAGGGCCGCATCGGCCTGGTCGAATCGCTGGGTGGGGAACTTCGGGGCAGCCATCTCAGGTCCTGACCAACAGTCAACGTGAAACCATTGTGCGCCGCATCACGGCGTCCGCGCCAGGGCGCAGGGCCCGCGGCGGGAGCGGCTGTCGTGTCCAGCCGACACCCCCTTGCGTCTGGGCTGACGCTCAGGGCCGCACGCCCGTCTCGGGCGGCGCTTCGGTGACGAAAGCCACGCGTTGCAAGCCCGCTTGCTGGATCGCGCCGATGAGCTCGGCGACACGGCCGTAGGGCACGCTCTGGTCGGCACGCAACTGCACTTCGGTATCCGGGCGCTGGCGTGCCAGGGCGCGGGCCCGGTCTGACAGCGCAGCCAGGGTGCTGGCTTGCTCGTCCAGGTACAGGCGGCCATCGGCACGCAAGGTGACTTGCAAGGTGGCCGACGGTGCGGTGGTGACCGGGGCATCGGTCTGGGGGAGATCAAGCGGCAAGCGGGCCCCCAGCAGCGGCGCCGTGACCATGAAAATGATGAGCAGCACCAGCATGACGTCGATGAGCGGCGTCATGTTGATGTCGCTGAAGGGGCGTTGCCCCTGGGGGCGGGTCAGGCGGCCAAATGCCATGGTGACGGCACCTCAGTCGGGACGGACGAGCAAGGTGTCGCGCAGGTCGAGCGCAAAGCCTTCAAGGTCAGCCTCGCACGCAGCGATGCGTTTGCCAAACAGGTTGTAGGCGAGCACCGCAGGGATGGCCACCGCCAGGCCGGCAGCGGTCATGACAAGCGCCTCGCCCACGGGGCCGGCAATTTGATCCAGACCAGCCGAACCCGAGCCGCCGATGGCCTGCATGGCATGAAAGACGCCCCATACCGTGCCGAACAGCCCCACAAAGGGAGAAACGGCGCCCACCGAGGCCAAGAGCACCTGACCAGCCTGCAAGCGCAAGAGCACGCCTTGCAGGCTGTCTCGCAGCCGACGGGTGAGTTGTGCTTCGGGCATGGCACGGGTGGCCAAAGTGCCGGGGGCCTCGGGTGCCTGCACCGCGTCAACCAAGGGCAGCAACACGCCGTCTCGGTCCAGCGTTTGCAGGGCAGAGCGGGCCGAGGCCAGGTCGGCAGCACGCCAGAAAGCCACGGTGCCGACCCGCAGGTCGCGACGCGCCCGCGCCAGCAGCCAGGCTTTCCAGAAGATGACGGCCCAGGTGCTGATGGACAGCATCAGGAGCACCAGGGCCACCGCACGACCCACGGTGTCGGCTTGCTGCCAGAACGGTGCCAAAGCCTGCATGGGGCGCCCTCGCGAAGGTGGTGTTACTTGAGCCCCAGCACGTCGTCCATGCCGAACAGGCCATGCGGCTGGTGTGCCAGGAAGCGCACGGCACGCAAACTGCCCTGCGCATAGGTGGCGCGGCTGGAAGACTTGTGCGTGATCTCAATGCGCTCACCAATGCCGGCAAACAACACGGTGTGGTCACCCACGACGTCACCACCCCGGATGGTGGCAAAGCCGATGGTGGACGGGTCGCGCTCACCGGTGACACCCTCACGGCCATACACGGCGCATTCCTTGAGGTCGCGCCCGACGGCCTCGGCCACCACCTCGCCCATCTTCAGCGCCGTGCCGCTTGGGGCATCGACCTTGTGGCGGTGGTGCGCCTCGATGATCTCGATGTCGTAGCCCTCTTTGAGGGCCTTGGCCGCCTGTGCCAGCAGCTTGAAGACGACGTTGACGCCCACGGCCATGTTGGGGGCCATGACGATGGCGATGTCGCGCGCGGCGTCCTTGATTTCGGCCTTCTGCTCGTCGGTGAAGCCCGTGGTGCCGATCACCATGTTGACCCCGAGTTCGCGGCAAACACGCAAATGCGCCAAAGTGCCTTCGGGGCGGGTGAAATCGATGAGGTACTTGGCGTTTTTCAGCCCCTCGCGCAGGTCCGAGGTGATGACGACACCGCTTTGCACCCCCAGGTAGGCGGTGGCATCGGCCCCCAGGGCCGGGCTGCCCGGGATGTCAAGGGCGCCGGCCAAGCGCGCGTCCGGCGCGTTCTGGATGGCTTCGATCAGCATGCGCCCCATGCGGCCCGATGCGCCCGCGATCGCGATGGCGTGGTGGGGGTGGCTGGTGGAGGGGGAAGCGGCGGTGCTCATGCGGGTTCTCGGTGAACGATCAGGAAAGGTCCCGTGGTACGGAACCTGAAGGACAAGACAAGAGACGGAGGCCTGCTGCAGGCTCAGCGGCTGCCGCCTTCCAGCGGCGGATAGGCGCGTGCCGCGCCCTGGGGAAGCTGGGCCACTGGCTGGGCCTGAGGCGGCGCGGGCAGCTTGGCAATCTGCTCGGGCGTCAGGTTGGCGGGTGGGTCCTTGCGATCCAGGGGCTTGGCGATGGAGGCGACGAATTCGTTCTCGGAAGGCAGTTCGGCCGTATCGAAGCGGGCCACGACGTCGTTTTCAAAGAAAACGGTGATGGTGCGCTTCTGGTCGGCTACGCCTTGGCGACGGATGGTGAAGACATAGTCCCAGCGGTTCGCGTGGAAGGGGTCCGCCAGCAAGGGGGTTCCGAGGATCTCGCGCACCTGCGCACGGCCCAAACCTGGCTGAATCAAGGCCATCACCTCCTGAGTGACGACGTTGCCCTGCACGACGTCGACGCGGTAGGGCTCCAGCAAGCCGAACAGGGTCTCGGGCTTGCTCCAAGACACGTTGCCCGTGCTGCCACAGGCGGTCAACAGCACGACGGGGGCCAAGGCAAGGAGGACTCGGCGAAGCGGGGTCTGCGTCATGGGGGAGGCTCGGTTCATACGAAAGGACACAAAAGGCGCACCAAGATGGCCCGACGGTTTCAAAGGTCGAAGCCATGTCGATATCATTGGGCATTCTAGCGGGGCCGCTCAGGAACTGCCCGCACGATGGAGCCCACCATGAATCACGCAGAAGAACTCAAGAGCAGCGGGCTCAAGGCCACCTTGCCCCGCATCAAGATCCTCGAGGTCTTTCAACAGGCCCAACAACGCCACATGACGGCCGAAGAGGTCTACAAGATCCTGCTCAACGATGGGTCGGACATCGGCTTGGCCACCGTGTACCGGGTGCTGATGCAGTTCGAGCAGGCCGGCCTGCTGTCGCGTAACCACTTCGAGGCCGGCAAGGCCGTGTTCGAACTCAACGAAGGGCAACACCACGACCATCTGGTGTGTGTGCACTGCGGTCGCGTCGAGGAGTTTTACGACGCCGAAATCGAGCGTCGCCAGCAGCAGATCGCGGAAGAACGCGGCTACAAACTGCAGGACCACGCGCTGTCACTGTATGTGGTCTGCAACCGCCCGGAATGCCAGAGCAAGGGCGGCACCGGCGGTCACGTACACCACCACGGCTGAGGCGTCGCGCGGCCTGCCTCGCGCCGCGTTCAGAGCCCGCCGCGCTCCATGGCGCGCTGGTGGCGCTCGGTGAATTCCTTGTAGGTGTCGATGCCGCGCAGTTGCAGCACGGTGTTGCGCACGGCAGCCTCGACCAGCACAGCCAGGTTGCGCCCGGCATCCACCGCGATCACGGCCTTGCGCACGGCCACCCCCATCACCTCTTCGTACAGAGGTTCGTAGGGCAGACGCTCGAACTCGCGCTCCATGGTCTCCTTGCGCACCAGGTGCACGATGAGCTTGAGCCGCATCTTGCGACGCACCGCCGTTTCCCCAAAGATGGCCTTGATGTCGAGCAGGCCGATGCCGCGCACTTCGAGCAGGTTCTGCAGCAGTTCGGGACAGCGGCCTTCGATGGCGGTGCGTGAAACGCGGTACAGGTCGACGGCATCGTCGGCCACCAGACCGTGACCGCGCGAAATGAGCTCCAGACCCAGCTCGCTCTTGCCCAGGCCGGACTCGCCGGTGAGCATCACGCCCAAACCCAGGATGTCCATGAAGACCCCGTGACGGGTGATGCGCTCAGCGAAATGGTGGGTGAGGTAGCCGCGCAGCACGTCGATGACGTGACCGGCCGGTTCTTGCGTGACGAACAGCGGGATGCCCGCGCGGCCGCACATGGCCATCAGCTTGTCGGAAGGCGCCTCGCCATCGGCGACGACCACGACGGGAGGCTCCAGGGTCACGATGCGCTGGATGCGGCGTTCCTGGTCTTCGGGGGTGGCATTCGAGAAGTACGCGGTTTCGCGTCGCCCGACGATCTGCACCCGGTAGGGGTGGATGTAGTTGAGGTAGCCCACCAGATCCGCCGCCGACTGGGCGAACTGCACGGCCGCTTCGTCAAACCGGCGCTCGGGGTGGGCGTGTCCGGCCACCCATTCCCAGTGCAAGGCCGCACGGTTGGCTTCGAACAGCGCCTCGGCGCTGATGATGGCAAGGTCTTTGAGGCTCACGGGCATAAGGTTGGGGGCGTCCTTCTCGGAACCTCATGATGCCGCAACCGCGAACCCGCAGCTGCGTCAGGCTACCGATTTGAGGGGCTGCCAGCGTTCAATGAGGCCATGCACCTCGGCGGCATCGGCCTCGGCGCGCAAGCGCTCACGCAGTTCACGGTTGGAGAGCATCTCTGCGATCTCGGAGAGGATCTCAAGGTGGCTCTGTGTGGCTGCCTCGGGCACCAGCAGGAAGATCAGCAGGTTGACGGGCTCGTCGTCCGGGGCATCGAAGGGAATCGGGTGGCTCAGGCGGATGACCGCTGCCAGGGGGTGTTTCAGGCCCTTGATGCGGCCATGCGGGATCGCCACGCCATGCCCCAGTCCCGTGGACCCCAGGCGCTCCCGCGCAAAGAGGTTGTCGGTGACCGTGGCCCGCGCAATGGCATGCTGGTTCTCAAAGAGCAGGCCTGCCGCTTCGAAGACGCGCTTTTTGCTCGTGGCGTCCACGTCCACCAGCACCTGGCTGACGGGAAGGATGGCGGAAAGACGGTTCATCTGAGTACAAGCAGGCTGGGCAGCAAAGGCCTTGCCCCGGCGACGGGGAGGGGTGAGCGGCGGATTATAGGAAAAAGTGAACCCCTTGGCGGGCAATTGTGCGCCGAATGCTGCGCCGCAGCAAGGGGCGCGCCCACCACGGCCTGGCACCCCATGAAAAACGGCCCCAGAGGGGCCGTCAACTTGGTGCTCACCTGCGCTGGCGACCCGCAATCAGGTCGCACCAAGCACACTGCTCGCCACGCGGTCGTCCGCGTGCTTATTGCATGGCATCCATTCCAAGGTCATGGTGCTTGATGGATTCGTGGTGGTGATCCTGGGTGCGTTCCTTGTGACGACAAACCTGGCGATCCAGCTTGTCCATCAGTTGATCAATGGCGGCATACAGGTCTTCGTGGGCGTTCTCCACGAAAATGTCCTTGCCTTTGACATGCAGGTTCACTTCAGCCTTCTGGCGACGTTCCTTTTCCTTTTGTTTCTCCACGGACAGGATGACGTTCACATCGACAACCTGATCGAAATGACGGGTCACTCTTTCCAGCTTGGTCATGACGTACTCGCGCAGGGCTGGAGTCACTTCAAGATGGTGGCCACTGATCGTCAAATTCATACTGCCTCCTTTCGAGAGCAGGGGGTGTTGAAAACAACCGGCTGACTGTGCACCTGAGCGGTGCATAAAGTGCCACCCGGGAATCCAGTGTGCCCATCTCCAAGCCTGATGACAAGGGCGTGACATGGGGGTTTGTCTGGATCACGCGCCCTGGAGGGAGAAAAGATTTTGTCTGTTGAGACAGGTCAATCGAAGCGCGGCGAAGGCCTGACAATAGCGGCCCATGAGCACACCTGATGTTGGCAACTCGCCTCTGGGGCGCACGCCTGTGGCCCCGACTCCGGCCGGATGGGCGTGGGCGCTGCTGGCCGTTGTGGCCCCGACGCTGATTGCCGCCCACGACCCGCCTTCCGTGACCTTTTACAACCAGGCGCTGGCCGTGCTGGGCTGGGGCTTGTGGCTGGCATGGATGGGCGGCTCGCCGCTGGCCGTGCCCACCACCGCCACGCGCGGCCAGGCTGCTGGCTGGGGCCTGACTGGCATGCTGGGCGCCTTGGCACTGGCAGCCTTCGGCGCCAGTGTGTTCGGCACGCTGCCGGTGGGCTTGAGCTTGATGGGCGGCGGCATGAGCTTGGCCGCCTTGCTGGCCCTGCGCAGCGGTTGGGCACAAGGACAAGCGGCCTGCCGCGACACGATGGCCGAACTGTTCTTCGGTGCGCTGGCCGTGGCCGGCGGCGTGGGTCTGCTGCTGGCTGCTGTGCAGGTGTTCATGCCCGAATGGGCCGATGGCACGCTGATCGCCCGACCCAATATGGCCGGCCGTGCGGTCGGCAATCTGCGCCAGCCCAATCACTTCAGCACCTTGCTGGTGTTTGCCTCGGCCGGTTTTGCCTGGCTGGGTGCACGCCAGCGTTTGCGTCCAGCGCTGGCCGCACTGGGCGTGGCGTTGTGCATTGCGGGCATCGTGTGGACCGCGTCGCGCACCGGCATGGTGGCCATGGTATTCCTGAGCGCATGGGGCCTGCTCGACCGACGCCTGCCTCGTGTGCTGCGCCTGACCTTGGCTGCGGCACCACTGCTGTACGCTGCCTGGTGGGGCGGCATGTGGTGGCTGTCCCATGCCGACCGAACGGTGGCCTTTGCGGGCGAGGCACGGCTGCACGATGGCAGCGACATTTCGTCGTCGCGCTTCAAGATCTGGGCCAATGTGCTGAGCCTGATCCAGCAACACCCATGGTGGGGTGTGGGCTACGGAGAATTCAACCTGGCTTGGACCTTGACCCCGTTTCCAGATCGGCCGCTGGCCTTTTTCGACCACACCCATAACGTGGTCCTGCAATGGGCCGTGGAGTTGGGCATTCCGGCGGCCATCGTGCTGAGCCTGTTGGCGCTATGGGGCTGGTGGGCGCTGGTGCGCCCCGGCACCGACACCGAACGGCGCACCGGCGAGCCCGCGACCGTGGGCGCCGCGGCCGTGATCGTGACGACGGCAGGCCTGCACAGTTTGCTGGAGTACCCGCTGTGGTACAGCTACTTCCTGCTGCCCACGGCGTTTGCATGGGGGCTCGGGCTGGGGGCTCGGGAGGGGGTGGGCACCGCCGCTTCGGTCTCCCGCCTGCCACGCTGGCGGACCGCTGGCGGCGTGGTGATGGCCGTGATGGCCCTGTGGTGCGCGCTGGACTACCAGGCAGCCGCCAACATCTACGCACCCCGCCCCGGAGCCTCGACGCTGGAGCGCCGCATTGCCTTTGCCAAACCCATGCCGTGGTGGGGCTACCAGGCGGACTACGCCGATGTGACCGTGGGAGGGGATGACGAGCCCAGCCGCCCCCCGCAGGCCTTCCGCCGCACACTGCACAACCTGCTGGACGCCCGCCTGATGATGGCCTATGCCCGGTCTTTGGCCGAGCATGGCGAGGTCGACAAGGCGCGCTTCGTCGTGGCTCGCCTCAAGGAATTCCGCAACGGGTCGGCCAAGGCTTTCTTCGCGGCTTGCGAGCGTCCGCCAGCAGCAGCAGGCACGGCGCCGTTCCAATGTGCGCCGCCCCAGCGGCATTACCCCTGGCGCACGTTGTTGCCCTGATGGCGGGCAGATGGCCGCACAGGTGGCGATCGCGCCTCAAGCCGCCTGCCAGTGCCCGGACTTGCCGCCCTGCTTTTCCAGCAGCCGCACGTCGGTGATGACCATGCCTTTTTCAGCGGCCTTGCACATGTCGTAAATGGTGAGCAGGCCCACCTGCACGGCGGTGAGGGCCTCCATCTCGACGCCCGTGGGGCCCACGGTCTGTACGGTTGCGCGGCACGTGACCGAACTGGCGACCTCGTCCAGCTCAAACTCAACGGCTACCTTGGACAGGGCCAGCGGGTGGCACAGTGGAATGAGGTCGGCGGTGCGCTTGGCACCCTGGATGGCGGCGATGCGTGCCACACCGAGCACATCGCCTTTGCCGGCACGGCCCTCAGCGATCAGGGCGAGCGTGCTGGGCAGCATCACGATGCGGCCTTGCGCCACCGCCACGCGCACGGTGGCGGGCTTGGCAGACACGTCCACCATGTGGGCTTGGCCCTGGGGGTCGAAATGGGTCAACTCGGTCATGGGCGGCGAACAGCAAAGCTGCGTAAAGACAGTCAGGAAACCGAACTTTGAGACGCCCTGAGGCTCTCAAGGCCGTGGCTTCGCAGCATACTGCACCGTTCCATTCGAGTTTTGTGTTCATGGTCCTGCCCCCCATCCCGACTGCCTGCACCAACCGCACCTGCGGCCCGCATGCCCCCTCGCGCAGCACGCGGCGCTGGGCCCTGGCCATGATCGTGGCGTGCTGTGCCGCCCCGCTGAGCACCGGGGCCCTGGCCGACAGCCCCACGGTCCCGGCGGCACCCGTGACCTTGCCTGCCCTGGGTGACTCGGTCGGACAAGACCTGTCAGCTCGGGCCGAGCGTCGACTGGGTGACCGCATCATGCGTGCCATCCGCGGCGACCCGGCCGTGATCGACGATCCCTTGCTGCTGGAGTACGTGCAAGCGTTGTGGGGCGACTTGCTGAGCGCGGCACGGCAACGGGGAGAGATCGGCCCGGATCTGGAAGACAGTCACGCGTGGGAGCCCTTCCTGGTGCGAGACAAGTCGGTGAACGCGTTTGCGTTGCCGGGGGGCTACATCGGCGTCCACCTGGGTCTGATGGCGATGACCACGACGACCGACGAGCTGGCCTCGGTGCTGGCGCACGAGTTGTCGCACGTGACCCAACGGCACATTGCCCGCATGATGGGGCAGCAGGCGCGCACCTCGTGGATGAGCATGGCCTCGATGGTGCTGGGCATCTTGGCGGCCAGCCGCAACCCGGCGGCCGCACAGGCGCTGATTTATGGTGGGCAGGCCGCCACCATCCAGGGACAGTTGAATTTTTCGCGCGACATGGAGCGCGAGGCCGACCGCGTGGGTTTCACGGTGCTGTCCGAGGCAGGCTTCGAGCCCGGTGGCATGGCGCGCATGTTCGAACACCTGCAACAGGCCTCGCGCCTCAATGACGACGGCAGCTTCCCCTACCTGCGCACCCACCCGCTGACCAGTGAGCGCATTGGGGAGGCACGTGCCCGCATGGGGCTGGATGGCTGGACCCAGGCCCTGCGAGCTCAACCCTCGGAGCACCAGCGTGCGGCCTGGCATGCGCTGATGTCTGCCCGCGCGCAGGTGCTGATGGACCCGCGCAGCGACGCCCTGCACCGGCTGAGCAACCTGACCCGCGCCGAGGAGGCGCGCCCCTTGGCGCAGGTGCGTCTGCACTACACGGTTGCGCTGGCCAAGCAGCGCATCGGGCAAGTGAGTGGCGCGGCGGCGGCAATGGCTCAGGCACGCCAGGCAGCCTTGAGCTTGCCGGCGACCCAGCAGCCGCTGGTGTGGCGCATCCTGACACTGAGCGAATCAGAAGGCCTGCTGGAGGCACAGCGCCCCGCCGAAGCTGCCGCCACGCTGATGCGCCCCGCCCCCCCATCCCCCGTCACGGCGCCACAGGCTGGCCGCCCGGAGTTGCTGCTGCATGCTCGACTGGCGCTGGCACAACCTGACAGCACCAGCCAGGTCGACGGATGGCGTGACGCCGCCAACCGGCTACAGACCCACGTCAGCGCGCACCCGCAAGATGCCGCGGCCTGGGCACTGCTGTCCGAGCTGTGGCGTCGATTGGAGCAGCCCTTGCGCGCGATCCGCGCCGATGCCGAAGCCGCGGCCGCGCTGGGGGACCTGCCGGGCGCCATTGAGCGGATTCAGGGCGCCCATCAGCGCTTCCGGCGTCCGAATGCGGCCGACGTGATCGAGCTCAGCGTGATGGACGCACGACTGAAGGCGTGGCAGCGTCAACAGCGCGATGACCTGCGCGACGAACGCTAAACCACTTTCCCTGCATGGTCTTGCTATAGTTGCGAATGATTCGCATTAACATAGCAGCAAGCGCGAACGAGGTCACCTTGTCCGCGCCAGCGACACCAGCCATGGTGTAGGTGGGGTGTGGGGCTCCACCTTCTTTTCCTTCACCGCCAAGGGGCCTGCCTCTTGGCGGTATTTTTTTATGGGTCTCGTGTCGCCTGCCAACGGACATCCGCCATCTTCGGTATCATCCGCGCTGACCGAAGGGGGAGTAGCACCACGCATCAGCGCGGGTGATGCCTCGTCAGCACGTTGGGAGCCCGTCCAGGCCACCCATCCGGGGCACACGACAGACGCCCGTCTGTTTTGCAAGACCTTTCGGCGCTTCATGCAAGCGGCCCATGGTGGGCCGCCCATGTTCGTGCCGACTGGAGACTTTCATGCATACCCTGGCGCCCGTGTGGCTGTGGTCCGTTTTCATTGTGTTTGTCTTGCTGGCCCTGTTCGTGGACTTCGTCGTCCTGAAGAAACAAGGCGCTCATGACGTCACCGTGCCCGAGGCGATTCGCTGGTCGGCCATCTGGGTGGCGCTGAGCTTTGCCTTCAACGGCCTGCTCTGGTGGGCCTTCATGCAAGAGCAAGGGGCCGCCGTGGCCAACACCAAAGCGCTGGAGTTCCTCACCGGCTACCTCATCGAGAAGTCATTGGCGGTGGACAACATCTTTGTCTTCCTGATGATCTTCACCTACTTCTCGGTGCCCTCGGCTTACCAGAAACGGGTGCTGATGATCGGCATCATCGGCGCCATCGTGTTGCGCACGGTGATGATCCTGGTGGGCGGCTGGCTGATTTCGCAGTTCCACTGGATCCTGTATGTGTTCGGCGCCTTCCTGGTGCTGACTGGCGTCAAGATGTGGTGGGCGGCCGACCAGGAGCCCGACTTGGAAGACAACCCGGCCTTGAAGATCCTGCGCAAGGTGATGCCGGTGAGCAAGCACTTTGACGGCGAGCGCTTCTGGACGGTGCAGAACGGCGTGCGCATCGCCACCCCACTGCTGCTGGTGGTGGCCCTGGTGGGTTTCACCGATGTGATCTTCGCGGTGGATTCGATCCCCGCCATTTACGCCATCACGTCCGACCCCTTCATTGTGCTGACGTCGAACATCTTCGCCATCCTGGGGCTGCGCGCGATGTTCTTCCTGCTGGCTGCGATGGCCGCCAAGTTCCACCTGTTGAACTATGGCCTGGCCGTGATCCTGGTCTTCATCGGCACGAAGATGCTGCTGATCGACCTCTACAAGATCCCGGTTCTGGTGTCGCTGGGCGTCGTCATTGGCATCCTGATCATCACGATGGTCTGGAGCGTGAAGACCGCGCCGAAGATTGGCGGCAGCAAGACCGTGGAGTTGTGAGGACGACACCCAGACGAGAATAATTCTCGTTACAATGGTCGGATTGGTTTCTATCGGCCACGCGTGCCTGACGCGTGGCCGCATGCCGTCTGCCCATGTCTGCTCACACCTTCGCCGCGGCCACCGGGCCACTGAGCCAGTTGCCATTGCACCGTCGGGCCACCGTCACCGAGGTGACGCCTCCCGAACACAGCCCTGAATGGGGTCGCTTGCTGGCTGAAATTGGCTTCATGCCCGGTGAGCAAGTGCAGATCATGGCGCGGGCCATGCCCGGGGGCGATCCACTGGTGGTGCGGGTGGGCGACTCCACCTTTGCCTTGCGTCGGGCCGAGGCCGACTGCATCGGCGTGCGTGCGGACGAGCCGAAAGTCGCCTCATGAAAGAGTCTGTCGTTCACGTGCACCGCGGGGGGCCGCTGGTCGCCCTGGTCGGGAACCCCAATTGCGGCAAAACCGCCCTTTTCAACCGCCTGACGGGCAGTCATCAGAAGGTGGCCAACTATGCCGGGGTGACGGTCGAGCGCAAGGAAGGCCGCCTGGTGACACCGGCCGGCAAGACCTTGCGTTTGCTGGACCTGCCAGGCGCCTACAGCCTGCATCCACGTTCGCTGGACGAGTCGGTGACCGTGAATGTGCTCAATGGCCACGCCAAGGGTGAGAAGCGCCCGGATCTGGTGGTCTGCGTGGTGGACGCCACCCACCTGCGACGCAATCTGCGCCTGGTGCTGGCCGTCAAGCGCCTTGGGTTGCCTTGCGTGGTGGCCCTGAACATGGTGGACTTGGCCCAACGCCGTGGCCTGGACATCGACCCCGACGCCCTGAGCGAGGCTTTGGGCGTGCCGGTGGTGAAGACGGTGGCGGTGCACACCCAAGGTGCCGTTGCGCTGAGCCAGTTGCTCGATGACGCCCGCATCTGGGGGCGAACCACGACGGACACGGCCGGCGCCGCCCTTGCCGGCCAGCCTGCACCGCCAGCAACGGCCGCGCCAGCCACACCCGAAGCCGACTCGCGAGGCGACCATGAAGCCGTGCGCAGCATCCTGCAAGGGCTGGGTTTGGACACCAGCGTGCCTCACCTCCTGAGTGACCGGATCGATCGGGTGGTGCTGCACCCGATCGCCGGCCCCCTGTTGCTGGCGGCCGTGCTGTTTCTGGTGTTCCAGGCGGTGTTCGCTTGGGCCGAAACGCCGATGGGCTGGATTGAGGCGGCCACGTCCTGGCTGGGCACCGGCTTGGGCGCCCTGCTGCCGGAAGGATGGCTGCGCAGCCTGGTGGTCGATGGCCTGGTGGCCGGCCTCGGCGGCGTGGTGGTCTTCCTGCCTCAAATCCTGATCCTGTTTTTCTTCATCCTGATTCTCGAAGAATCAGGGTATCTGCCACGCGCGGCCTTCCTGCTGGACCGCCTGATGGGCGCTGTGGGCTTGTCGGGGCGCTCCTTCATCCCCCTGTTGTCGAGCTTTGCCTGCGCGATTCCGGGGATCCTGGCCGCGCGCACCATCGCCAACCCGAGAGACCGCATCGTCACGATCCTGATCGCGCCGCTGATGACCTGCTCGGCGCGCTTGCCGGTGTATGCGCTGTTGATCGGCGCGTTTGTGCCTGCTCGCGAGGTGGCGGGGGGCCTGTCTTTGCAAGGTCTGGTGTTGTTCAGCCTGTATGTGGCCGGCATTGCCGGCGCCATGGCGGTGGCCTGGGTGCTCAAGCAGTTCACCACCAAGGGACAGGTGCGCAGCCTGATGATGGAGCTGCCCAATTACCACTGGCCGAACCCGCGCAACATCGCCCTGGGACTGTGGCAACGCGTGCAGATTTTCATGCGCCGCGTGGGGGGCATCATCCTGACGCTGACCGTGTTGCTGTGGTTCCTGTCGAGCTTCCCCGCCCCGCCCACAGGCGCGACAGGACCTGCGATCGAGTACAGCCTGGCCGGGATGCTGGGCCGAGCGCTGGCTGTGGTGTTCGAACCGATCGGTTTCAACTGGCAGATCAGCATCGCCCTGGTGCCAGGCCTGGCGGCCCGCGAGGTGGCGGTCAGTGCGCTGGGCACGGTGTATGCGCTGTCAGCTGTGGCCGATGACGCCACCGATGCCCTCATTCCCATCCTGCAGCAGGACTGGTCCCTGGCCACGGCACTGTCGCTGCTGGCCTGGTATGTGTTCGCACCGATGTGCCTGAGCACACTGGCCACCATCAAGCGAGAAACAGGTGGCTGGAAGATGGCGCTGATCGCCGCAGGCTACCTGTTCGCCCTGGCCTATGCCGCATCGTTCGTGACCTATCGCGTGGCCTTGATGCTGGGTGGCTGAGCGCGGCAAGACGTGCATGAATACAACGCTCCGCTTTACTTGGTAATTGCGAATCGTTATCATTTGTCATTGATTTCAATCAAGAGCCCCTCTTGGTGCATCTCATCCGTCTTCCGCGCTTTCATTCAGATCTCTCATCTTTCAACGCCTCATGACGACCTCCAACCTGAAACGCCCGCGCAGCCTGCGCATCGCGCCCACCGCCGCCGCCACGCCTTTCGCGCGCACGACCCTGGCCCTGGGTGCCTCGACGGCCCTGCTGATGCCTGCACTGACCTCGGCTCAGGAAGTGGTGGAAGTCAAGCCGGTGAGCATCACCGTGCGCGCCCCCGATCACAACCCGCATGGTGAGCCCGGTGCCGCCTACAAGGCCAAGACGTCCGGCGACGAGCGCCGCGTGAAGCCACTGGCCGAAACGCCCGCCACGATCACGGTGCTGACGCAGCAACAGTTGCTGGACACCGGCCGCACGGACTTGCGCGAGATCCTGCGCACCCAACCCGGCATCACGCTGGGCACCGGTGAGAACGGCAACGCCTTTGGCGACCGCTACATCATCCGCGGCCAGGAGGCCCGCTCCGACGTGTTCGTGGACGGCCTGCGCGACCCAGGCATGACCGTGCGCGAATCCTTCGCCACCGAGCAAGTGGAAATCACCAAGGGCCCCAGCGCGACCTTCGCAGGCCGTGGCGCCACCGGCGGCGCCGTGAACTCCATCACCAAGCAGGCCACCACCGATGCGGACTTCACGAAGTTGTCGGCCGGTGTGGGCACCGATGACTTCTACCGCCTCACGCTGGATGCCAACCACGCCTTCAGTGACGACACCGCCTTGCGCGTGAACCTGTTGAAAGCCTACCAGGAAGTGCCTGACCGCGGCCCGGCCGACCGGGAACGCCAAGGGGTCGCCCTGTCGCTGCACCACAAGTTGACAGACAAGCTCAACGTCACGGCCGACTACTACCACATGGAGGGTGAAGACAAGCCGGACCTGGGGTCGTGGATGGTGGGCTCGCCAGCGTCCGCGGCGAAGGTGGTCAAGAACCCACCCGTCTATGTGCAAGACACCGATTACCTGCGCTCCAACATCGACACCTACACGGTGCGGCTGAATTACCAGCACGATGACGACACGAAGCTGAGCAACCTGACCCGGTATGGCACGACCCGCAATCGTTACCTCGTGACCGGTGCGCGCGCCTCCACCTATGTGAACGACGATGGTGAGGCCGCCCTGGCTCGCCTGAGCAACCATGCCGGTGGTCAGGATGTCGCCTACTTCGCTAACCAGACCAACCTGTTCTTGAACCGCGACATCGCGGGCATGAAGCACAACATGATCTTCAGCCTGGAGCTGTCGGATCACCTGGTGCGCAACGGCCAGTTCACGGTCACCCCTCTGAGCAGCGGCAATTGCGGCTCGGCCACCACCTGGTGCGTCTTTGAAGATGGCCAAGGCGACGCCTACCTGCGCCAGGCCACACGCACGGGCACCCGCAGCCTGTGGAAGAACAAGACCATTGGCGTCTCGGCCATGGATGCCGTGGATGTGACCGACAAGTGGACCGTGTTCGGTGGCGTGCGCATCGACCGGATCGACTACAGCAACGAAAACGGTGGCCTGCGCTACGCGCTTCACGACAACCTGACCAATTACCAGCTCGGCACCACCTACAAGTTCCTGCCCAACGCGAACGTTTACCTGAACTACAGCACCGGCAGCGACTTCAACGGCGGCGAGTCGGATGTGACCAGCTGCGGCTACGGTGGTCTGTGCCTGCCCAGTGGCGCCACCAACGACGAGAAGCTGGACTACTTCTCCAACTTCAGCAGCCCGGAGAAGTCCCGAAACATCGAATTGGGCACGAAGTGGGACCTGATGGGCGGCAAGTTGCTGGCCACCGCAGCCGTGTTCCGCGTCACCAAGTCTGACGTGATGGAGCAGGCCACGCTGGACAACTACTCCCAGGAAGGCGCACTGAACACTGGCAAGTACCGCGTGCAGGGCTACGAACTGGGTCTGAGCGGCAACATCACCAGCAAGCTCAGCGCCCATGCTGGCTATGCCCGACTGAACTCCGAGCTGTTGCAGTCTCTGAACGCGGCCAACGTCGGCAAGGAAATGGCCAACATTGCCCGCCACAGCGCCTCGGTGCTGCTGAGCTACAAGCTGACGCCCAAGTTCACCTTTGGCGGCACCTACACCTACCAAAGCAGCAAGTTCGCGGGCAGCCCTGAATCGGTGTCCAACGATCGCAAACTGCCGGGGTATGGCTTGATCGATCTGTTTGCCAGCTACAAGTTCAACCGCAACCTGAGCGCCCGGGTGAACATCGGCAATGTGTTTGACAAGGAGCACTACACCGCCGCCTACACCTCAGGCACATTTGCCTACCTGGGTGATGCCCGCAATGTTCGCGCGACGCTGAATTACGATTTCTGACGCATCGACGCGCACACCAGGCCGGATCTCGTGTCCGGCCTTTTTCCGTTGGTCCTTCCGTGCGCACGCCACCATGCCAAACGCCTTGAATCAGATCCCCGACGGCCTGCATGCCGCGCAAGACTACGAGCGCCTGGCCCCGGAGTTCATCGAACCGTCCACCTGGCACTACATCCAGGGGGGCAGCGGACAAGAGCTGACGCTGCAGGCCAATCAAGGCGCCTTGGCACGCCTGCGCCTGCAACCACGTCTGCTGCGCCCGCTCGCGCATGGGCATACCCGCCTGACACTGCTGGGACAGCCCCGACTGCACCCCATCTTGCTGGCCCCGGTGGCTTACCAGCGGCTGGTGCACCCTCTGGGCGAGTTGGCCACGGCTCAGGGCGCCCACGCCATGGATGCCGGGATGATCGTCAGCACCTTGTCCTCGACCCTGCTGGAGGACATCGCCCCGCTCACCCATGACAAGTGGTTCCAGCTGTACTTTCAACCGAACCGCCAGGTCACGCTGGATCTGATCCGGCGTGCGGAACACGCGCAGTACCAGGCCCTCGTGGTGACCCTGGACGCCACGATCAAGAGCCCAAGTGGACGGGCCTTGCGCAGCGGCTTTGTCATGCCCGATGCCGTCCGCCATGTGAACCTCGATCGTTATCCGACGCCGACGTCTCGCCCACTGCGGCATGGCGACAGCATGGTGTTCCAAGGGATCATGGCCGACGCCCCCACCTGGGACGATCTGCGCTGGTTGCAAACGCAAACTCAGCTGCCGATCGTGGTCAAAGGCGTTCAGCACCCCGCGGATGCTCGCGTCTTGCAAGAAATGGGCATCGCCGCGCAAGTGGTCTCCAACCATGGCGGACGTGCGCTGGATGGTGCCCCTGCCAGCATCACAGTGCTGCCGTCCATTCGCGCTGCGGTCGGACCCGGCTATCCACTCCTGCTGGACAGCGGCATCCGCAGCGGACAGGACATCTTCAAAGCCCTGGCCCTCGGTGCCAATGCCGTGCTGATTGGCCGGCTGCAGGTGTACGCACTCGCTGTGGCAGGCGCTTTGGGCGTGGCGCACATGCTGCGCACCCTGCATGAGGAACTGGAGTTGTGCATGGCCCAGGCAGGCTGCGCCACGCTGGCCGACATCACCCCCGACATCCTTTTTGACTCCGCCAGCAAGGCATCACCATGTTGATTTCCATCGAACAGGTCCTGAGCAAGGACGAGGTCCGCCACTTCCGCGCCCAGCTCGACCAGGCGTCGTGGCAAGACGGCGGTCAGACTGCGGGCACCCTGGCGCGCAGCGTCAAACAGAACCAGCAACTGGCAGATGGCTCGGACACGGCCGTGGAGCTGGGCGAGCACATCCTGCGTCGCCTGGCTGCCACCCCCCTGTTCATCTCCGCCGCCCTGCCCAAGAAGATCTACCCCCCCAAGTTCAATCGCTACGCCGACGGTGGTACCTACGGTGCCCATGTCGACAGTGCGGTGATGCAGGTGCCGGGCACCCAGATCACGGTGCGCAGCGACCTCTCCGCCACCCTGTTTCTGGCTGAACCGGATGAATACGACGGCGGCGAGCTGGAAATTGAAGGCCCGTTCGGCGTGCAAGCGGTGAAGCTGGCAGCCGGCGACATGGTGCTCTACCCCTCGTCCAGCCTTCATCGGGTCACGCCAGTCACGCGCGGCGCACGCGTTGCCTCGTTCTTCTGGATCGAAAGCATGGTGGGCGACGAAGGTGAACGCACCCTGCTGTTTGACCTCGACCAGGCCATCCAGGGCCTCACACCACGGACCGCCCCCGACGACCCCCAGTTGCTCAAGCTGACTGGCGTTTATCACAACCTGCTGCGCCGCTGGGCCAGCACCTGATGCATCGTCCTCCACCGCCCTACACGACACACACCATGATGAAACCACTGCTCCTCTCGCTCTCCCTGCTCGCAGCCAGCATGGGCGCCATGGCCAAGGATCAGGTTTTGAACCTGTACTCGGCCCGCCACTATCAAACTGATGAAGCGCTCTACAGCAACTTCACCAAGCAGACCGGTATCAAGATCAACAGGCTGGATGGCCGTGCGGAAGAATTGCTGGAACGCATCCGCAATGAAGGCGCCAACAGCCCGGCAGACGTCCTGATCACCGTCGACGCTGCCAACCTGGCCGTGGCCGATGCGTGGGGCGTCTTCGCACCTGTCAAATCCAAGGTGCTGGAAGCACGTATTCCAGCTCACCTGCGGTCGGCAACATGGTTTGCATTTTCCACACGCGCCCGCGTGATCATCTACAACCGCAAGCTGCTCAAGCCCACTGACGTCGCCACCTACGAGTCCCTCGCCGACCCCAAACTGAAGGGACTGGTGTGCAGCCGCTCGGGCAACCACCCCTACAACCTGTCTCTGGTGGCCGCACTGGTGGCGCACAACGGAGAGGCCAAGACGGAACAATGGGCCAAGGGCGTGGTCGCCAACTTCGCAACCCCACCACGCGGCGGTGACAACGATCAGATCAAGTCGGTGGCCAGTGGTGAGTGCGGTGTGGCCGTGTCCAACACCTACTACCTGGCGCGCTTTCTCAATTCAGAGCGCGTGGAAGAGCGCAATCTGATCAAGCGCCTGGGCATCGTCATGCCGAACCAGAACAGCTATGGCACCCACGTCAATGTCTCGGGCGCCGGTGTGGTCAAGACCTCCAAGAACAAGGAAGCGGCCGTTCGCTTCCTGGAGTACCTGGCCAGCGATGAGGCCCAACGCTATCTGGCCGAAGGCAACAACGAATGGCCTGCCGTGCCCGGGGTCAAGATCGACAACGAGGGGCTGGAAGACCTCGGCACCTTCAAGGCCGACACCCTGCCGCTGAGCGTGCTGTCCAGCCAGCTGGTCCCGGCGCAGAAACTGCTGGATCGCGCCGGCTACCGCTGACCCCTCAGGAGACAGCCCGCAAGCGCGTGGGGCGTTTCTTGCGCCCCAGCCCCATCTGCTTGAACACGGTCTTGAGAAAGACCCACAACGCACTCTCGTTCGGCTGTGGTGCCTCGCCACGCCCGATGCGCTTGAGTTGTCCGGTGTACCAGCTCACCTCCATCAGCCCCATGCGGTCGATCGGGGGGATGCCCGTCTTGATCGGACGCACCTGCTCACGTGGCGCCTGCCCGCTCAACAGACGGCTGGCCACGTCGGGCTCGATGGCCAGAGCCCGCGCCAGGCCGACCATGTCCACCGCCCCAGAGGTGAGGGCCGCTGCCATGCCCTCCAGCGACCGAAAGCCCCCGGTCACCACCAGTGGCACCGACACCGCCTGGCGGGCCTTCTCGGCAAACGCGAGGAAGTAGGCCTCGCGTTGGCGGGTGCTCTCCTTCACCGGCGCCCCAGCCGTCTTCACACCTGTCATGGCCGGTGCCTCATAGGTGCCGCCGGAAATCTCGATCAAGTCGATGCCCGCCTGCGCCAAGGCACGGATGGTGTCGAGCGACTCCTCCTCGGTGAAGCCGCCACGCTGAAAATCGGCCGAATTGAGCTTGATGCCAATCGGGAAGTCGGGGCCGACCGCATCGCGGATCGCCGCCAGCACCGCCAGCACGAAGCGACGGCGCTTCTCGGGCGTGCCACCCCACTCATCGGTACGCTGGTTGTGGTGCGGGGAGAGGAACTGGCTGACCAGATAACCGTGCGCACCATGGATCTGCACCCCGGTAAAGCCAGCCCGCTTGACGATGCCAGCGGCCCGACCAAAGCGTGCGATCAACTCCCGTACCTCAGCACCGGTGAGCTCGCGCGGCGTCGGGAAGAAGGCTTGCATGTCCTTGCGAAACGGCACGGCCGACGGCGCTACGTTCTCCTTGTTCAAACCCTTTGGCGCCTGTTTGCCTGGGTGGTTGAGTTGCACCCAGCACTGCGTCCCGTGGCGCGTCGCGGCCTGGGCCCAGGCCTGCAATGCAGCCATCTGGCTGTCGTCCTCAATCACTACATTGCCTGGTTCGCCCAGCGCACGCCGGTCGATCATGACATTGCCTGTGACGCACAAGCCCACGCCCCCGTCGGCCCAGGCGCCATACAAACGCGCCAACTCGGGAGTGGCGTGCCCCTGGCGCGTGCCCAGGGCCTCGCTCATCGCCGATTTGAACAGGCGGTTTCGGACCCGCCCACCACGGGGCAAAGGAAAGGGTTGGGCCAACACGGCTTGAGGCTGCATTCAGGACTCCGGGAAATTAGGACAACGCGCGAAAACACGCACCCGGATTGAACACCAAAGCCCTTGTCCCCGTGCTTTTCAGGGGGCACATGGCGGTACAAAGCGTGCCACACGGCGGTTTTGCCCAGGAAAAGCATTACCATCGCCGAGGCAAGACCCAGTGTGCCGCGTGCGTGCACCGCCAACACCTGGGCTCGAATCAGATCTGACTCACCAAAATTGGAGTGAAACTTATGGCAACTGCAAAGAAAGCCCCGGCCAAGGCCGAAGGCACCAAGGCTCCCGCAGCCAAGCGCGCCCCCAATGCGGCTTTCCTCAAGCCCCTGACCCCCAGCCCGCTGCTGGCCGCCGTGATCGGCGCCGCCCCGCTGCCCCGCACCGAAGTGACCAAGAAGGTTTGGGAATACATCAAGAAGAACAACCTGCAAGACGCGGCCAACAAGCGCAACATCAATGCTGATGCCAAGCTCAAGCCCATCTTCGGCAAGGACCAGGTCACGATGTTCGAACTGACCAAGCTGGTCAGCCAACAACTGAGCTGATCCCTCTGCCACAGGCTGCGCTGACGAGCCCAGCCCGTGACACACCTCCAGCCCGGCCATGCCGGGCTTATTTCATGGCGGCCCCAGGGAAGCTACGGAGAGCGTTGTCCCCAGGGGTGACGCACAATGTGCCGCGCTGCCCCACGCCGGGTGGCACCCGATGCCCAACAGGCATCCGTCTTTGTGAACCACTTTCAGGAGAACCCCATGTGGAAGATTTTGGTGGCCTTTGTGGCCTTTGCGGCCCTGGCCATTTTCGTGCTGATGAAGAGCGGTGGCGACATCGACATGGGCGGTGAGAAGCACGGCATCGAAGTGGACCACAGCGCCTCGGCCGCTTCGGACGTATCGGCCCCTGCCAGCGAAGCAGCCCCGGTGGCCAGCGCCGCCGCTGTGGAAGCCGCATCGGCTGCCTCGCAAGCCGCCAGCGCCGCCAGCAACTGATCGACCGCGCCTCGGCTGAGGCGCCGCGCTCAACCCGGCTCGCCCACCTGATGGTGGGTCAAGCCGGTGTGGCCCCGCTCCGCGGCCAGCCACTGCAACACTGGAATGGTGCCCGGCAAGACCGGCCCCACCTCCACCGGCAGCGTCTGCCAGGCCATGTGTTGCGACTCCTTCATCTCGAACTCCCCCTGCCACTCGTACACCTTGCAGAAATGCAGGCGCACACGCGCGTGGGGATAGTCCATCAGCTCCACCTGCCAGGGATGAGCCTCGCCAATGGTGACGCCAATCTCTTCGTGCAGCTCACGGCGCAAGGCCTGCTCAACCGTTTCACCGGCCTCCAGCTTGCCGCCCGGAAACTCCCAGTAGCCCGCATACACCTTGCCTTGTGGACGTGAGGTCAACAGGAAGCGGCTCTCGCGCCCCTGGGCATCGCGCTCGATCAGCACGCCCACGGCCACTTCGACCGGCGTGCGGTCGGTGGCATCCATCACGTGGTATGACTTGCGTTCGGTCTGTGCCTCAGACATGGTTGGCTCCCGTGTAGCCACGGCCAGCGTAATCGCGTGCAAACTGATAGGCCACGCGGCCCGATCGCGAGCCCCGCTCCAGCGCCCACAGCAAAGCCTGCGGGCGGGCCACATCCATCACGCCGTCAGGCAGGCCGAAGTGGCTCAGCCACTGCGCCACGATGGCCAGGTACTCGTCTTGCGAGAAGGGGTAGAAGCTGATCCACAGCCCGAAGCGTTCGGACAGCGAGATCTTCTCCTCCACCGCCTCACCCGGGTGCAACTCACCATCGCTGGTGTGCTTGTAGGTGGCGTTGTCGGAGTGGTATTCGGGCAGCAGGTGGCGGCGGTTGGACGTGGCCATCAGCAGCACGTTGTCCCCCCCGGCCGACACGGTGCCATCGAGGATGGACTTGAGCGCCTTGTAGCCGGGCTCGCCCTCGTCAAAGCTCAGGTCGTCACAGAAAATGATGAAGCGCTCCGGGCGGGCGCTCACCAGATCGATCAGGTCGGGCAGATCGATCATGTCGGACTTGTCCACCTCGATGAGGCGCAGCCCCTGTGCGGCATGAGCGTGCAACCCGGCCTTGACCAGGGAGGACTTGCCAGTGCCGCGCGCGCCCGACAGCAACACGTTGTTGGCGGGTTTGCCTGCCACGAACTGAGCTAGGTTGCGGGCGAAGCGCTCCTTTTGCGTGTCCACCTCCTGCAGGTCGGCATAGGTGATGTGGGCCACATGGCGCACCGGCTCCAGCCGGCCAGCCGCCCAGGCCTGCCCGCTGCGCTTGCGATAGCGGAAGGCCACCGAGGCCGACCAGTCGGGCGCCAGCACAACATGTTGAGAAGAAGGCAGCAAGGCATCGAGTCGCGTCACCAGCGACTCGGCACGCTGCAGCAGGGAGATCAGGGCGGGGTCAAGCGTCGTCATGCGGGCAGTGTAGCGACTGCCGCGCCTGCCCGCTCAGCGCAACAATTGCTGCACGCTGGCTTCGAGATGCTCGGTGGGCAAGCGCTGAAAACCGCTGCGCACAAAGCGCTGCAAGCGCCCCAGCAAGAAACTGACCGCCAGCGAGGCCGCTGCCTGGGCCTCGACCGTGGGCGTGAGCGAGCCACGCGCGTCGGCCACCGCCTTGTGACTCTGGCGCAGCAAGGATTCCAGCCGATCCCACAGCTGGTTGATGCGCACCGACAGACGCGCGTGCTCCAGGATGAGCGCGTCGCCCACCATCACGCGGCACATGCCGGGGTTCTTTTGCGCGAACTGGAGCACCAGCGCCAGCAGACGGGCCACCTGTTGGGCCGGATCGGGCTCGCGTGCCTGGATCTGGTTGGCGAGCGTGAACAGGCTGTCTTCAATGAAGGCGATCAAGCCTTCGAACATCTGCGCCTTGCTGGCGAAGTGGCGATACAAGGCCGCCTCACTGACCTGCAGGTGCTTGGCCAGGGCCGCCGTGGTGATGCGATCGGCCTCAGGCTGTTCCAGCAACATGGCCAGGGCACGCAGGATTTGTTCGCGCCGCTCACCAGGCTTGGGCCGTTTGCGACCGGCGGCTGCGGGCGCACCGGGCGCGGCCTCGGCGAGGACGGGGGAAGACGACGGGGAGGATGGCACCGCAGCCGCTGCGGTCTGTGCCGCCTGGGATGAGTACGCGTCCGACATCCAGCCTCCCTGAGTGGTGATCACCGACTTGCCGTGCGGGCCCAGCGGTGCAGGGTCCGTAGCTTTTTGATTCTGACACACACCCATGACGGCCGGCCGTGCAGGGGCACGCCCAACTCCGGGCCATGCGGGTTGTGGCGCAGGTAGTGCTGCATCCACACCGTGCGCAGGCCCAGGCTGCGCGCGCTCTTGAGGTTGGCCACCGTGTCTTCGACCAGCACGCAGCGGTGGACTGGCAGCCGGTGGCGCGCCAGCACGACGCGCATCATGCGGGCATCGGGCTTGGGCCGCAGGTCGCCGAACACGCGCATGCCCTCGATCGAAATGACACCTTCGAAGCACGAGGCGAGGTCGAGCGCGGTGAGCACGCGCTTGGCATAGTCGGCCGGCGCATTGGTGAGCAGGAACTTGCGTCCCGGCAGGCTGTGCAGCGCTGCGCGGTCCACCGGGGGGATGTGCAACTGCGCTTCCAGACCGGGCAGCGTATGGGTCTGGGCCAGGAAGTGCGCCGCGCGGATGCCATGGTGCCTCTCCAGGCCCAACAAGGTGGCGCCATAGCGGCGCCAGTAGTGCATGCGCAGCCGGTCCGCATCGTCACGCGCCAGCCCCAGATGCTGCACGATGTAATCGGTCATTGAGCGATTGAGTCGCCCGAAAACGGCCTTGCTGGCATCGTGCAGGGTGTTGTCGAGGTCGAACAGCCAGATCGGGGCCGCCAGCTCCGGCGCACGACGCGAGCTCATGGCGCCCCCCCAGCCGTACGCGGCAGCGCGGCCCAGTGCAGCACGTACGGCGCCAGTTCAGGCCGGTGCAACACCGGTGCCTGCACGGCCTGCCAGTTCACCCCTGCCGGGTCTTGGCCCGTCTGTGCGCGCAGCCAGGTCGCAAAGTCGGGGTTGCGCAAGTCCTGGGTGGTGGCCACAACCATCAGCGTATCGGGCAACGCCACGGGCCAGGTCAGCTTCGGCGTCTGAATCACAGGATCGCCACCCCAGGCCAACCGCAAGTTGCCTCCGACGTGATGATGCGACACGAGCACGACGGGCGGCACCTCGCCCCAGGCCTGCTGCAACTGCGCGCCCAGGCCCACCAAAGGCAGATTCTGGCGCGTCTGGACTTCGCCAGCGATCGGCCAAACGATGCGGGCCGACAGCAGCACGCCGCACAGCAGGGCCAAGATCACGCCGCCCCTCACCATCACCAGGCTGGCGCGCGAAGCCGCCACGTCGACCGAAGCTGCCAGCCACAGAGGGACAAAAAAGAGCAGCGGGAACAGCCAGCGCCCCTTGAACGACTCGGCACCGATGGCCAGCACAAAGACCAGCAACACCGCCATGACCACCCACAGCAAGCGGGTCAGGAGCACGCTGGCCGCGCAGCGCTGGTGGGCACGCCACCACAACGGCACCGCCACCAGCAACCAGGGCACCAAAAAGGCCAACAGCCCCTTGATCAATCCGCCGAGCAACTCTCCCCAGGCGACCCAACCAGCGTCATCGTGCGCACCGATGAGCTTGTGGGTCGTCTGCGCCACCACATCGGGGTGCTGCAACAACCACCTGCCGTGGGGGGCGCACAGCACCATCATCAACACGCAGGCCCACACCACGCCCCCGGGACTCAAGCGGCGACGCCAGTCGGGCAAGGACAGCAAGGTGAGCAGCACGGACACCACAAAGATGACCGCATTGTGTTTGGAGAGCAGCGCACCCGCCGCCGCCAGCCCCGGCCAGGTGTAGGCCCACCAGACGCGACGCCGAACCGCCCACAAACTGCCCCACAACATGAGCGACGCCATCGTGGCCGCCATCATCGAATGGGTCAGGTCACGTTGCGCCTCCCAGACGAAGGCCGGCAGCCATGCCAGCCCCAACAGCGACACGAGTCGCTGACGCGACGACAGTTGCAGTTCGTGGCCGATGCCCACGAAACTGACCGCCAAGGAGCCCAGCAGCGCGACTTTGACAAGGTAGAGCACCACCAGGCTGGGGCCGGTCATCTGCTCCAACCCCCACAACAACCATGTGTAAAGCGGCGGCTGGTTGCTGTAACCCCACTGGAGGCCTTGCGCGAACACCAGTTGCTCAGCCTGGTCCAGCTCTGCGGTGGGCGAGGCCCACGCTTGCAGGCCCGCCACCACGATGAGGTAAACGAGCGCGACGCCGAGCAGTCGGGCATCCAGCCGCGACCAGCGCTGCATGCCCGACGCGTCGGTGTGCATGAGCGATCAGTGCGAACGGATCATGGTGCCGTAAGCCTGCTCGGTCAGGATTTCGAGCAGCATGGCGTGCGGCACGCGGCCATCAACGATGTGGACGGCGTTGACGCCGCTCTTGGCCGCATCCAGCGCGCCGGCGATCTTGGGCAGCATGCCGCCGCTGATGGTGCCATCGGCCACCAGCTCGTCAATGCGGCGAGCGGTCAGGTCGGTCAGCAGGTTGCCTTCCTTGTCGAGCACGCCCTTGATGTTGGTCAGCAGCATGAGCTTCTCGGCCTTGAGGATCTCGGCCAACTTCGACGCGACCAGGTCCGCGTTGATGTTGTAGCTCTCGTTCTGTGCACCAAAGCCGATGGGGCTGATGACGGGGATGAACTGATCGTCCTGCAAGGCCTTGACCACGCTGGGATCGATGGCTTCGATCTCACCCACCTGCCCCACATCGTGCTCCTTGGTGGCATCTTCCAGGTCCACCAGCTTGAGCTTGCGCGCGCGGATCATGCCGCCGTCGCGACCGGTCAGGCCCACGGCCTTGCCGCCGGCGGCGTTGATCAGGCCCACGATGTCTTGCTGCACCTCACCGGCCAGCACCCACTCGACCACCTCCATGGTTTCTTCGTCGGTGACGCGCATGCCCTGGATGAACTGGCCCTTCTTGCCGATCTTGTTGAGCGCGGCATCGATCTGCGGGCCACCGCCGTGCACCACCACCGGGTTGAGGCCCACCAGTTTGAGCAGCACCACGTCTTCGGCAAAGTCGGCCTGCAGGGCCGGGTCGGTCATGGCGTTGCCGCCGTACTTGATGACGATGGTCTTGCCGTGGAACTTGCGGATGTAGGGCAAGGCCTGCGCCAGGATCTCCGCCTTGTCACGGGGAGCGATGTGGGCAACGAGGTCGGGCTGGGCAGAGTTGGGCATGGCGTGCGCGCAGAGAGGTGGGAGTGAAAGGAAAACCAAGGCAACATTCTAGAAGCCTGCGGGCCTGCCGGGGGCGAACAGGTCAACCCGAACGCGGCTCACGCGTTTATCGGATACTGTCACCCTTGTTTGTGACAGAGGAGCACCCCCGTGAAGCACACCCTGACCCGCACCTTCGGCGGTCTGATGCTCGGCCTGGGCATGGCCCTGAGCGTTCAGGCGCAGCCCGTGGATGGCGAAGTCAAGAAGATCGACGTGGATGCCGGCAAGATCACCCTCAAGCACGGCCCGATTCAGAACCTCGACATCCCGGCCATGCAGATGGCCTTCCGGGTGGCCAACCCCGCCTGGCTGCAGAAGCTGCAGGTGGGTGACAAGGTGAGCTTCGAGGCTGACAAGGTGGGGGGGCAGTTCACGGTCACCGCCATTGAGGTGCGCAAGTAAGGCCAGTAAGCACGGCTGACCGGCCGGACGCTCAGAACACCCAGACCAAGGCGCCGGTCATCGTGACATAGCGGGCCAGTTTGCCCACGGCCATGTAGGCGACACAAGGCCAGAAGGGCAGCCGCAGCCAGCCGGCGACGGCACACAGCGGGTCGCCCACCACGGGCAGCCACGACAAGAGGCAGGCTTTGGGACCGAAACGTGCCAGCCACGCCAGTGCCTGGCCGTGGCCACGGCCCTGGGGCGGATGCCCGGCCGGGTGCGCCTGTTGCCAGTGCTCCACGGTGCGATGCGCCCCGGCCCCCATCCACCACGAGATGGCACCGCCGAGGGTGTTGCCCATGGTGGCCACCAGCACGGCGGGCCAGAACAACTCGGGCTGGGCTTGCACCAAGGCAAACACAGCAGGCTCCGAGCCCATGGGCAGCAAGGTGGCCGACAGTGTGGCCACCAGGAACACGGCCGGCAAGCCGACCGACGGCAGCGCCAACCAGGCCAGGGTGCTGGCGATGAAAGAGGGCATCCAACTTTCCATGGCCGTGATTGTGGCCCGGGAATGAAAAAGCCCCTGCAAGCAGGGGCTGATCGGAGTCGCGTTGCCGAGGAACTCAGTAGCTGTACGCCACCACCGCGGTGAACACCGAGGGATGGAAACGGTAAGTGGCCTTCTGCGCGCTTTGATCGGTGTAGGTGCTCAAGCGATGCTTGACGGCCGCCGTCATCCAGCTGGCCTGCAGCGACCAGTTCTGGTCAAGCTGATAGGTGAGCCCGGTCTGGAACGCCAGCCCCGTGGAATCGGAGAGCTTCACGCGCACCACGCCATCGTGGTAGAGCTCATTGCCCACCGCTGTGGTCGAGGACTTGAAGGTGGTGTGGTTGACGCCCACCCCCACCCAGGGACGCAGAACGCTGGTCTTGTCACCGAACTTGTAGTTCAGGAACAGCGTCGGGGCCCATTGGCGAACCCCAGCGACGACGAGGCCATCGTTGGCGGCCAGCTTGGCCTGCACACCAGCGACATAGGGCCCCGGGCCAGTCAGCACGGGGTCCTTCAGGCGCAACTTGACATCGTGCTTGGGCGGGTAGCCCAGACGCAACTCGACCGCCCATTGCTCATTGAGCGCGCGCTCGATGCTGAACATCAAGGTGTCTTGTCGCTGCACCTCCAGTTGCACCCCGCTGGACACGCCCACCGTGCCAATCACCTGCTGCACCTGCGGGTTGTACACCGGCAAAGTGCCCTTCAGATCAGAGCTGGTGGCGCGTGGATCGATGGTGCCCACACCCAGCTTGATGGTGTAGCCCGACTGAGCCAAGGCAGAACTGGCCACCAGGGTGGCAGCCAGGGAGAGCGTCACAGGGAGAAACTTCATGAGAGGCGCGAAAAATGTCAGAACAATTCAGTGAATCTGACATTTTATTTGCAACGATTGCATTTCAAATGCAACAAACTCGCATCGCCATGAAAAATGACCGCCTCTGATTGAGAAGGTTCAGAACTTGCGGCCCACGGTGAGCATCCAGATCGATGGGTTGAACTTGTACTTGCCGTACTGCGTGGCGCCCGACACCGTCTGGATCTCGATCTTGTTGGCGACTTGCGCCGTGGCATAGCTCGCGTTGATGAGCCAGGTGTCATCAATGTGGTAGCTGATCCCTGCCTGCAGCGCCAGCCCCCAAGAGTCGGACACCTTGGTTTTCACCTTGCCATCGTTGTAGAACGCTTCGCCTGCGGCGCTCGGGTCGGGTTTGACGTGGGTGAAGTTGACACCCACACCGACATAGGGACGCCAGGTGCTCTGTGCGGAGCCAAACTTGTAGTTGATGAAAGCGGTGGGGGCGAACTGCGTGAGCGACGAGACCACCTTCCCGTCATACGAGGCGATGTGCTTGGACGCGATCACGCTGTAGCTGCTGACCCCATCGGGCAGCGGGCCCTCCGGATTCAGGGTGGAGAGTTGCTTGATGCGCGCATTGTTCATGCGCATTTTCACATCGTGCCGAGGCGGGAAGCCCAGCAAGACCTCGGCCTCCCAGTTGTCCGTGAAGCTGCGGGCGATGCTGAAGATGAAGGCGGTCTGAGGCTGCACTTCCAGCTGAATCCCCGCATCCACCGGTTTGGTGATGGTGAAAGGCACCCCTTCGACGTTGAGCGTCATGGTGCCGGTCAGGTCATCGCTGGTCGCATTCGGGTTGATGTAGGCCGCCCCCACCTTGAAGGTGTACTGCTAGGCGCTGGCAGCACCGGCCAGCAAGGTGGCCGCCAGGGCCAGAGACAAGTGCATCGGCTTCATCAGGCTTCTCCAAGGTTCAACAAAGTGGTGAAAGCGGCTCGCTTGCCGCATAGGGCAGACGCCTCCATCCTACGGAACACTTGACGCTTAATGCCGGGTGTTTACGCTTACGTCACTCATCAGGTTTTCCCCATGCCGCCGCCGCTCGATGGCATGGGTTTTCCGTGTGCGGCGCTCGAAAAAGGGTGCGCACCCGCTTCGAGGCGGGCTATACTCTGCCTCCTTTTTAAGCAGCCCTGATCGCTCAATCGGTCGGGGCTTTGCCTCTTTCAGAGCCCGCATGAACGCCCCCCACCCCACCCTCAGCGCCCTGGCGATTGGCAACATCACGTTGCCGAATCGCCTGTTCGTGGCGCCCATGGCCGGGGTGACGGACCGCCCGTTCCGCCAGCTGTGCAAAAGCCTGGGCGCAGGCTACGCGGTCAGCGAGATGGTGACGTCGCGCAAGGACCTGTGGCACACGCTCAAGACCTCGCGCCGCGCCAACCACGACGGTGAAACCCGCCCGATCGCCGTGCAGATTGCCGGCACCGACGCGGCCATGATGGCCGAGGCCGCCGCCTACAACATCGACCGCGGCGCGCAAATCATCGACATCAACATGGGCTGCCCAGCCAAGAAGGTGTGCAACAAATGGGCGGGCTCGGCCTTGATGCAGGACGAGCCGCTGGCCTTGCAGATCGTGGAAGCGGTGGTGGCCGCCTGCGCGCCTCACAACGTCCCGGTGACGCTGAAGATGCGCACCGGCTGGAGCCAGCAGCACAAGAACGCCGAGCGCATTGCCCGCGCAGCTGAGCAGGCCGGCGTCGCCATGCTGACCGTGCACGGCCGTACCCGTGAACAAGGCTACAAGGGCCAGGCCGAGTACGACACGATTGCCGCCGTCAAAGCCGCCGTGCGCGTGCCGGTGGTGGCCAATGGCGACATCACCACACCCGAGAAAGCGTTGGCCGTGCTGCAGCACACCGGCGCCGACGCCCTCATGATCGGCCGCGCCGCGCAAGGCCGCCCCTGGATTTTTGGCGACATCGCCCACTTCCTGGCCACCGGCACGCACCGCGCCGCGCCGCTGACGCAGCAGGTCAAGCAGTGGCTGCTGGCCCACCTCGACGACCACTACGGCCTGTACGGCGAGTTCGCCGGCGTGCGCACCGCCCGCAAGCACATCGGCTGGGCCGTGCGCGCCCTGCCCGGCGGCGAGGCCTTTCGCAGCCGCATGAACGCGCTCGACAGCTGCGCCGCGCAGGTGCAGGCCGTGGCCGACTATTTTGATGAACTCAGCCTCGATCACGATCGCCTGCCCGCTGGGGCCGTGGACGTGAGCGAGGACGACGACGCGCAGGAGGCCAGGGAGGCCTCCTGCACAGCGAATTGATTGATATGAGCAAGAAGAACATCCAAGACTGCATCAAGGACAACCTGGAAGGCTACTTCCACGACCTGCGTGGCGCCGAGCCGCACGCCGTGTACGACATGGTCGTCAATGCGGTGGAGCGCCCGATGCTGGAAGTGGTGATGCAACGTGCCGAGGGCAACCAGTCCAAGGCCGCCGACTGGCTGGGCATCAACCGCAACACCCTGCGTCGCAAGCTCCTGGAGCACAAGCTCATCAAGTGAACCTGTTTTTGCATCCCCACGATCTTTGAACTGAAGGAAGACCCCATGGCCTTGACCGCCTTGCTGTCCGTGTCCGACAAGACCGGCATCGTTGAATTTGCCCAGGCGCTGAACGCCCAGGGCGTGCGCCTGCTGTCCACCGGCGGCACCGCCAAGCTGCTGGCCGAAAAGGGCCTGCCCGTGACCGAGGTGTCGGAAATCACCGGCTTCCCAGAAATGCTGGACGGCCGCGTCAAGACGCTGCACCCGCGCGTGCACGGTGGCATCCTGGCTCGCCGCGATCTGCCCGAGCACATGGCCGCTCTGAAGGAACACGGCATCGACACCATCGACATGCTGGTGGTCAACCTCTACCCCTTCGCCCAGGCTACCGCCAAGGCCGATTGCACGCTGGAAAACGCCATCGAGAACATCGACATCGGCGGCCCCACCATGCTGCGCGCGGCTGCCAAGAACTGGCAGGACGTGGCCGTGATCATCGACCCGGTCGACTATGAACAGGTGCTGTCGGAAATGAAGCTTGAGGGCATCACCCGTTCGACCAAGTTCATGCTGGCCAAGAAGGTGTTTGCCCACACCGCCGCCTACGACGGCATGATCACCAACTACCTGACCTCGCTGGAAGCCGGTGCCGAGCTGGCCACCGAAGCCGTGCCCGCCAAGGCCGAGTACCCCGCCGTCTACAACCTGCAACTGCACAAGGTGCAGGGCATGCGTTACGGCGAGAACCCGCACCAGTCGGCCGCGTTTTACCGTGAAGCCGCTCCCGTGGTCAGCACCCTGGCCAACTGGACGCAGATCCAGGGCAAGGAACTGTCCTTCAACAACATCGCCGACGCCGATGCCGCGTGGGAATGCGTGAAGGCCTTTGAAGCCCCGGCTTGCGTGATCATCAAACACGCCAACCCCTGCGGCGTGGCCGTGGGCGCCGGCCCGCTGCAGGCCTACACCCAGGCTTTGAAGACCGACCCGACCTCGGCGTTTGGCGGCATCATGGCCTTCAACCGCGTGGTGGACGTGGACGTGATCGACGCCATCAACGCCAACAAGCAGTTCGTGGAAGTGGTGATCGCGCCGAAGTTCACCGATGCCGCGCGAGCTGCCTATGCCTCCAAGCAGAACGTGCGTCTGCTGGAAGTGCCGCTGGACGACGCCACCCGCAAACTGGGCAACGCCCTGGACTTCAAGCGCGTCGGCGGCGGCATGCTGCTGCAATCGGCGGACAACATTGACATCGTCGGCGACATCAAGGTCGTGACCAAGCTGCAGCCCACCGAGCAGCAGATGAAGGACATGCTGTTTGCCTGGACCGTGGCCCGCTTCGTCAAGAGCAACGCCATCGTGTTCTGCAAGGACGGCATGACCATGGGCGTGGGCGCCGGCCAGATGAGCCGCCTGGACTCGGCCCGCATCGCCTCGATCAAGGCGCAACACGCCGGTCTGAGCCTGCAAGGCACCGCCGTTGCGTCGGACGCGTTCTTCCCGTTCCGCGACGGCCTGGATGTGGTGGTCGATGCGGGCGCGACCTGCGTGATCCATCCGGGTGGTTCGATGCGCGACGATGAAGTCATCGCGGCTGCTGACGAGCGTGGCATTGCCATGGTCTTCACTGGCACGCGTCACTTCCGTCACTGATCGATGCTGCGACTGGCGCCGGCCACGTACCGACGCGCCATCGCGATGCACACACCAAAGGCCCTTCGGGGCCTTTTTCTTTTTCTGCGCCCAGCTTGAAACTCGCCCATTTACTTCGTATGCGAAGCACTTATACTTCGCATACGAAACAAATCAATGGATCATGGCTGACCGTCCCCGCTTGATCTTCATGCTCAACAGTGCCCAACGCCGGCTCCAGCAATGGATGACCGCCCAACAGGCCTGGGCCACCGCCTCCGGGGGCAATGCGCCCACCTCGGCCCAAAGCGGCGTGCTGTTCGCGCTGGCCAAAGCCGATGGCGCCACCATGGGCCAGCTGGCCGAGGCGCTCGACCTGGCGCCCTCGGCCGTCTCGGGGCTGATTCAGCGCATGGAGGCCTTGCACTGGGTGCAACGCCGTCCCTGCCCGGACGATGCCCGCACCCAGCGCGTCTGGCTGCAGGATGCTGGCCGCACCCAGTTACCGGCCCTGAAACAGGCGCTCAGGCGCATCAACACCCGCCTGTACGAAGGCTTCTCTGACGAGGAGTTGCAGACCGTGGCCCGCTGGCTGCGTCATGTGCAACACCTCGATGACCATTCCCCTCGCTGAGATCCCTCATGACCCGCACCTCCCCTTCTGATGGCATCGAACGCGTCGAGATCACCTGCGCGGACGGCGTTCGCTTGCACGGACATCTCGTGCGCAGCCGCTCGGACGCCCCCGCAGGCCTGCCCGTGTTGCTGAGTCCGGCCACCGGCGTGAAACAGCATTACTACCTGCGCTTCGTGCACTGGCTGGCCCAGCAGGGGCATGACGTTCTGGTGTTCGACTACCGCGGCATCGGCCTGTCCCTGCACGGCCCGCTGAAACACTGTCGCGCCTCGCTGGCCGAGTGGGGGCAGCAGGATCAGGTCGCGGCGCTGGACTGGCTGCTGCAGCGCACCGGCAGCGCGCAGGCCTTGCTGCTGGGCCACAGCGCCGGTGGTCAGATGATCGGGCTACTGCCCAACCACCATCGCGTTGCCCGCCTGGTGGGCGTGTCGGCCTCGACGGGCTGGCTGCGCGGCATGCGCCCCGGCTTCCGCATGAAGGCCTGGTTTGGCCTGCGCGGCGTGATCCCGATGGGCGTGCGCTTCAAGGGCTATGCCCCCACCGCCGCGATTGGCCTGGGCGAGAACCTGCCCGCCCGCGTGGGCCTGCAATGGGGGCAATGGTGTGCCGCGGGTGGCTATGCCACCAACGCCGTGCGCCACCACCCCGAGCACGACTTCCATGCGCAAGTGCGCACGCCGATCACGGTGCTGCACGCATCCGACGATGACATTGCCACCGACGCCACCGTGGCCGACCTGCTGCGCACCTTCCCCGCCGCGCCGAAGCAGGCCATCCGGGTGCAGCCCGCACAGCATGGGCTGAAAAGCCTGGGGCACATCGACTGGTTCCGATCATCTCACCGCGCTGTGTGGCCCCTGATCGCGGCGGCCCTGCGCGGTCAATCTTGAACGGCAAATTGGCGTAAGCTGCGGGCGGTTTGCATCCCCAGGAGTTGACCTCATGCTGAGGTGTCTGCCCGCGCGGCGTCACAGCGCTTTGTCGGTGGTTTGCGCGGCCCTCGCCTGCGCCGCCCAGGCCGAACCGCAGGTCATCGAGAACAGCCTGGGCATGAAACTGGTGCGCATCCCGGCCGGCGAGTTCATGATGGGCAGTGCCGAATTGCCGGCAGCCCTCGCCCAGGCCTTCCCCGGCTACGAGCCCGAACGCTTCACGCAACTGCACGACGAAGCGCCCGTGCACCGTGTGCGCATCTCGCGTGCTTTCTACATGGGTCAGCACGAGGTCACCGTCGGCCAGTTCCGGCGCTTCCTGGCGGCATCCGGCTACGTCCCCCAATCGGTGGCCGACGGCACCGGGGGGTTTGGCTACAGCGCCGACCACGTGACCCGGCGCCAACCGAATCAGGACGCCTTTGCGGGACGCGATCCGAAGTACTCCTGGCAGAACCCGGGCTTCACCCAAGGCGATGACGAACCGGTGGTCAACGTCAGTTGGCACGATGCGCAGACCCTGGCACGCTGGCTGAGCCAAACCGAACAACGCACCTACCGCCTGCCCACCGAAGCCGAGTGGGAATACGCCTGCCGCGCCGGCACCACCACCCGCTACCCCCATGGCGACGATCCCACCAAGCTGACCCAGGCCGCCAACGTCTTCGATGCCGCCGCCGCAACGCACTGGCCGCTGTGGGCCGACCGCGCCGTGAAGGCCAGCGACGGCTTCGCCTTCACCGCCCCGGTTGGCAGCCTGGCGCCCAATGCCTTCGGCTTGTACGACATGCTGGGCAATGTCTGGGAATGGACGGCCGACTGGCACGAAGACGACTACTATGCCCACTCGCCCGAGGTCGATCCGCCGGGGCCGGCCGACGGCTCGGTGCGCGTGCGCCGCGGAGGCTCATGGCACACCTGGGCGTTCTATGCCCGCTGCAGCTACCGCAACTGGAATGCTGCCAGCACCCGCTACACCCTGGTGGGCATCCGACTGCTCATGCAAGACGCCTCCCCCACCCCGAACGAACACCGCGCCCCACACGCCCCATGAGAATCCTCGGCATCGACCCTGGCTTGCAGACCACCGGTTTCGGGGTGATTGAAACCGAAGGCCCCCGCCTGCATTACGTGGCCAGCGGCACCATCAAGACCAAGGAAGCCGCCCAAGGCGACCTGCCCTCGCGGCTGAAACTGATCTTCGAAGGGGTGCGCGAAGTCGTGGCGCGCTACGAGCCCGAACAGGCCTCGGTCGAGATCGTGTTCGTGAACGTGAACCCGCAGTCCACGTTGCTGCTGGGTCAGGCACGTGGCGCCGCGATCGCCGGGCTGCTGGCCAGTCCGACCTCACCCCAGGTCTCGGAATACACGGCCTTGCAGATGAAGAAAGCCGTGGTTGGGCACGGGCACGCCGCCAAGGCCCAGATCCGTCACATGGTGATGCGCCTGCTGAATCTGCCGCGCGAACCGAACAACGACGCCTCCGACGCTTTGGGCCTGGCCATTTGCCACGCCCACGCCGGTCATGCCATGGCGCAAATGGCCAAAGCCACCGAGTTGACCCGGCGTACCCACGCCCAGATCAAGGGCGGACGGGTGTACTGAGCCCGCAGGGGCTCAAAGACCTTCCTTGATCAGGCGGCCCGAAGTCGGCTGCACGGGGCGCGCATTCATCGGGTAGAGGCGGTGGAAGATGTCGATCTGGTCGATCGACACGGTGACCGGCTGCTTCATCACCATCCACAGCACGTTCTCCGTGCAGGGCGGCGTGGTGAGCGAGCCCATGTAGGTGTAGTACTGGGCGCGCTGGGCGGGCAGGATCTGGCTCGGGTCCATCGGCGCCTGGGCCAGTTGCTCCTGATGCTTCTCCAGCGGCAGGTTGTTCCACACCTGCTGGATCAGTGGCTGGGACTCGCCTTGGTCCAGCAACACGGCCACCACCGCATGCTGCCCGGCCGGGCTCTTGTGCAGCAGATGCGCCGACATCGGATAGGCACGGCCGTTCACCCGCTCCTCGCTGGGGCGGTGAAAGTGCATGGCCACCAGCTCGTAGCGTTGGCCCATCACCGTGATGCTGTTGCCCAGATCGAACTTGACCTCCACTGTGCGACCGGTGTCGATCACGCGGAAACGCGTCGGACGGTAGTCGAACTGGATCGGGTCGAGGTGAACCGGCAGACCGTCGCGGATGTCGATGGGACTTTGGCGTTTGCCCAACATGCACAGCCGGTAAGCGGGCTTGAGCTGCCCCCAGGCATCTGGCCCGGTCGCCCCGCTGTAGGCCCAATCCACATCTCGGCCGTTCAACAAACGCTGTTGCAAGGGGTCCTGAGAGGCCAAGGCCACATCGGCCGAGGCCTTCACGGCGGCCGGGCGCTTGGCACGACTGGCCGGCGGCGTGACTTTCACGACCGGCGCCGCCGCACGCTTGGCCGCCACCTCGGAAATCTTCTGGTCAATGAGGTCGGCCAACTCGCTCATCGAGACGCCCTGAGCCTCTGACTTGGCCGGCGCCTTGGCGCTGTCCTTGCCAGGCTCTTTGGCCTGCTCACCTTTGCGCTGAAAGAACTGCGGCGGCTTCGACAGGGTCGGACGGATGCTCTTGGACGCGGCCGGCTCGGTTTCAGCCGGCGCCTCGGCGGCACGCACCGAACCGGAGGTCAAGGACAAAGCAAAGCCCGCCGCGCAGGCCAGAGCCAGTACGGTCAAGCGCGGGAATGCGAACGTGGGCATCATGGTCGAAGTCTCCGGCATACGCCTTGTTTTCGGCAGATGACAGGCCCAACTTGACCCTGACGTTGGGAAAATAAGTGTGAAGTCAGCCGATAGGCCGGATTCTGTGCGATTCCGTGTCTCGCGACGCTGAACCGTGACCGCCATTCCTCTGGGCCGCCTGTCGCCAGAGCGGCTCGATGCCACCTACCCGCACACTCCCCGGGCCAGGTCAACGTGTGCCTATTTGGTGTTGCTGCGCGTAGAGATTGCCCGTTTCACCCGAACTGAATCGGCTCGTCTCTGTTGCTCTGATCCTCACCTCGCGGTGGAGAGGTGTTACCTCCTACGCTGCCCTGTGCAGTCCGGACCTTCCTCCAGTGCGCCCTTTCGGGCCTTGCACCAGCGGCGGTCTGGCTGACTTCACCCGCGCATTATCGCCGCTGCAGCACGCCCCAGGCGATCAACCCCACCATCATCAGCAACAAAGCCGCGAAAGCCAGGCTGATCGTGCTGTGCATCACCAGCGGGGCCACCACCCCGGCCACCACCCCGTTGGAGGCGCTGCCCACAAACGCCTGCATGGAGGCCGCCATGCCGCGACGCTCGGGAAACAGGTCCAGCACCATCAACGTGACCACCGGGGTCATCATGGCCCAGCCCAGCGAATACAGGCCGATCGGAAACAGGGACCAGCTCACGTGTGCCTTGAACAGCAGGTTGGCCCCCAGGTTCAACACCGACACAGCGAGCATGATGACCAGCCCGATGCGCACCTGCCGCTCTGGCGCAATGCGCCCGGCCAACCGACCACTGAGCCAGGCGCCGCCCATGATGCCGCTGATCGTGCACACGAAGAACCAGAAGAACTGCGTGGGTGCCAGTTGCAGGTGCTGCCCCAGGAAGGTCGGCGCCGACAACACGTACAGGAACATGCCGTTGAAAGGGATGCCGCTCGCCAGCGCCAGCAGCAGAAAGCGCGGGTTGGTGCCCAGCTGCCAGTAGCCGCGCATCAGATGCTTCACCGACAAGGCCTGGCGCTGCGACACGTGCAGGGTCTCCGGCAACAAGAACCAGTTGCTGACCCACAGCAACACCCCGATGCCGGCGAGGAACCAGAACACCGCGTGCCAGCCCGCGTGCACGAAGAGGAACCCGCCAATGATGGGCGCAATCGCGGGAGCCACACCGAAAAACAGCGTCACCTGAGACATGACCCGTTGCGCATCAGCCGGCGGGAACATGTCGCGGATCACGGCGCGCGAGACCACGATGCCCGCCCCGGTGGCCAGGCCTTGCAAGGCACGGAAAAAGATCAGGTGCGTGATGTCGGTGGACAGCGCACAGCCCACCGAGGCCAGGGTGAACACCGCCACCCCGGTCAGCACCACCGGCCGCCGCCCGAAACTGTCCGACAGCGCGCCGTGGAACAGGCTCATGAAGGCGAACGCAAACAGGTAGGCCGACAAAGTCTGCTGGATTTGCAGCGGTGTGGCCTGCAAGTCCGCCGCGATGCCTGCAAAAGCAGGCAGATAGGTATCGATGGTGAAGGGCCCCAGCATGCCCAGGGTGGCCAACAACACCGACAAGGCCCACATCGGGCCGCGCCACAGTTGGCGTGCATCAGGGTTCATGGGAGGCTCACAATCCTGCGTTCTGGAGGCTGCGCAGGAAAGCCTGCGGCGCCTGGAATCCGATCACCCGCGCCTCGCTCAGCTCACGGCCTTGCGGGTCGAAGAAGATCAGCCCCGGCGGGCCGAACAACTGGAAGCGCTGCAACAAGGCCCGATCTTCCGCGCTGTTGAGCGTGACATCGGCCTGCAACAGCACCACCCCGCGCAGCCGGTCCTGCACCAGCGGGTCGGCGAAGGTCTCACGCTCCATCTCGATGCACGAGGTGCACCAGTCGGCATAGAAGTCCAGCATCACCGGCTGGCCGTCGGCCTGCGCCCGCGCCAAGGCCGCCTCCAGCTCGGCCACCGAGCGCACGCGCTCGAAGGGCAACACGCTCTGGTGCACCGTGCTGGCGGCAGGCTGCCCCAGCCACTGCGTCTGCACATAGGGCCAGGCCGGACGCGCCACCCACAGCGCCATGCCTAACATCAGCACCCCGAACAGCGCCTTCACCGCCGTCATCCACGGCCCGGTGCGTGGCAGCAGGCTGCCGGCCGACAGCCCCACCAGCAGCAAGGGCAGGCTCATGCCCCAGGCCATGGCGTACAGCGCCGTGCCGCCCAGCACCACATCGCGAGTCTGGCTGGTGTAGAGCAGCGCGCCCGCCAACGGGGCTGACACGCAGGGGCTCACGATCAGGGCCGAGACCACGCCCATGGCAAAGACGCTGACAAAGCGGCCTCCAGGCAGGTGACGCGTCCCCTCCCCCAGCCAACTTTGCACCGCCACCGGCAGGCGCAACTCATACAGGCCGAACATCGACAGAGCCAGCAGCACCATCAAGGCGGCAAACGCCAACACCACCCAGGGGTGCTGCAGGTAAGCGGCCAGGCCTTGGCCCAGCAAACCCGCGGCCACCCCCAAGGCGGTGTAGACCAGCGCCATGCCCTGCGAATAGGCCAGTGCCAGCGCAAAACCACGCCCCCGGCTCACCCGGTCTTTCTGGCCCACGATGATGGACGACAGGATGGGCACCATGGGCAAGACGCAGGGCGTCAGCGACAACAGCACGCCCGCCAGCAGGAAAGCCGGCACGATCACCCAGACGCTGCCACTGGCCAAGGCCTGACGAATGCCCCCGTCGGACGACTCACCGGAGGCCGCAGCGCCACCATCGCCCCCCGCCACACCCGCGAACGGACCGCCACTGCCGACACGCGCTCCTGACGTGTCGGCCGCAAAGGGCTGCACCGACGTGACCACGCCCTGGGCATCCAAGCTCACCTTGAACGCACGCTTTTGCGGCGGATAACAGATCCCCGCGTCGGCGCACCCCTGGTAGCCCACGGTCAGCACGGCCTCTCCCTTCGCATCGGCCGGCAAGGTCAGCCCGCCCCGGATGCTCTGGTGGTACACCTCCATCGTCTTTTCGAAATTGGGGTCGAATTTCGACTCGGCGGGGGGCAGATCCCAACCCAGCGCCTGTTCGGCCCCACCCGCGGCACGCCAGGTGGCCGTCATCTGCTCGCGGTACAGGTACACCCCGGGCGCCTGCTCGAACGACACCTGCACGGCCCGGGGACCGGACGCACGCACTTCCAGGCGGAAGGCCTCGTCCACCGGCAAAAACGTCTGCGCCAACGCCGCCGATGTGCCCCACAGCGGAACCAGGCACAGCACACACCACCACAAACGGCGCCACGCCGCGCCCAAACTGAAATAATTCATGCGCCCTATTCTGACCTGAGCCGGCACATCGTGTAAGTTGTATGTCTTTGCCGGCCCGGCACTCCTCTCTTTCAACGGAATTTCAACGGAAGGCCCTTCATGAAAGCCCAGAACATCCTCGAAACGATTGGCCAGACCCCGCATGTGCGCATGAACCGCCTGTTCAGCGGCCACGAAGTCTGGATCAAGGCCGAACGCGCCAACCCGGGCGGCTCCATCAAGGACCGCATCGCCCTGGCCATGGTCGAAGACGCCGAACGCAGCGGCGCCCTGCAACCCGGCGGCACCATCATCGAGCCCACCTCCGGCAACACCGGCATCGGCCTGGCCATGGTGGCTGCGGTCAAGGGCTACAAGCTGATCCTGGTCATGCCCGACAGCATGTCCATCGAACGCCGCCGTCTGATGCTGGCATACGGCGCCAGCTTCGACCTGACGCCGCGCGAAAAGGGCATGAAGGGCGCCATCGCCCGCGCTCAGGAATTGCGTGACGCCACCCCCGGCAGCTGGATCCCGCAGCAGTTCGACAACCCTGCCAACACCGAGGTGCACGCCCGCACCACCGCCCAGGAAATCCTGGCCGACTTCCCCGAAGGCCTGGACGTCCTGATCACCGGCGTGGGCTCGGGTGGTCACATCACGGGCTGCGCCCGCGTGCTCAAGGCCGCCTGGCCCAATCTGAAGGTGTATGCGGTCGAGCCCAAGGCTTCCCCGGTCATCTCGGGCGGCCAGCCCTCGCCCCATCCCATCCAGGGCATCGGCGCCGGCTTCATCCCCGGCAACCTCGACACCAGTCTGCTCGACGGCGTCATCCTGGTCGATGCCGAAGACGCCCGGGAGTACGGCCGTCGCGCCGCGCGCGAAGAAGGCATGCTGGTGGGCATCTCGTCGGGCGCGACCCTGACGGCCATCGCACAGAAGCTGCCCGAGTTGCCCGCTGGCAGCCGTGTGCTGGGCTTCTGCTACGACACGGGCGAGCGCTACCTGTCGGTGGAAGGCTACCTGCCCGCCTGAGCCAAACCCACCGTCCGTCCCCTCAACGATGCTGCATCCCCCCGCCTCCAACAGCCCGTCACCGTGGCCCATGCTGATCGCACTGATCGCGAGCATCCCGGCCTTTTACGACTCGCTGATGCCGACCCCCGTCACCTGGGCGATCGGGATGTATGTGTTGAGTGGCCTGGTCGTGCTGGGCTCGGCATGGCATGAGCGGCGCCATGCCCGGCGAGCCGTGGCTCACCAGCGGGTCACGCGCTCGTGGGGGATGACGCCGCGTCAGGAGCGACTGGACTGGGTGCTGGGCATCGCCCTGCTGCTGACGGCCACCCTGCCCGAGAGCCATGACTCGCCGCCGGCGCTGGCCTGGCGCATCGTGCTGGCCTTGTTCATGCTGTACCGCCTGGTCCGGATCAGCTTGCCTTTGCTGCACCAGGCCGGCTTGGCCCGACTGCTGCTGATGGCCAGCGCCGTGTTGGTGCTGTGCGGCATTGGTTTTTACTGGCTGGATCCTGCCATCCACTCGGTTCCTGCCGGACTGTGGCTGGCGTTTTCCACCGCAGCGACCGTGGGTTATGGGGACACCGTACCGAGCAGCACCGCCTCACGGATCTTTTCGGTGTTCGTGGTGCTGTTGGGCTATGGCGTGCTGTCGCTGGTGACCGCGAGCATCGCCGCCATGTTCGTGGGCACGCAGGAACGCCAGGTCGAACGCGAAATCCTGCGCGACATGCACAACCAGTTGCGCGCCGTCCGCCAGGAGATCGCCGAGTTGCGCGTTGCCCTGGAAGAGGCCCGCCGCGCGAGCCCTCCCGGCCCCCCAACCGAGTAGGGATGCCCGCAGGACGCTTCGCCCTGTCCCTGAGCCACAATGCGACACGCTTTCGTCGCTCCGCATGTCTCAGGCTCTCGCATCACCCAAACGCCCTGCCACCGTCACACGCCCTTATGGCGGCGTGAAGGCGGAAGCACGACGCCAAGAACGCCGCCTGCGCCTGTTGGCCGCCGGCCTGACCGTGTTCGGCAACCAGGGCTACCACCACACGACCGTGCGCGACATCTGCGTCGAAGCGGGACTGACCGAGCGCTACTTCTACGAGTCCTTCAAGTCCCTGCGTCTGCTGTTCGATGCCGTGCACGAACAGTTGCGCAACGAATTGCTGCAGCTCACCGCCCCCAGTTCACCCACCGACAGCACGCCGTCCACCGACATGGCCTTGGCGCACCTGGAAGCCAGCCTGCGCCAGTGGTACCGCTTCCTGCAAGACGACCCCCGGCGTGCGCGCATCATGCTGTTCGATGCGAGCGTCATTGATGACCTGGATGCCGTGCGCCCGAACACCGCGGCGCAGGAGTTCCACGCGCGCATGTTGCGCCTCGTCGAAACGCTCCACCCCGATCTGGGCCGTCACGGCATCCAGACCGAGCTCACGGTCGCAGCCCTGTCCGGCGCCCTGATCAGCCATGCACGCGCCTGGGCCACCGCCCAGTTCAACCTGCCGCTGGAAGACCTGGTGCGCCACAGCATGCTGGTCTTTCACGGTTTGGCGACGCTGTACGAGGCCCTCAACGAGGGCCGACTCACACTGCCGCAGGACCGCGCCGCCGCGCTCAGCGCAGACGCCAGTGCAGCGTCTCGCCCCCCCGCAGCGGCTTGATCGCGGCTTCGCCAAAGGGCAGTGACTCGGGCACCACCCAGTCTTCGCGCACCAAGGTGATGGTGTCGGTGTGACGCGACAGGCCGTAGAAATCGGCCCCGTAAAAGCTGGCAAAGGCCTCCAGCTTGTCGAGCGCGCCCGCGGTCTCGAACGCCTCGGCGTACAGCTCGATGGCGCACGGGGCGGTGTAGCAACCGGCGCAACCCGAAGCATGCTCCTTCAGGTGCGAGGCGTGCGGCGCACTGTCGGTGCCCAGGAAAAACTTGGGACTGCCGCTGGTGGCGGCCTGCACCAGGGCCACGCGGTGCTCTTCGCGCTTCAAGATCGGCAGGCAGTAGTAATGCGGCCGGATCCCGCCCATGAAGATGGCATTGCGGTTGTAGAGCAGGTGCTGCGGGGTCACCGTGGCGCCCACGAAGCGGTCGGCCTCGCTCACGTACTGCGCGGCTTCCTTGGTGGTGATGTGCTCGAAGACGATCTTCAGCTCGGGGAAGTCGCGGCGCAGCGGGATCAACTTGTCGTCGATGAAGGCCTTTTCGCGGTCGAACACGTCGATCTCGCTGTCGGTCACCTCACCGTGCACGCAGAACACCAGGCCCTCGCGCTGCATGGCTTCGAGCACCTTGTAGGTCTTGCGCAGGTCGGTCACGCCCGCGTCACTGTTGGTGGTCGCGCCCGCGGGGTAAAGCTTGAACGCCACCGCGCCCATGGCCTTGGCGCGCGCCACCTCCTCGGCGGGGGTGTTGTCGGTCAGGTAAAGCACCATCAAGGGCTCGAACGACAGGCCGGCGGGCACGGCGGCACGGATGCGGTCGCGGTAGGCGATGGCCTGCTCGGCCGTCGTCACCGGCGGACGCAGGTTGGGCATGACGATGGCGCGACCGAACTGACGCGCCGTGGCCGGCACCACCGCGGCCATCGCATCGCCGTCACGCACGTGCAGGTGCCAGTCGTCGGGGCGGGTGAGGGTCAGGGTCTGGAGGGTGTTCGTGGTCATGGCAGGCCGCTCGGCGGGAAGGGAGGCTGAAACAAACTCGGATTTTCGCACTTCCGCGTGCACGGCGGCACGAAGCTCCCTCCCCCTCGGATCGGCACCGGACAGCCCGCACGCCTGCGCCACAATGTTCACCACACACTCATTTCACACAGAGAGGACCCTTGCATGGCAGACCTGAATCCCCGCTCCACGGGGCAGACCCTCATCCGCACCCTGCTCATCGGCGGCGCCGTGCTGTTCGGCCTGTGGACCCTGAGCCCGGTCGTCGTGATCTCGGCCGGCGAGCGCGGCGTCAAGACCACCTTCGGCAAGCCCGACGAGCAGGTGTACGAGCCCGGCATCCACTTCAAGATTCCGCTGGCCCAGGCCATGCACACGATGGACGTGCGCCTGCAAAAGGGTGAGGGCGAAGGCGATGCCGCGTCGAAGGACCTGCAGTCGGTGCACACCCGCATCGCCATCAACTACCACCTGGACCCGAAGCAGGCGGTCAACGTGTTCCGCAACATCGGCCCCAGCACCGACATCGCGGCCGACCGCATCATCATCCCCGCTGCGCAAGAAGCCGTGAAGGCCGTGACCGCCCGCTTCACGGCCGAAGAGCTGGTCAGCCACCGCACCGAGGTGCGCGAGGCCATCGGCAAGCTGCTGCGCGACAAGATGTCCCGTCACGGTCTGGTGCTCGACGAGTTCGCCATCGTCAATTTTGCCTTCTCACGCTCCTTCTCGGAGGCGATCGAATCCAAGGTCAAGGCCGAACAGGAAAAGCTCAAGGCCGAGCGCGACCTGCAACGCATCGAAGTCGAAGCCAAGCAGAAGGTCGCCAGCGCCCGCGCGGAGGCCGAAGCCCTGGCACTGCAGCGTCAACAGATCACGCCCGACCTGCTCGCCCTGCGTCGCATCGAAAACGAACGCGAAGCCATCCGCAAGTGGGATGGCAAGCTGCCCAACGTGACTTCAGGGGCCGTGCCCTTCATCAACGTGGACGGGAAGAACTGAGCACGGACATGCGATGCGCGCCACGCATGACGCCCATCGCTGAAAGCATCCCGGCCGCTCAGGCGACCAACAAGTCCGCCAGCGGAACGGCCGACACGACGAAGTCCGGGTTGAGCACCTCGGCCTTGCCATAGCGCAGCGGCTCGCCCTGCAGTGTGCAGACATGTCCACCGGCGGCCTCGACCACCGCTTGGGCAGCGGCCGTGTCCCACTCACAGGTCGGCCCCAGGCGCGGGTAGACATCGGCCGCCCCTTCGGCAATGCGGCAGAACTTCAAGGAACTGCCCGCCTGCACCAGCTCATGGTGCCCCATGCGGGCGATCAAGGCCCGCGTGGCCTCGTTCAGGTGGCTCTTGCTGGCCATCACCCGCAGCGCCAGCCCGCCCTCACGTGGCACGGCCACCTGGATGCGCTGAGCCGCCGACTCGGCCGACACGCGTCGGAAGGCGCCGACGCCTTTCGCCCCCCAGTAGCTCACCCCTTGAGCGGGCACCGTGACGACCCCCAGCACAGGGCGGCCTCGCTCGACCAAGGCAATGTTGACCGTGAACTCGCCATTGCGCGCCACGAACTCCTTGGTGCCATCGAGCGGGTCCACCAGCCAGAAACGTTCGGCCGAACGCGCGCCCTCGTCGGGCACGCAGCCTTCCTCGGACACGATGGGGATGTCCGGCGTCAGGGCTTGCAGGCCCGTCAAGATGCGCTCATGCGCCGCCAGGTCGGCCGCGGTCAATGGACTTGCATCGGCCTTGTGCATCACGGCGGTCGGACCGCCGTTGTAGATGGCCATGATGTCCCCCCCGGCCGCTTCGGCCAAGGCCACCACCGAGGGCACCAGCGCCATCAGCGCATCCGTTTGTGCTGCCTGCATTGCCACGCCTCCCGAGTTCACGCCTGACCCGCCTGTTGCAAACGCCACATCTCCGCATAGCGCCCGTTGGCCGCCAGCAGATGCGGGTGCGTGCCGCGCTCGATGATGCGCCCGTGCTCCATGACCAAAATCTCGTGCGCGTGCACGATGGTGGACAGGCGGTGCGCGATCACCAGCACCGTCTTGCCCTGGGCCACCGTGGCCAGCTCGGCCTGGATGGCGCGCTCGTTGGCCGAATCCAGCGCCGAGGTCGCCTCGTCGAACACCAGCACCGGCGGGTTCTTCAGCAGCGTACGCGCGATCGCCACACGCTGCTTCTCGCCGCCCGACAGCTTCAAGCCCCGCTCACCCACCATGGTGTCGTAGCCCTTGGGCGTGCCGCTGATGAAATCGTGGATGCGCGCCGCCTGGGCCGCGGCCACCACCTCGTCGTGGGTCGCGTCCGGCCGGCCATAGGCGATGTTGTAGGCCACTGTGTCGTTGAACAGCACCGTGTCCTGCGGCACGATGCCGATGTGGCGACGCAAGCTGTCCTGCGTGAGGCTGCGCACATCGTGGCCATTGACCGTGATGCGCCCGCCTTGCACGTCATAAAAGCGGTACAGCAGCCGCGCCAGCGTGGACTTGCCCGAGCCCGAGGGGCCCACCACCGCCACCGTCTGCCCCGCCGGGATCTCAAAGCTCAGGTCGTGCAAGATGGGCCGGTTGGGGTCATAGGCAAACTGCACCTGGTCAAACCGCACCGAAGGCGGCCCCTTGAGCAGCAGCGGCCGCGCATCGGGCGCATCGGCCACTTCGCGCTCGCGCGCCATCAGCGTGAACATCTTGTCCAGGTCGGTGAGCGACTGCTTGATCTCGCGGTAGATCACGCCCAGGAAGTTCAACGGGATGTAGAGCTGGATCATGAAGGCGTTGACCATGACCAGATCACCCACCGTCATGCGGCCGGCGACCACACCCTCGGTGGCGCGCCACAGCATGGCGATCAGGCCGATGGCGATGATGGTCTGCTGCCCCGTGTTCAACAGCGACAGCGAGCGTTGCGACTTCAAGGCCGCCCGGCGCAGGCGCTCCAGCGACTCGTCATAACGCCGTGTCTCGAACGCCTCGTTGTTGAAGTACTTCACCGTTTCGTAGTTCAGCAGCGAGTCCACCGCCCGCGTGTGCGCCTTCGAGTCCAGCTCGTTCATCTCACGGCGAAAGCGCGTGCGCCACTGCGTCACCGTCACGGTGAAGGCGATGTAGACCACCAACGCCGTCAACGTGATCCAGGCAAACGCCGCGTCGAACTTCGTGCCCAGCAAGGTCAGCACCAGCGTGACCTCGATCAGCGTGGGGATGATGCTGTAGAGCGAGTACGAGATCAGCGAGTGCACCGCCCGCGTGCCGCGCTCGATGTCGCGCGTCATGCCCCCGGTCTGGCGCTCCAGGTGAAAGCGCAGGCTCAGTGCATGCAGGTGCCCGAACACCTGCAGCGAGATGCGCCGCGCGGCCCCCTCGGTGGCCTTGGCAAACACCAGCTCGCGCAGCTCGGTGAACAGCGAGGTGGACAGGCGCAACAGCCCATAGGCCACCAGCAGGCCCACCGGCACGACCAGCAGGGCCTGCGCGCCGCCCGCCTTCGGGGCCAAGGTGTCCACCAAGTCTTTGAGCAAGAGGGGCACGCCCACATTGGCCAGCTTGGCGCCCACCATGAAGGCCAGCGCCAGCATCACGCGGCCCTTGTAGGCCCACAGGTAGGGCCACAGGCGGGCCAGCGTATCGCGTTCGGAGCGGGGCTGATCTGTGACGGAGTGCGGGTTTTCACCGGCGGGCGGCGAAGCGTAGCGTCGCATTCTGGAACAATGCCTGATTGAGTTCGAAACGTCGATTGTCGACCCTGATTGATCATGACCCTCACGCCCAAGCCCAATATCCTCATGTGCCCCCCGGATCTGCACCCCGAGATGGAGTTGTTGATGCGCGTGGTGCCCATGCCCTCGGATGCCAATGGCAATGGCGACATCTTTGGCGGCTGGATCATGGCCCAGGTGGACCTGGCCGGCTCCATCTTGCCGGGCATCGTCTCGCGTGGGCGCATCGCCACCGTGGCCGTCAACCAATTCACTTTCAAGCAGGCCGTCTCGGTGGGCGATGTGGTCTCGCTCTATGGCCGCGTCGAGAAAATCGGCCGCACCTCCATCACCGTGCACATGGAAGTCTGGGCCGAGCGCAATCCCAGCCAGCCGCAGCTCTTCAAGGTCACCGAGGCCAACATCACCTACGTGGCCATCGACCTGGACGGCAAGCCCCGCCCCATCAACCCTGAGCAAGCTTGATGCGGCGCAAGCCCGCGCGCCTGTGCGGGCACTGCGTCTGTGAGAGCATCCCGCCATGGACGCCCTGATTTCCACGCCCCCTCACCTGGCCCCCAACGCCTTGCGCGAACAGGGCTGGGCCGTCATCCAGCCGGAAGACCTGCTGAATTGGCTGCATGCCGACATGGCCGCCGCCGACACCGTGCACGCCAGCTGGTCTGATCTGCCCCCCGACACCCACCTGCGCGATGGCGGGGCCTATCGCTTTCGCCGCCACAGCTGCTTCACGCTGGACACCGCCACAGGCGAACTGGCCCAGACGCCGCACCGCGCGCACTGGCAGCCAGTCACCTACAACGCCTTGCATGGGGGCTTCGAGCGTTGGTTCGAGCCTGTCGACCCTGCCATCTGCGCACACCCGCTGTGGCAAGCCCTGCTGCGCCAGATTGGTCAGCTGATCGCCCAGGCCAAGCCGGTGCCGATGTGGTTCATCGAGGCGCACCAGTTCCGCGTCGACACGGCCGGCGGCATTGGCCGCCCCACGCCGGAAGGCGCACACCGCGATGGCGTGGACTTTGTGGCCGTGCTGATGCTGGAGCGCCATGCCATCAAGGGGGGCGAAACCCGCGTCTTCGAGGCGGAGGGGCCACGCGGTGTGCGCTTCACACTGCAACGCCCCTGGAGCACCGTGCTGCTCGACGACGAGCGGGTGATCCACGAAACCTCACCGATCCAGCCGCTCGACGGCCATGGCTGGCGCGACACGCTGGTGCTGACCTTCCGCCAGGGCGGCTTCCAGAGCGAGACCTGAGCCCCCTCGGACTGCGCCTCACAGCTGCTTGTGCCAGTCCTTGTGCAACAGCTGGCGGGGCGGCTCGCTGTCGGCCATCACCACGCGATCCCGGCCGGTGCGCTTGGCCACATACAGCGCCTGATCGGCGCGAGACACCACGCTGGCCCAATCCTCATCGGCCTGCAAACTGCGTGCAGCGCCAATGCTCACGGTCACAGAGAACGTGGTGTCCAGCGGTAGCACCGGGTGGGTCGCCACCACCTGCCTCAGCCGCTCCCCGACCTGGCTCAAGCGTTCGGGTTCGGTGCTGTCGAGCACCACCAAAAACTCCTCGCCACCAATGCGTCCGACCCGATCTCCGTCGCGCAGATGCTGGCGCAAGAGTTGCGCCACCTGGGTCAGCACCTCATCGCCCACGGCATGACCATGACGGTCGTTGATGGACTTGAAATGATCCACGTCGCACATGAGCAGACACAAGGGTTGGCGCTGCTGACGTCGGTCATCGTGCAGACGCTCCAGATGCGACAGGATGGCGCGCCGGTTGAGCAAGCCAGTGAGGGCATCACGGCTGGCCATGTCGGCCAACTGTCGCTCCATCCGCTTGCGATCGGTGATGTCCAAGATGGTGCCCACCAGGCCGCTGACCTGGCCATCGGCATCTCTGAGCACCGTCTTGTAAAAAATGACGTCCAGCCGCTCGCCCGAAGGGGTCTGGACCTGAGACTCGTAGCGCTGGTTCTCGCCCGCGCTCATCAAGGCCTCGTCGGCCTCGAAATAGACCTGCGCCAGATCAGGTGGCGACAGGTCGTACACCGACTTGCCCACCACCTCGGCCGGCGTACGGCCGAGCAAAGCCGTGAAGGCCTCGTTGCACCCGCGATAGACACCGGCCCGGTCTTTGAAAAAAACGGGCATCGGCAACGCGTCCAGCACGGACTGGATCACATCGGGGGACAGGTGAGACAGGAACAAAGGCCGCCATCCATGGCGTGCGCAAGCCGCACGGTCCGGAGATTATGACCCTGGTGCCCTACTCTAACCAACCGCGGGTTTGACCTTGATCATCAAACGGTCAGCATTTGGAGAAGTCGGGCTTGCGCTTTTCCATCACGGCGCTGATGGCTTCCTTGGTCGCAGGGCCGCGCAACAGGGCGCCAAACTGCTGCAATTCGGCCAACATCACCGCGTGCAGAGCCTCGGTGTTGCTCTGACGCATGAGAGCCTTGCTCACGCGCAGCGAGGTGGCGGGCTTGGCGGCCAGCTTGGCGGCCTGAGCCTGAGCGTAGGCATTGACCTCGGTGGGCGGCAGCACGCGGTTGACCAGGCCCATCTCCTGCGCATCTTCGGCCGAGAAGGGCTCACCGAACAGCAGCTTCTCCGCAGCGCGCTGGTAACCCACGATCTGGGGCAACAACAGGCTGGAGCCCGCTTCCGGGCACAGGCCCAGGTTCACGAACGGCAGGCTGAAGCCCGCGTTGTCACCGGCATAGACCAGGTCGCAGTGCAGCAGCAAGGTCGTGCCGATGCCCACAGCCGGGCCGGCCACGGCCGCGATCAAGGGCTTGGGGAAGTCGCGCAGGATGTTGAGGAAGCGCACGACCGGCGCCGGCTCAGCCCCCGGGCTCATGTCGGGCGGGTTGCTCAGGAAGTCAGCCAGGTCGTTGCCCGCCGTGAAGCACGTCGGATCACCCTGGATCACGGCCACCCGCACGGTGTCATCGGTGGCGGCCTCTTCCAGCGCCTGGGCCAGTGCGGTGTACATCGCCCGTGTGATGGCGTTCTTCTTGTCCAGACGGTGGAAGGTCAGGGTCAGGATGCCGCCTTCGCGGTTCGACAAAATGGCGTCGCTCATGGATGGTTCCTCGGGAGCAGAAAGGGGTGTCAAGAATCAGCCTGAGCGATGGGCATCACGCCCAGCCAGCCCAAGCTGTGCGCCCAACCCTTGGGGCCGGTACGCGTGTGAAAGAAATCAAAGTGGCCCACCGTCGCCGCGCCCACATCTTTCGGATGCAGGGTGAGGTAGCGCACCGATGCACCAGTGTAGAGGCGATGAATGGCCTCCACCCCGCGGCGATGCGCCATCTTGTCATCGGTGAACAGCACCGCCGTGATGGGCTGGCGCACGGCCGCATAGGCCTCGCGCACATGCGGCCCCTCGACGCAGCAAAAGTCCGGTGACGCGCACCAGCGCTTCCACTGCGCCACGATGCCGCGCGGCAGGTCCCCCACGGCATTGAGGCGCTTGCCCGCGAAATAGCCGTGACGCGCCACGCTCAGCGGCACGATCACATGCCAGAACAGCAACATGCCGTAGCGCAGCGGCCGCGCCAGTTGGGACACGTGCCCACTGCCACTGCCCAGCGTCACCACATGGTCGATCTGCGGCAACTGCGGCATCAGCCCATACAGGATGCCGCCCATGCTGTGGCCGAACCAGCTGATGGGCAGATCCGGATGGCGACTGACGGCGCACCGCATGATCGCAGGCGCATCGTGCACGGGCCAGTCGATCAGCTTGGCACGGTAGCGGCGCAAATCGGCCGGGGCCGAAGCCCCCATGCCACGCCAGTCGACCGTGTAGACCACACAGCCGTGTGCGCTGAGCCAACGGGCATAGCGCTCGTAAAAGCTCTGCGGCACGCCCAGCGCCGGCCCGATGATGACCACGCGCTGCAACGCCACCGACGCATCGGCGGGTCGATAACAGCGTGCGGCCAGTGTGTGGCCATCGTCGGTGTGAAGCGTCAGGTGTTCCATACAGCTCTCAAGAAAAAGCCCGCACGAGGGCGGGCTTTCTCAGGCGTTGAACGCAGGGCTGCCGATTACAGGCTGTCCACGCGCTCGAAGATGCCGGCAGCGCCTTGGCCGGTGCCGATGCACATCGTCACCATGCCGTACTTGCCGCCAGTGCGACGCAGACCGTGCACCACGGTGGCCGCGCGGATGGCACCGGTCGCGCCCAGGGGGTGACCCAGAGCGATCGCGCCGCCCATCGGGTTCACCTTGGCACGGTCCAGCACGTGGCCCTTGCTGTCCAGGTCCTTCAACACGGCCAGGGATTGGGCAGCGAACGCTTCGTTCAGCTCCACCCAGTCCATGTCCGAAGCCTTCAGGCCGGCGTACTCCAGGGCCTTGGGAATGGCTTCGATCGGGCCGATGCCCATGATCTCGGGCGGCACGCCCTTGACGGCGAAGGCCACGAACTTGGCCAGCGGCTGCAGACCGTACTTCTCGCAGGCTTCCTTGGAAGCCAGGATCAGGCAGCCAGCGCCATCGGAGGTTTGCGACGAGTTACCGGCCGTGACCGAACCCTTGGCCGCGAACACAGGACGCAGCTTGGCCAGACCTTCCATCGAGGTGTCAGGACGGGCGCCTTCGTCACGGGTGATGACCTTCTTGGAGACGGTCACTTCGCCGGTTTCGAGGTTGGGCGTGCGCACTTCGACTTCGATCGGGGTGGTTTCGGCATCGAACCAGCCAGCCTGTTGGGCGGCGATGGCGCGACGGTGCGATTCCACGGCGAAAGCGTCTTGCTCTTCGCGGGTGACACCCCACTGTTCGGCCACCTTCTCGGCGGTCATGCCCATGCCGTAGGCGATGCCGACGTTCTCGTCGAGGTTCACCACAGCGGGGTTGAACGAAGGCTTGGCGCCGCCCATGGGAACCATGGACATCGATTCCACGCCGCCGGCGATCATGACCTCGGCTTCACCGACGCGGATGCGGTCGGCGGCCATCGACACGGCGGTGATACCGGCCGCGCAGAAGCGGTTCACGGTGGCACCGGCCACGGTCTTGGGCAGACCCGACAGCAGCGTGGCGATCTTGGCCACGTTCATGCCTTGTTCGCCTTCGGGCATCGCGCAGCCGACGATGGCGTCTTCGATGGCAGCCGGATCCAGGGTCGGAACCTGCTTGAGGGCGTTCTTGATGGTCGCAACCAGCAGATCGTCCGGACGGGTGTTCTTGAACACGCCGCGGCCAGACTTGCCGATCGGGGTGCGGGTGGCGGCGACGACGTAAACGTCACGAAGTTGCTTGGACATTGTGTGTGTCTCCGATCGATCAGTTGCGGACAGGCTTGCCGGTCGACAGCATGCCCATGATGCGTTCTTGCGTCTTGGGGTTGTCCAGCAGCGTGCAGAAGTGCTTGCGCTCCAGGGCGTGCAGGTATTCCTCGCTCACCAGGGTGCCGGCATCGACGTCACCGCCAGTCAGCACATCGGCGATGCACGAGCTGATGTAGTAGTCGTGTTGCGAGATGAAGCCACCGTCACGCATGTTGATCAGCGACGACTGCAGCGTGGCCTTCACGTTGCGGCCAGCCACCGGGAACAGCTTCTTGGCCGGGGCACGGTAGCCGGACTCGAACATGGCCTTGGCCTGGGCGATGGCCACATACAGCAGCTCGTCCTTGTTGGCCACGATCACGTCACCGTCGATCAGGTAACCGAACTTCTTGGCTTCGATGGCGGAGGTCGCCACCTTGGCCATGGCGGCAGCCTGGAAGCCTTCCTTGACGAAGCCCATCAGCTCGCCACCGATCTGGCCGGACACGCCCTTGGACGGCTCCAGCAGCTCGGCTGCACGGCGAGCCAGGTAGGCCAGGCCACCGCCGCCGGGGATCAGACCCACGCCGACTTCGACCAGACCCACATAGCTTTCCATCGCAGCAACGCGCTTGGAAGCGTGGACAGCCAGCTCACAGCCACCGCCCAGTGCCAGACCGTGCACAGCGGCCACGCTCGGCACGTTGCTGTAGCGCAGGTTCAGCATGAAGTCTTGCAGGGCCTTCTCGAACGGTGCCACGGCCTTGCCGCCGCCGCTCATGAAGGCAGGCATCATCGACTGCAGGTCGGCGCCGGCCGAGAACGGACCGTCTTGCGACCAGATCACCAGGCCCTTGTAGCCGGCTTCGGCGATTTCCAGACCCTTGGCCAGGCCATTGGTCACGCCTTCGCTGATGGTGTGCATCTTGGACTTGATCGAAGCGATGACCACTTCGTCGTCCAGGGTCCACAGGCGGATGGAGGCGTCTTCGAACAGGGTCTTGCCCGCGGTGGCAGCGTTCGGGGCGTTGGAGCCCAGCACGCTTTCGCGGAAGTACTGACGCTTGTAGACGGGCAGGTCGCGCACGGGCACGTACTTGCCAGCCTTGGGCGACCAAGAGCCTTCGGAGGTGTGCACACCCTCGCGGCCGTCGAACACCCAGGCGGGCAGCGGGGCCGACGACAGGGCCTTGCCGGCGTCGATGTCGGCCTGCACCCATTCAGCCACTTGCTTCCAGCCGGCTTCTTGCCACAGCTCGAAGGGGCCTTGCTTGGCGCCGAAGCCCCAGCGCATGGCGAAGTCGATGTCGCGAGCGGACTCGGCGATGGACTCCAGCGTGACAGCGGCGTAGTGGAAGCCGTTGCGCAGGATGGCCCACACGAACTGGGCTTGCGGGTTGGTGGACTCACGCAGGGCCTTCAGACGCTCGGCAGCGGGCTTCTTCAGGATCTCAGCGACTTCCTTGTCGCACTTGCCGCCAGCGGCGACGTACTCACCCGTGGCTGCATTGAACTGCAGGATGTCCTTGCCGACCTTCTTGAAGAAACCGGCCTTGGTCTTTTGACCGAAGTTGCCCATCTCCAGCAGCTTGGTCAGTGCAGCAGGCGTCTCGAACGCGGCCGAGAACACGTCGTCACGGGCACCGTTTTGCAGCGTCTTGATGACGTGCGCCATCGTGTCCAGACCCACCACGTCGGCGGTACGGAAGGTGGCCGACGAAGCGCGGCCCAGCTTCTTGCCGGTCAGGTCGTCAACGATGTCATAGCCCAGGCCCGAACGCTCGACTTCGCGGAAGGTCAGCATCATGCCGGCCACGCCCACGCGGTTGGCGATGAAGTTGGGGGTGTCGTAAGCGCGGATGACGCCCTTGCCGACCACGGAGGCCGAGAAGGTTTCCAGCTGGTCGACCACCTCGGGAGCGGTGAACTCCGTGGGGATCAGCTCCAGCAGGTGCATGTAGCGGGGGGGGTTGAAGAAGTGGATGCCCAGGAAGCGCGAACGCAGCTGCTCAGGCAGCACGTTGGCCATGGCCGTGATGGACAGGCCCGAGGTGTTCGTGGCCAGGATGGCCTTGTCGTTGACGAACGGCGCGATCTTCTTGTAGAGATCTTCCTTCCAGTCCAGACGCTCGGCGATGGCTTCGATGATCAGGTCGCAACCACGCAGCTCTTCGAGGTGCTCTTCGTAGTTGGCTTGCTGGATCAGGGCGGCGTCTTCGGCCACGCCCAGGGGCGCCGGCTTCATTTTCTTCAGGTTTTCGACGGCCTTGGTGACGATGCCGTTCTTCGGGCCTTCCTTCGCAGGCAGGTCGAACAGCACGACCGGCACCTTGACGTTGACCAGGTGGGCCGCAATCTGGGCACCCATCACGCCGGCGCCGAGCACGGCCACCTTGCGCACGTTGAATTGACTCATGTTCTCTCCTAGGGGAACTCAAATGAATGGAGATGGATGAAGGGAGGTGGGCACCCCACCTCCCTTGAACAGCCTGTTGATTAGAACAGGGCTTCGTCCATTTCCATCAGGGGCTTCAGACCGGCCTTGGCGGTGATCATCGCGGTTTCGACTTCCGGCACCAGCTTGGCGAAGTAGAAACGGGCGGTGGCCAGCTTGGCGGTGTAGAACTTGTCGCCGGAATCTTGCTTTTCCAGAGCGATCTTGGCCATGCGGGCAAAGAAGTAGGCGTAGACCATGTGGCCGACCACGCGCAGGTAGTCGACGGCAGCAGCGCCGACTTCGTCGGGGTTCTGCATGCCCTTCATGCCGATTTCCATCGTGAAGGCTTGCACCTTCTTGCCCAGCTCGCCCAGGGGCACGGTGAACTCTTGCATCGCAGCGTTGTCGGCGTTTTCCTTCACGAAGGAAGACACCAGCTTGCCGAACTTGGTCAGCTTGGCGCCAGCGTCGCCCAGCACCTTGCGGCCCAACAGGTCCAGCGATTGCACGGTGTTCGTGCCTTCGTAGATCATGTTGATGCGGGCGTCACGCACGAACTGCTCCATGCCCCACTCGTGGATGAAGCCGTGGCCGCCGAAGACCTGTTGGCAATGCACGGTGGCCGCCCAGGCGTTGTCGGTGATGAAGGCCTTCACGATCGGGGTCAGCAGGGCGACGATGTCGTCGGATTCCTTGCGAACGGCTTCGTCAGGATGGTTGTGAGCCTTGTCCAGCTCGATGGCCACGAAGTACACCAGGGCGCGGGCGCCTTCGGCGTAAGCACGGGCGGTCAACAGCATCTTGCGCACGTCGGGGTGCACGATGATGGGGTCGGCAGCCAGGTCAGGGCGCTTGGCACCCGACAGGGCACGCATCTGCACGCGGTCCTTGGCGTAGTTGACAGCGTTTTCGTAGGCCACTTGGGTCAGACCCAGAGACTGGTTGCCCACACCCAGACGGGCGCCGTTCATCATCACGAACATGGCGGGCAGACCGCGGTGGGGCTGGCCCACCAGGGTGCCGATGGCACCGTCCAGCACGATCTGGGCCGTGGCGTTGCCATGGATGCCCATCTTGTGCTCCAGGCCACCGCAGTACACGCCGTTGCGAGCACCCAGCGAGCCGTCGGCGTTCACCAGGAACTTCGGCACGACGAACAAGGAGATGCCCTTCGAACCAGCAGGCGCGTCCGGCAGGCGGGCCAGCACCAGGTGGACGATGTTGTCGGCCATGTCGTGCTCACCGGCCGAGATGAAGATCTTCTGGCCCGTGATCTTGTAGGTGCCGTCGCCTTGCGGCTCGGCCTTGGTGCGCAGCAGGCCCAGGTCGGTACCGCAGTGCGGCTCGGTCAGGCACATGGTGCCGGTCCACTCGCCGGAGGTCAGCTTGGGCAGGAAGGTCTTCTTCTGCTCGTCGGAGCCGTGGGCTTCCAAGCAGGCATGCGCGCCGTGGCTCAGGCCAGGGTACATGGTCCAGGCCTGGTTGGCCGAGTTCAGCATTTCATAGATGGCCTGATTGACCAGGAGAGGCAGGCCCTGGCCGCCCCACTCCGGATCCGCCGACAGGGCCGACCAGCCGTTTTCGGTGTACTGCTTGTAGGCTTCCTTGAAGCCATCGGGCGTCTTGACCTCGTGGGTTTCCTTGTTCAGGACGCAGCCTTGGGTGTCGCCCACCAGGTTCAGCGGCGCCAGCACTTCAGAGGCGAACTTGCCGCCCTCTTCCAGCACGGCATTGACGGTGTCGGCGTCCAGATCACCGTAAGCGGGGATCGTTTTCAGTTCGTCAACAGCGCCCAGCAGTTCGTGGATCACGAATTGCATGTCGCGCAGAGGGGGGGTGTAAGAAGGCATCGTGAAGCTCCTCGGTCAGAAAGGCACGTTTACAAGAAATACCTGATCTTTAAGCCAGGCGATCGGGGGGTCAAACAGGGGCGGCGCCCAAGGGCACCGCCACAGGTGATGGGACGTGGGACGCCTCTTGCGCGTAGTACTGCACCACACGCTCGAACGCCACACGGGCCCGGTCCACGGCTCCCGCAGAGCGCAGGAACCGCGCATCATGATGGAGCGAGAGAATCAGGCCGTGGATCTCGAACAGCATTTGCATCGGGTCGGTGTCGGCACGCAGGTGGCCCAGGTCAATGGCCTGCTGGATGGCCTTGTTCAAGGCGCCATGCCACAGTAGCACCATGCTGGCGAGGGCGTCGCGCACCGGGCCAGGACGGTCGTCAAACTCGACCGCCCCGCTGATGTAAATGCAGCCGGAATCGATTTCCGTGGCGACCTTGCTCACCCAATTCTTGATCAGGGCGCGCAAACGCGGCAGACCGCGAGGCTGACGCATGGCCGGACGGAACACCTCTTCCTCGAACCGTTCATGGTATTCGCGGATGACGGAGATCTGCAACTCCTCGCGGGAACCGAAGTGCGCGAAGACGCCGGACTTGCTCATGCCGGTGACTTCGGCCAAGGCCCCGATCGACAAACCTTCGATGCCCATCTGAGCCGCCAGGCTCAACGCCGCATCCAGGATGGCCGCACGGGTCTGCTGGCCCTTGTGCGCACCGCGCCCACGCTCACGCACGGCCTCATGGGCTGGCTTGGCGTCGGAGGGGGTCACAGTGGCCACGGCATTTCCTCAAAATAAAACGAACGGTCGTGCTATTTTGCAGAAAATGATGGCGGCTGTGTGAAGTCCGTGAAAAAAAAGTGGGCACTGTTGGCTCTTCCCCCCATCCTCGGGGGATGAGGCCTCTTTGCCAACCCCGGGTTGCCCCTTGGTGAGCACCGAGCCGCGCGGCGTACGGGCGGCAACATCTTGAGAATGTCACACAAGATGTTCTATCCTGTGGCCATCTTCGCCTGAATGAGGGCTGTATGGACGTGCTGCAACTTGACGTGTCAGGTCGTCCGCAGGCCTGGCTGTCGGCCAGGGATGCGGCACTGCTGTATGCCACCGATGCGGTCGCCTGGACGATTGGCGACCCGTTCACGGTGCTGCGAGGCGGCATCCAGCGGCACTCGGGCCTGCCCTCACGCCTGCCGCTGCACCCCATCGTCGCGGTGCGGGGCAGCATCCCCAACCGGGCCTGGCGTCAGGAGCCCGCGCTCTCCAACCCCAAGCTGTTCGCACGTGACCGGCACCTGTGCGCCTACTGCGGCCAGCGTTTTGCCTACGACGATCTCACACGCGAGCACATCGTGCCCACCTCACGCGGCGGGGCCGACAGCTGGCGCAACTGCATCACCGCTTGCCGCAGCTGCAATGGCCGCAAGGGCAACCGCACGCCGGACGAGCTGAACTGGTCGTTGTATTACCTGCCCTACGTGCCCAGCTTGCATGAGGACATGATCCTGCGTGGGCGACGCATCCTGGCCGATCAGATGGACTTCCTCCTGGCCAGCGTGCCGCCCCACAGCCGGCTGCGGCATGCGCTCAGTTGAACCGCGGCAGGGTCAGGCTTTGCGCGGACCGGGTTGGCCGCGCTCGATCACGTAGCGGGCCTGGGTGCGCAAGCGGCTATCGGCGCGCACCGGGTGGGGCGTGCTGCGAAACTCGCACATCACCTGTCGCGGGGTGATGTCCAGCAGCACATAGCCGCGCTCGTCGCCACGCACGTGCAGCAAGTCCGGGTTGCTGCGCTTGACCCAGCTGCTCATCAGTTCGCTCAACCCTCTGCTGCTGACCGAGCTGGTCACAATCTCGCTGGCGATGACGGGAGAGGCCGGATCAGCCGGGTCCAGGCGCAAGTTGGCGGCCACGTGGCGATGCACGTCCCCTCCCAGGCACACCACATCGGGCACGCGGGGCTGGGCAATGGCTTCGGTCAGGCGCCGGCGTGCCGCCGGATAGGCATCCCAGCCATCGGCATAGAGCAAGGGCCCCAAAGGTGAGCGCAGCACCCCCGGCGAAATCTGAGAGGACTGCACGATGAACTTCCAGTCACAGACACTGGCGGCCAGTTGGGCCGCGAGGTCATACCCCTGGCTCTGGCCCAGCATGGTGCGTTCGGGTGCCTGCGCCGCGTCACACTGCCACAGCAACTTGCCTTGCATGGGGGCGTGGCGCCCTGCGCACACCGGCGGGTCGCGAAACTGCCGGGTGTCCACCGTCATCAGATCCACGAGACGGCCCCAGGGATAGCGCCCATGCAAGGGCATGCTGCCCGCGACAGGCGCCCGGTGGGGCGAAAACGGCATGTGCTCGAAATACGCCTGGTATGCCGCCGCGCGTACGGCCAGAAACGCCTGCGGATCCTTCAGGTCAGGGCTGTGCCGTCCGGTGTAATCGGCAGCGACTTCGTGGTCATCCCACACCATCAGCCAGGGGTGGGCGGCATGACAGGCACGCAGGTCAGGATCCAGCTTGTAGGACGCGTAATGCCGGCGGTAATCGGCCAAGGTGCGGCGGTGCAGGTCGGGCATGACGTGCGGGTGACGGCGCACACGTGCGTACGGCTTGGCCTGCGTGCCGTAAATGTAGTCCCCGACGAAAAGCACCAGATCGACATCACTGGCCGCGATTTCGCGGTGCACGGTGTAGAAGCCCGTTTCGTAATGCTGGCACGAGGCCAAAGCCACACGCATGCGGGTGTTGCGCTCGCCGGGATCGGGGGCCGTGCGGGTGCGCCCCACCGGACTGCGCTGGCCGCCCGCCTCAAAGCGGTAATAGCAAGGCTGCCCCGAAGGCAAGCCCTTCACCTCAACGCGCACACTGTGTGCGGCCGCCGGATCCGCCACGGCGCTGCCGGTTTGCAGCACGCGGCTGAAACGGGCATCGGATGCCACCTCCCAGCGCACGGGCACGGCCTGCGCAGGCATGCCGCCATCGGCCTGCAGAGGCAGGGGCGCCAAACGCGTCCAGATCACCACCGAATCAGGGCGCGGCTCGCCACTGGCGACACCGAGGGTGAACACCTCGGCAGCGGTCTGCCAGCCTCCCTGAGGCGGCTGCTGGCCTCGCGCCTGCGCTTGCTGGGCACACACCTGCTGCCAAGCCAGGGCTGCAGCAAGACGACTGAGATGAGAAAACAGGGCACGACGTTGCATGAAGGCGCCGATTATGCGATGCCCGCCAGCCGGACTGCCCAAGGCCTCGCCACAAAGGCACAATGAGACTCACCACAGGCAACTGAGAGGAGACAGCCATGACCTCGCGACCACACAGCACCGACCCGTCCGGCGCGCCGGCCCCGGAGTCCCACGCCTTTGCAGGCCTGGGCGCGGGGCTGGGCTTTTTCCAGGACTGGATGAAGGCCGCAGGCGCCGCCCTGCCCGGCCTGTCTGCGCAGGCCAGCACGGCCATGCCTGGCGTACCCGGGGTGCCCGCCTGGTCCGTGCCCACGCTGGACCCCGAAGAGCTGGACAAGCGCATTCAGGAGCTCAAAACCGTTCAGTTCTGGCTGGAGCAGAACAGCCGAATGATCGCCATGACGATCCAGGGACTGGAAGTCCAGAAGATGACCCTGTCGACCCTGCAAGGCATGAACGTCTCGATGGACGCGCTGCGTGACACGCTGAAGGCCCAGCCCAGTGCGCCCAAAGCTGCTGAAGCCCCCGCAGCCGATGCGCCCGCCGAACCCCAAGCGGAACACGCAGCGCAAGACCTCATCAACCCGATGCGCTGGTGGGACGCCTTGACGCAACAGTTCTCGCACCTCGCCAGTCAAGCGTCTCAAACCGCCCAGACCATGGGTCAGAGCGTCGAGGCCTCCATGCAGGACATGATGGCCAAGGCACAGGCTGCCGCGGCACCGACCACCGGTGAGGCACGCGAGCCAGCCGCCGCGAAGCCCCGAGCCCGCAGCGCCGCCACCAAAACAGCGGCACGCAAGACCGCTGCGAGCAAGACCGCTCGCAAGACACCGCCCAAAGCCTGATGCCCTCTGCCGCGCACCCGCTGGGCCTGCGTTGCCTGCATGCCCACGCCACCCACCCTCAAGCCGATCTGGCGCTGGAGCTGGTCTGGGCGCAGCTGGCCTCACAAGGCGCACGCGAGCTCGGCGCCACGCTGGGCTGGTGCTACCTGAGCGATGCACTGGCCCCCGGCGCTGAGGCGATCATGCGCGGGTTGCGCCAGCACCTGCCCGATGTGGCGTGGGTCGGGGCGGTGGGGGCAGGCGTGGCCGCCACGGGCGTCGAGTACCTGGGCGACCCCGCTTTGGCGGTGATGCTGTGCAACCTGCCGCGCGACGACTTCCGCATCTTTCACGGCCGCCACCCGCTTCCCCCGGCACGCCCTTTGAGCCTGCCGCGACAGGGGTGGCATGCGCACGCCGCGCAGGTGCATGCCGATGGGCAAACACCCGACCTCTCCGATCTGCTCCGGGAGCTGGCCGAACGTACCGACTCAGGCTATCTGTTCGGGGGGCTCAGTGCCGGCCAGGCGCACAGCCTTCACCTGGCCGTCGACCCCCACACCCCGGATGCGCACCTCACGCCCCACGACCCCGGCGCGCTGGGCCTGTGGCATGGTGGATTGTCTGGCGTGGCATTCCACCCGCGGGTGCGACTGGTTTCGCGGGTCACTCAGGGATGTGTCCCGATCGGACCACGACGCGAGATCACCGCAGCCGATCGACACCTGGTCTACGAACTGGATGGTCAACCTGCCCTGGCGTGCCTGATGCAGGACCTGGGCGTGAGCGCCCCACTGCGCTCATCCGAATGGCAACACGAAGCCCTGCCCAAAGTCCGCCTGACACTCGCGGGCGTGACCGAAGCCGATGAAAACTTGCTCAGCCACGGATCGCACTTTGGCGCCAACAGCCGGGTTCGCCACCTGATCGGCCTGGATCCGGCTCACCAAGGGGTGGCCCTGAGTGAAGCGGTGGTGCCCGGCATGCAATTGGCATTCTGCCAGCGCGACGCGCACGCGGCCCGACAGGACCTGGTGCGCGCCTGCGCCGAGATTCGCGAAGAGTTCGACCCGAGTGAGCGCCCTGACAGTCTGCCCGTGGGTGCGATTTACGTGAGCTGCACCGGGCGGGGTGGCCCTCACTTCGGGGGGACTCACGCAGAGTTGTCCGTCATCGCCCACGCCCTGGGCGACATCCCTCTGGTGGGCTTTTTTGCATCAGGCGAAATCGCTCGCCATCACCTGCATGGCTACACGGGTGTCCTGACCGTGCTGGGCGGCTGAAACAGACGCATCCTCGCCCACCGCCCCCACAAGCTGGCACATCCTTTCGGGCGGCGCAAGTCAAACCTGACGCGCAACATTCCCAGGGATCACCCGAGAGGTGTTGTCCTAATCGCGACATTCGTCACGAATTCCTAGACTGCGCCATCCCCAGAGCCAGGACGCATGCACGTCCGCCGGGACCCACTCGCTCAGACACCGTTGGAGAGACTCCCATGCGCAAGTTCGCCATCAAAGCCCAGATCCTGGCCCTGGCCAGCCTCCTGCCCATGGCCGCATCAGCCGGCTACTTCCAATGGGAAGCGGTCGAGTTGCCGGCCAGCAGTGGCGCGGCCTGCGGCGACGGTTCGCCCTACCGCTTCTTCGTCAACAAGACCCCGTTCAGCACCAAGACCGTGGTCGTGTTCGAAGGCGGCGGCGCCTGCTGGGATCAGAACGCCTGCGCCGGCAAGGGCGAAGGCCCGCTGGGCCTGTCCATCCTGTCGGCCTCCAATCCCAACGGGGTGCCGGCCGACTACATGACCAATGTGTTCAACATCCTCAACGGCGGCCTCTCTGGCCTGGCCCTGGGTGGTTTGATCACCCCGTTCTCGATGCGTCTGCACCCGCTGCAGTCCGTGCAGACGCAAAGCTGGAACATCGTCTACGCCCCCTACTGCACGGGCGATGTACACACCGGTAACAAGGTCACCGCCTACACCGATGCCGACCCCAGCAAACCCCGCGTGCAATACCACCGCGGCAGCGTCAACGGCTACGCGATGGCCCAGTGGCTGGGCAAGAACTTCAAACAGCCTGCCCAACTGCTGGTGACCGGCTTCTCGGCTGGCGGCGCAGGCTCCACCGCCAACTACAGTTGGCTGCGCACGGCCATGAACCCCAAGAAGTCGGCCCTGCTGGCGGACTCGGGCCCGCTGTTCCAGGTGAACCGCACCGACAGCCCTGAGGTGTCCCCCTCGGTGCACCTGCACAACAAGATCCGCAACGTGTGGGGCCTGGACGGCAGCGATGGCCTGGTCACCAAGCTGCTGACGATGTATCCCTACGCCGGCACGGCCGACAACCTGGGCTCGCTGAGCACCGGCCTGGCCAAGATCTTCCCGCAAGACCGCTTCAACTTCAGCACCTTCCAGCGTGACGGCATCTACTCGGCCTTCTCGTACACCTCCTTCTATCCTGAGATCGCTGCCACCGAATCGGGCGTGCCACGCGACACCCTGCTGAACCAGAAGTGGGTGCCTGAGGTGCAGAAGTGGGTGAACGCCATGAAGCCTTACCCCAACGTCGGCTACTACGTGCCCTATCAGCGCGACCTGCTGAAGTCGCACACCCTGACCACCCTCACGTTCTCGGGCACGGCCATCAAGGAAGCCAACCATGCCAGCCTCAAGGTGGTGGTGGACGACCTGATCGACGGCAAGGGCACCCCGATCCGCGCCTACGAAACCCAAAAGAACGAGCAGAACACCAAGACGCCCGGCACGTTGGACTCGCTGCTGCAGCCCATCTACAAACTGCTGGGCCTGTAAAACAGCCCGAATGGGCGCAGGGACCTCCTGCCCCCGCTCTCCTCAGCCCCACCTGCGCGTGGGGCTTTTTCATGGCGGTGAACTGCCGCACCCCGGACGCCACAGCCCCACCCAATCGAGGGGGAAACCCCGTCAACATCGGTCCAAACGCCCCACAGGCCGACACCCCTGCGGTATAAACACGGCAATTCGAACGGTCGTTTGAAAAGGTCGTTCGAAATCCCACAGACCCACATACCGAGGTGACCCATGCCGCAATACAAGGCCCCTTTGCGCGACGTGCGCTTCCTGCTCAACGAGGTGTTCGACTACCCGGCGCACTACGCCCAGCTGCCCAGCGCCGAAGACGCCACCCCTGACATGGTGGACGCCATCCTGGAAGGCTGCGCCACCTTCTGTGAAGAGGTGCTGGCCCCGCTGAACCTGTCGGGCGACCAGGAAGGCTGCACCATCGCCGACGGCGAGGTCACCACCCCCAAGGGCTTCAAGGAAGCCTATGCCGAGTACGTGGCCGGTGGCTGGCAAGGCCTGTCCCACCCCAAGGAATACGGCGGCCAGGAGTTGCCCATGTCCATGAACCTGCTGAAAGCGGAAATGATGGGCACGGCCAACTGGTCGTTCACCATGTACCCCGGCCTCAGCCTGGGCTGCATGAACACCGTCTTCCAGTTCGGCAGCACCGAACAGAAGAACACCTACATGCCCAAGCTGGTGAGCGGCGAGTGGACCGGCACCATGTGCCTGACCGAGCCCCAGTGCGGCACCGACCTGGGCCAGGTCAAGACCAAGGCTGAGCCCGCTGGCGACGGCACCTACAAGATCACCGGCACCAAGATCTTCATCTCCGCCGGTGAACACGACCTGGCCGAGAACATCGTCCACATCGTGCTGGCCCGCCTGCCCGACGCGCCCAAGGGCACCCGTGGCATCTCGCTGTTCATCGTGCCCAAGTTCCTCATCAACGCCGATGGCTCGCTGGGCGCGCGCAACACGGTCAAGGCCGGCGCGCTGGAGCACAAGATGGGCATCCGTGCCTCTGCCACCTGCGTGATGAACTTCGACGAGGCCGTGGGCTACATGATCGCCGAGCCCAACAAGGGCCTGGAAGCCATGTTCACCTTCATGAACACCGCCCGCATCGGCACCGCCGTGCAGGGCCTGGCCCACGCCGAGCTGTCGTACCAGGGCTCACTGCCCTACGCCAAGGAGCGCCGCTCCATGCGCGCCCTCTCGGGCAAGAAAGACGCCGACCATGTCGCCGACGCCCTGATCTGGCACGCCGATGTGCGCCGCATGCTGCTGACCCAACGCGCCGTGGCCGAGGGTGCCCGCGCCATGATCTACCACGCTGCCAAGTTGGCCGACATGATGGTGGCCGGCGTGGCCGAGGGCAACCAGGCCCAGTACGAGGAATACGACGACAAGCTGGGCTTCTACACCCCCATCTTGAAGGGCTTCATCACCGAGATGGGCCTGGAGTGCGCCAACCTGGGCATGCAGGTGTTCGGTGGTCACGGCTACATCAAGGAACACGGCATGGAGCAGATCGCCCGCGACGCGCGCATCTCCACGCTGTACGAGGGCACGACCGGCATCCAGGCGCTCGACCTGCTGGGCCGCAAGGTGCTGCTGCAAACCCGTGGCAAGTGCATCTTCAACTTCACCAACGAGATGATCGCCCAGGCCAAGCCGCACCTGCTCTCGGGTGGCGCCATCGGCACCATGGCCCGCGCCTGCTTCAAACGCGCCATGCAGTGGAAGGCTCTGACGCTGCGCATCATGCTGCGCGCCAACAAGGACCGCGACATCGTCAGCGCCGCCTGCTACGACTACCTGATGTATTCGGGCTTCGTGATGATGGGCCACTTCTGGCTCAAGCAGGCCCTGGTGGCACAGGACAAGCTGGCCCGCGGCGGAAAGGACTCGAAAGAGTTCTACACCGCCAAGCTGCAGACCGCCGAGTTCTACTTCGAGCGCCTGCTGCCGCGTGCGGACGGCCACAAGAAGTCCATGCTGTCGCCCACCCGCAGCGTCATGCAGATGGACCAGGAACACTTCAGCTTCATCTGATCGCAGCCTGACAGGCGCACACAGCGCTCACAACTGCTTGCAACTTGGCGGCATCGCTGGCACCCCTGTTGGAGGGGAACGCCGCGATGCCGCAGCCCTTTTGCGATAACGTCCCGGGTTCTGCGACCGTGCAAAACGACACGGCCGATCGACACAAACTTTGGGATGGACACATGACGGATCTTGCCGGCATTCAGTCGGCCGTGGCCGGCTCTGGCCACGCACTGATCGCCAGCGTGCTCGCCGCACTCGGTGCGCAGGGCCCGAACCAGCACTCCCGCCTGCTGCGCCTGCACACGCCGCTCGGCGCGGATGTGCTGCTGGCCGAACGCGCCACGGTCACCGAAACCCTCAGCCCTGGCCGCGCCTGCCTGCCCGCAGGCGCTGTGCCTCATGGCGCCCTCGGTCTGCAAACTGGCTTCGGCATCGACCTGCTGGCCGTGAGCACGCGCACCGACCTGCACGCCCCCGACCTGCTGGGCCAGCCCGTGTTGCTGGAGCTGCTCACCGCCCACAGCACCACCACGCTGCGCCCCTTCCACGGCCACGTCACCCGTTTTGAGCTGATGGGCGCCGACGGCGGCTTGGCGCGCTACCGTCTGCACATCGAACCCTGGACCGCCTTCCTCGCGCAGCGCACCGACGCCTGGGTGTTCCAGGACCAAAGCGTGCTCGACATCACCGAAGCCGTTTTTGCCGACTACCAGGCGCAAGGCCGCCTGATGCCGCAATGGCGCATCGACGTGGCCGACCGCGAGGCCTTCGCCCGCCGCTCGCTGTGCACGCAGTTCAACGAAACCGACCTCGCCTTCTTGCAACGCCTGTGGGCCGAAGAAGGCCTGTTCACCTGGTTCGAGCATCAAGGCGACGCGCATGACTTGCGCACGCTCGGTGCCCACACCCTGGTGATTGCCGACCACAACGGCGCCTTCGCGCCCAACGCGCAGCCCCGCATCCGCTACACCCAGCCCGGCGCCGTGCTCAAGGAAGACAGCATCACCCGCTGGCATGGTCACCGTCAGGTCGCGAGCACCAGCGTGCAGACCGCCAGCTGGGACTACCGCGCTGTGAACAGCCACAGCGCCAGCATGGACGCCGGTGCCGACCACTCGCAGCCCATGCCCCTGGTACACCACGACCAGCCCGGCACCTACGCCTACGAGACCCCGGCCCAGGCCGAACGCCGCGTGCTGATCCAGCAGCAAAGCCTGCAGGCCGAGCGCAAGCGCTTTGAAGGGGCGGCCACCGTGCGCACCTTGCAGCCGGGCACCACCTTCACCCTGCTCGAACACCCCGAGCACGACAGCGGCCTGGCCCAGGGCAGCGATGACGAAGCCCGCTTTGTGGTGCTAGGCGTGGTGCACCGCGCCCGCAACAACCTCAGCGCCGATGTGCAAGCCGGCTTGCAGCACCTGCTGGGCAGCGTGGTGCGCCCCGGCCAGCAAGCCGTGAGCGCCAACGCCAGCGACGAGCCGCTGTATGAAGCCCGCTTTGGCGCCCAACGCGTGAGCGTGCCGGTGCGCCCGCGCCTGATGGATGCGCAAGGCCGCCTGGTTCACACCCGCCCCACCGTGTGGGGCACGCAAACTGCGCTGGTGGTGGGCCTGGACGCCTCCGTGCACAACGACCGCGACGCCCGCATCAAGCTGCAGTTCCACTGGCAACGCGGGGCACGGGCCAGCCACCGCCTGAGCGCCCCGATGGATGACAACGCCCCGGCGTCCGACGCCTCGGGCACCTGGGTGCGCGTGGCCCAGTCATCGTGGGCCGGGGCCAACTGGGGCGGGGTGTTCATCCCGCGCCTGGGGCAAGAGGTGCTGGTGGAGTTTTTGGACGGCGACATCGACCGCCCCGTCATCGTTGGTGCCACCTACAACGGCGAAGGCCAGCCCGACGCCCAGGGCAACCGCGTCAACGCCGGCGCGGCTGGTGCCACGGGCAATGCTCCGGCGTGGTTTCCGGGCAGTGCACGGCAAGGCGCCCATGAAGGCCATGCCCACACCGCCACGCTCAGCGGCTTCAAGAGCCAGAGCCTGGACACCTCGCAAGCGGGCAGCGGCGAGCACAACCAGCTGGTGTTCGACGACACCCCCAGTCAGGGCCGCACCCTGGTGCACACCACGCAAAGCCAGACCTGGCTGCAAATGGGCCACCTGCTGCAACAGAGCGACAACCTGCGCCTGGCCCATCGGGGCCACGGGCTGGAGTTGCACACGCAAGCCCAAGGCGCGCTGCGCGCCGCACATGGCCTGCATGTGAGCACACATGCCCGTACGGGCGGCACCAGCACGGCCCAAGGCCAGCCCATGAACAGCCGCGAGGCGCAGAGCCAACTGCGTGGCCATGCCGAGCTGATGACGGCCCTGCACGCCAACGCGCAGACGCACCTAGCCAATCTACCGGGCGAGGCTGCGCCTGACAAGTTGCCTGCTCATGCTGCCTTGCAGGCCACGCTGCAAAGCCTGCGCGGCACGGAGCAATCGGGTGGTGGCAACTCGACTCACGCTGAAGGCGGGACATCTCAAGATGCCACGCGTGGCATTGACGGTGGACACGGCCAGATCCCGGCCACCGAACGGCCCGACCTGGTGATGAGCGCGGCGGGTGATATCGCGGCACTGACTCCCGCGCACACAGTGCTGAGCACCGGCCAGCACACCACCCTCACCGCCGCGCAAGACACCAACCTGCTGGCCCAACGCCACCAGGCCTGGGCCGTCAAAGATGGTATCAGCCTGTTCACCCGGGGAGAAGCCAAGGACAAGCAACGCGCGGTGCAGGACGTGGGCATGAAGCTGCACGCCGCCAGCGGCAATATGCGCACCGAAGCGCAGAGCGATGCCTTCACGTTGACCGCACAGAAGGCCATTGACCTGCAGAGCACGGCGGCGAACATCGTCATCACGGCACCCAACCGGATTGTGCTCAATGGCGGTGGCGGCTACATGAAGATCGAAGGTGGCAACATCGAGATTGGCACCAGTGGCAAGGCGAGCTTCAAGGCGGCGATGAAGGAGTTGACGGGGGGGGCAAGTGCGTCGGCAAGTTTGACGTTGAAGAAGGCAAGCAAGTTGAAGGGCTGCGCCAAATCAATGCAAGAAGCAGCCGCGAAGGGTGCCGCTGTTTAAGCGCAGCAGCGTCAAATCATGTCGAACGACATCCATGGCCCTCTTGATGCACTGCTTTCCAAGGCGGTGCTCTCCCTGCGAACTCACTTGCCCCCCAACCAAGATGCGTCCATTTCAGTGTTCATCGACCCAGCGCTGAATCACACTGTCTGCGATGACACAATTGTTCAAAACGCACTGAGCAACGGGGTACTACAACGTGTGCCATTGTTCATTGCGCACGACGACATTGAACCCGAGGCAATGCCGTATCTGCTCCATGCGCCATCAGAACATACGGCTGAGCGTGTGATCGAATGCACCCTGCGCATCGCGCTCATGGACGCCCTCGCCGGCAGGCCCACAGCGGCGACACGACAAGTCTGCGCCTGGATCATTGGAGAGGCTGCACCACGAACTCTTGCCGCTCGTCTTTCAGACGCAGCGCTCATACGCAAGCCTGATGGCTCCCGTAGACCGTTCCGGTATTGGGATCCTCGTGTCATGTGGCACCTGCCCCGAGTCATGCCCCCCTTAGAGTGGGCGTCATTGCGTGATGCAGCCGGAACGTGGCTGACTCTTGACATGACACACCAGCTCACGGCATTGCCCCCCGCCGACACCAATCGTGCACATCCAGTGATCGGCGTGCCCCGGATGAAAGTGGGCGCAAAGCCCTGCACGCCGCTTCAATGGGCAGCCTTATCCCGCATAGGTGCCATCAACATGGCAATGGCACAGGCGCACGAATGGGGCATCACGCCTACACACGAAATCGCATCTCACATTGATGCGTTGCTTCAAGCCTGTCACATCCTTGGTTTTGACACTGAGCGCGACGAACAGGTGTTTGTGGCATGCGGGTTGACTAGTCATCTTCAGTTTTATGAACACCCCGAGGTCAACATCGCATTGAAGCGTTCTGCCACCGCAGGTCAAGACGTCATGTCGGCCCTTGGACGATTCGACGACCAATTCTGGGGGCAGTTACAGCAATCCAACTGGCATCCCAATCAACGAGACAGAAGGAGCCTCTCAGCATGACCACAACCACTGTGAGCCGACCTTCAACCACACAAGCCATGCAGGCGGCCTCTCTCAATGGGAATGACGCTCGCCCCAGCAATGGCTGCAAAGACTGCAACAAGGTTGGCTTGGCGATCCTGCCTGTGGTGCCCATGCCGGTACCGGTAGAACTGCGCGCAAGCAGCCCTGGAATCAAGGCCCTTGACGCACACTACGTCACCAACGACCTGAAAACTCACTGGATGGTGCTTCGCACCCTTCCTACGGGGTACCTGTATGTCCTCAAACCAAATCTGGCCTGGGACATCTATGTTGTTGATCGAGAAGGTCTGCTGCGCCTGGTGCCCTCACTCAGCATGTGCCCTGCATCGGCGGCCGACCAAAAGCCGATGTCCGAGCAATGCAAGCGCTCAGGAGACAACATCCCTGCGCAAGTCATTGCCATAGATCCGGACAAGCACGCCGCGGTATGGCTCGCCTTCAGCAGACACCGCTGGACGGAGAATGTGCTGAAAGCCTATGCCTCAAACGAAGGCGGATGTCGGGACAGGCGCATGACCAAGCTGGATGTCATGGCGGCAGCGAATGGCTCACTGGGGGGCGACAGCAAAGCAAAAAATGCCGTCCGATCAGGCGTACCCATGACACCCAACATTGGCCAGGTGGTTGCCGACTATGCCGACCAAGTGACGCGCGACACCATCAACGGGCAAGCAATAGACACCCTTCAGGCGCGCAGTGATCAGGCAAGCAAACTGGCTCAGGCCATGGCGAAGATATCTGCCAACACAGCAGGCAAAACAGGCGCCGTGATCGTACTGTCTGATGACCTCGGCGTCGCCAACACTCTCAATGCCGCAAGAAATGCTGCGCAGGTCGAGCGCGCCGCAGTGATCAAAGCGTACCTGCGCCATGACTTCATTCACAGGGCGGCTGCAGGATTCAAGAATCAATGCGAAAAACAAGGCGACATCAAGCGCTGGAATGACCTCTACAGCAAGGCTTATAACCAAGCCACACTCGACGCCAAGTTCAAGGAGCGTGATGGCAAGCTCAAGCTCATTGATCAGCGCTTGAGTACCTTGGGTCAGGATTGGGCCGCCTGGATGCGCCGCCCTGGCATGGGTGCGATTTTTGCAAATGATTTCGACAGCACGAACCTATGCGAGGGCATGCAAGCGGCTATTGCCGGAGCAGCATGTCTGCACGGCGCAGGCACACAGACAGCCGAGCGAAGTCTGATCCAGTCGTGGATGCAAGGTGACATCAAAGATGAAGGCAACCTTTTGTGGCGAGCCCTGGCGGGCAACAGTAAAAGTTTGCTTTCACGCTTGAGTGACACAAAAGACCTCATGCCCAACGGAGTGGAGGCAGTCAAGGGCCTCTGGTCTGCCATTGACGAATTCGAGAAGAGCCTCCCAACAGACGCAGCGGGTATGTTGATGCGCTTGCGCGCCGGGGGCGCTGATCCCATAGCAGCAGCCATCGCCAAGTTGTTGCATGTATCGGCATCCAATGTGGGAGAGGCCACTTCTGCTCTGGGCAAGACGGGCGCACGTGCCGTGCTGATCACGGCTCTCTGGGCAGGGCTGCGCGTCGCCCCCATGCGCCACAGTGTGACGCCACAACAGGCAGCCATCGACGCCAAGGCTGCGGGCTGGGGCACGGCTGCTGGGGCTCGGGTGCAAACCGTGCGTAAGGCAAACACCGTGAGTTGGCGCTACAACCTTCTCGAAGCCACGGATGTGCTTGCTGCAAAAGGCGGCGTAGCTGTTATGCAAACGCGCTTTGTCGTCTTGCAGGTATGGCGAAAAACAACCTGGGTGAACGTGGGAGAACCCACCACCGCGGGCATCCAGCACGCGACAGGGGCGCGCCCTCCCGCCACTCCAGCCAATTCAGCACCCTTGCCCATTGCCACCGCAGTATCTGGCAATAGCGTCTGGCGCCGCTTCGCAGGTGTCCTGCGCGAAGGCGGAGGCAATGCCGTTTTGGCCAGCGGGGTACTGTATTTTCAGGTCATGAGCCTGAATCAAGTCAGCAAAGATCTTGAAGGAAGCGGCAGTGATGGCAAAGCGATTGAGCTGACTGCGGCATATTTTGCAGCCCTGGCAGGCATGATGGCTGCCGTATCAGAAATCACAGCGGCCAGCATCCAGATAGGAGCCAAAATCAAAGGTGTGGATCTGGCTACGGTAAGGCCGGTGCTCGGTGGGCGCCTTCAGGTGGCCAACTTCGTGCGTGGTGCTGCAGCGGTGGGTGGTGTGCTGGGGGGGGTGTCGGGGATTGCGATGGGAGTCGCATCTGGGTTTAAGGCGTATGCATTGCGATCTGGCGGGGACAATGACGCAGCTAGGTGGACTGCGGGTCTAGCCGTTGCCAGTGCAGCCGGCGGAATCACGGGCAGCATCGGAGCCCTCACCGCCAGCAGCGGTGCTGGCTCTCTGGTGGGGGGCACGCTGATGGGCATCGGTCCAGCCGGTTGGGCCATCTTGACCGTGGGCATCGTGGTGGTGGGCGTGTATGTAGCCTACAAAGCGGCAGAAGCCACCGACGACCCCATCGAAGCCTGGCTCAAGCAAAGTCTGGTTGGCACCGCCCCGACCAAATTCAGTCCTGAGGCGGAGATAGCCCATTACAACAACCTGTTCCAGTTGCCGATAGAGGTCGAAGCCAGCGGCTCCACCGTCATGGGGCGACACAGCGTGGTCATTCGCCTCAACACGCAACCTCTGGACGCTCAGTCGCAACTCAGCTATCAACTCGACATCACCGATACCAACGGCAAGACCCACGCCGTCACTGGTAGCTCCATGCTTAAAACCGGCACCTTCAGCAGCTACATTGCGCCTACGGTAGCCCCCCAGAGCATGGGGCCAATCACAGTATTTGTTGCCAACCCCAAAGCCGAGCAAGGTGCATCTTTGCGTATCACCGTGGTCGGCCAACACAAGAAGGCGGGCTTGCCCGACTCCAAAACTGGTGAGATCTCGCGCACCGAAACGCGATCAATCCAGCGCATCCGCCTGAATGTGAAGTACAGACCCTTGTCACAAACCGATGCCAACTGGATACTGCCCAGCCCCGAAGGACAAGATCTGATTTACCCCCCCACATGAGCCATTCCACTTCTTCGCAGTCCGTTACCAAAGATGAACGCGCCTGGCTTCAGATGCTGGGGGCCATTGGCCCGTTGACCTACCAAGCCAAGGACATTGACAGAAGCGGTGATATCGGTGAGATGGGTTGGGTGGTGTCCATGGATACCAACCGACTCGTTTGGGCTGCGGGTGCACGAGCCAGCAGAGGCCTAGGCATATTCGCTAGTTTGCTATTCCTTCCTGGAGTCATCGGTTTTGGGTATCTAACTCAGAAAATGGGGAAAGACTTCGGTTTTGACGCTTTCTTTTATGTATTTCTGGGCATTACTTTACTGACCCTTTGGGCATGTTTCGCCTTTTTCTCTTTCGACTTGCGCCGCGTCTCCGAGAACCTCGTCCTTTTTGACCGCAAAGCTGGACGCATCATTGCCGCAGACCCCACCGTCAAGTTCAAGCGGGCCAAGGACATCTGTTTCCTGAGCTGGAATTGGCAAGACTGCGATTTCGCCATTGAGCGAGTCGTCATGAGCGCGACCGCTGCACAGACGTTCCACCTGCGCGCAGTGCGTCGTAACGCGCAGGGCAAACTGGAGCGCTCCATCGTTCTCATGGCCATGATTCCGTCTATGCAGCACGCCGAAGCCATCTTCGAGTTCCTGCGCCGCTACATGGCTCACGAAGACGCGGCTTTGCCATCGACCATCAAACTGGTTCCCGGCGGCAAGCTCAACTTCTTCGAAGCTTGCAAGCACAGCTTCATCACCTACCTCATCGACGTGGGTGACAACGGCTTGCCTCGATGGCCCTGGCCCCTGATCGCCCTGTTCTACGGCGTACTGGCACTAGGCTTGGCAATCGCTTTCCCCTTCGTGCTGGGCAAAGTGGCCGCCGAGTGGAGCAGCGAAGCAATGCGCCTTGACCCCGCGCTGACACCGCCACCCGGCCCTCCGATCACCGGCGTGAACCTGGTCCCTGCTCGTCAAACGGTATTTGCCCCGTGGGAGAAGATCTACTACCTGGCCTGCATGGCCGCAGGCTTGACGCTGTGGATCTGGGGTATCTGGCATTTCTTTGTGCGTTAATGCAATCTGCCCGACGTGACACCACACGGCATGGTCTGTACACGCAGCCAAGGCTGCCTGATGCCGCAGTGGCGCATCGACGTGGCCGACCGCGAGGCCTTCGCCCGCCGCTCGCTGTGCACGCAGTTCAACGAAACCGACCTCGCCTTCTTGCAACGCCTGTGGGCCGAGGAAGGCCTGTTCAGCTGGTTCGAGCACCACGGTGACCCGAGCGAGCCGCGCACCCTCGGCGCCCACACCCTGGTGATTGCCGACCACAACGGCGCCTTTGCGCCCAACGCGCAGCCCCGCATCCGCTACACCCAGCCCGGCGCCGTGCTCAAGGAAGACAGCATCACCCGCTGGCATGGTCACCGTCAGGTCGCGAGCACCAGCGTGCAGACCGCCAGCTGGGACTACCGCGCTGTGAACAGCCACAGCGCCAGCATGGACGCCGGTGCCGACCACTCGCAGCCCATGCCCCTGGTACACCACGACCAGCCCGGCACCTACGCCTACGAGACCCCGGCCCAGGCCGAACGCCGCGTGCTGATCCAGCAGCAAAGCCTGCAGGCCGAGCGCAAGCGCTTTGAAGGGGCGGCCACCGTGCGCACCTTGCAGCCGGGCACCACCTTCACCCTGCTCGAACACCCCGAGCACGACAGCGGCCTGGCCCAGGGCAGCGATGACGAAGCCCGCTTTGTGGTGCTAGGCGTGGTGCACCGCGCCCGCAACAACCTCAGCGCCGATGTGCAAGCCGGCTTGCAGCACCTGCTGGGCAGCGTGGTGCGCCCCGGCCAGCAAGCCGTGAGCGCCAACGCCAGCGACGAGCCGCTGTATGAAGCCCGCTTTGGCGCCCAACGCGTGAGCGTGCCGGTGCGCCCGCGCCTGATGGATGCGCAAGGCCGCCTGGTTCACACCCGCCCCACCGTGTGGGGCACGCAAACTGCGCTGGTGGTGGGCCTGGACGCCTCCGTGCACAACGACCGCGACGCCCGCATCAAGCTGCAGTTCCACTGGCAACGCGGGGCACGGGCCAGCCACCGCCTGAGCGCCCCGATGGATGACAACGCCCCGGCGTCCGACGCCTCGGGCACCTGGGTGCGCGTGGCCCAGTCATCGTGGGCCGGGGCCAACTGGGGCGGGGTGTTCATCCCGCGCCTGGGGCAAGAGGTGCTGGTGGAGTTTTTGGACGGCGACATCGACCGCCCCGTCATCGTTGGTGCCACCTACAACGGCGAAGGCCAGCCCGACGCCCAGGGCAACCGCGTCAACGCCGGCGCGGCTGGTGCCACGGGCAATGCTCCGGCGTGGTTTCCGGGCAGTGCACGGCAAGGCGCCCATGAAGGCCATGCCCACACCGCCACGCTCAGCGGCTTCAAGAGCCAGAGCCTGGACACCTCGCAAGCGGGCAGCGGCGAGCACAACCAGCTGGTGTTCGACGACACCCCCAGTCAGGGCCGCACCCTGGTGCACACCACGCAAAGCCAGACCTGGCTGCAAATGGGCCACCTGCTGCAACAGAGCGACAACCTGCGCCTGGCCCATCGGGGCCACGGGCTGGAGTTGCACACGCAAGCCCAAGGCGCGCTGCGCGCCGCACATGGCCTGCATGTGAGCACACATGCCCGTACGGGCGGCACCAGCACGGCCCAAGGCCAGCCCATGAACAGCCGCGAGGCGCAGAGCCAACTGCGTGGCCATGCCGAGCTGATGACGGCCCTGCACGCCAACGCGCAGACGCACCTAGCCAATCTACCGGGCGAGGCTGCGCCTGACAAGTTGCCTGCTCATGCTGCCTTGCAGGCCACGCTGCAAAGCCTGCGCGGCACGGAGCAATCGGGTGGTGGCAACTCGACTCACGCTGAAGGCGGGACATCTCAAGATGCCACGCGTGGCATTGACGGTGGACACGGCCAGATCCCGGCCACCGAACGGCCCGACCTGGTGATGAGCGCGGCGGGTGATATCGCGGCACTGACTCCCGCGCACACAGTGCTGAGCACCGGCCAGCACACCACCCTCACCGCCGCGCAAGACACCAACCTGCTGGCCCAACGCCACCAGGCCTGGGCCGTCAAAGATGGTATCAGCCTGTTCACCCGGGGAGAAGCCAAGGACAAGCAACGCGCGGTGCAGGACGTGGGCATGAAGCTGCACGCCGCCAGCGGCAATATGCGCACCGAAGCGCAGAGCGATGCCTTCACGTTGACCGCACAGAAGGCCATTGACCTGCAGAGCACGGCGGCGAACATCGTCATCACGGCACCCAACCGGATTGTGCTCAATGGCGGTGGCGGCTACATGAAGATCGAAGGTGGCAACATCGAGATTGGCACCAGTGGCAAGGCGAGCTTCAAGGCGGCGATGAAGGAGTTGACGGGGGGGG
>NZ_JBBEYB010000007.1:0-205136 GCF_037482285.1 Aquabacterium sp. G14
CCTGATTAGAAACCTGCCTCAGCGAGGCTCACCCCATGAGCTTGTGACTCACTAATCTGTGGTCTTCTTACAGTGGGGTGAGCACCATGGCCTTCAACCAGATTCAGTTCCAGCACGGCATGTCGATTCCGGAATTCCTTCGTAGCTTTGGCACCGAGGCACAGTGCGCCGAAGCGATCAAGGCCGCGCGCTGGCCTGAGGGATTTCGCTGTCCGCGCTGCTCCAGCAGTGATCACTATGTGGTCGGCCACGGTGTCCGTAAGCTCTTCCAGTGCAATGGCTGTCGGCATCAGACCTCCCTGACCGCAGGCAGTCTCATGGCACACACCAAACTGCCCCTGACGACCTGGTTCTTGGCCATCTACCTCATCAGTCAGGCCAAAACCGGCCTGTCTGCCCTGGCGCTCAAGCGTCAGCTTGGCGTGAGCTATCCCACTGCCTGGCTGTTGCATCAGAAGATCAACCGGGCCATGGCCTCGCAAGACGCCACCCACCAACTCAGCGGCACGGTGCAACTCGATGACGCTTACCTCGGAGGCGAGCGCACAGGCGGCAAAGTCGGTCGGGGCTCCGAGAACAAGGTCCCCTTTGTCGCGGCTGTCTCGGTCAATGATCACGGGCATCCGATGTTCATCAAGCTCAATGTGGTCAGAGGGTTCACCTCTGAAGCGATCAGCAAGTGGGCCAAGTCCAATCTGGCACCGGGCACCAGCGTGCACAGCGATGGTTTGGCCTGCTTCAGTGCGGTGGCCGATGCCGGTTGCCTTCACCTCCCGATGGTGGTCGGCTCCCTCAAGCCGCGCGACCTGCCCAGCTTCAAGTGGGTCAACACCGTGCTGGGCAATCTCAAGACCACGTTGGCCGGAGCCTTCCATGCCCTGAACTACCGCAAGTACGCCGAGCACTACCTTGCTGGCTTCGCCTACAGGTTCAACCGCCGCTTCGATCTGCGTGGTCTGGTCGCAAGTCTCATCGTCGACGTCGTGAGAGCAAAGCCCATCAAGGAAAAGACGGTCAGGTCGCATGCTGAGGCACGTTTCTAATCAGGACTGAAATTAGACAACCCGACTCTAACTTGCACGAGCGGTCTTCTTCCATCGCTCTTCGGAGGGGCGACAACGGCTTCCCCCAGAGGCACCATGTCGTTATGCGTATCTTTTGCCTGCATGCCCACGCTCATTAGCCCGCCTAAATTTCCATGTCAGAGCACATCACCACCTCAGCGCCAGCATACCTGAGCGCGCTTTCAGACTCAGGCGCAACGTCACAGCAGCCCCACGCAAATCGGGGCCCTAAACTGCTTGACGCTTTGCGCACACAGTTGCGGGTCATGCACTACGCAATCCGTACCGAAGATGCCTATGTCGATTGGGTGCGGCGCTTCATTTTGTTTCACGGCAAGCGGCACCCGCGTGACATGGGGCCCAAAGAGGTGGCTGAGTTTCTCAGTCACTTGGCGGTCGCAAGAAGCGTTTCAGCCTCTACCCAAAATCAAGCCAAAGCGGCGATACTCTTTTTGTACCGTCACGTCTTGGGTGCAGAATTGCCCTGGATGGATGACGTGGTCATCGCCAAAGTCCCGCAGCGCTTGCCCGTGGTGCTCACCACGCGCGAAGTTCGCAATTTGTTGCAGTCACTCAGCGGCACATCCTCCCTGATTGCCTCATTGCTTTACGGCACAGGTATGCGTCTGATGGAAGGGTTGCGGCTCAGGGTCAAGGACATTGACTTCGAACGCCGCGAGATCGTGATCCGGGAAGGCAAGGGCAGCAAGGACCGGGTAACCGTTCTACCGGAAAACCTGATCGAGCCACTGCAGCAGAGGTTGAGGAAAACCCAGAGGTTGCATCAATCAGACCTTGACGAAGGTTTTGGCGAAGTTCATATGCCGGATGCACTACAGCTCAAATACCCGAAAGCTGGACGAGCTTGGGGATGGCAGTATGTGTTTCCCAGCCAGGTTCGCTCGGTCGATCCGCGGTCTGGGGTTGTCAGGCGCCACCATTTCGGTGAGCAGGCAGTTCAGCGAGCGGTTGCCGGCGCTGCCCGGCTGGCCGGCATTGATAAGCCGTGCTCCCCCCACGTCCTACGTCACAGTTTTGCGACGCACATGCTCCAAGCCGGGTATGACATCCGTACGGTGCAAGAACTCCTCGGGCATGCCAATGTCGCCACCACGCAAATCTACACCCACGTGTTGAACAAAGGGGGGCGAGGCGTACTCAGCCCCCTTGATCAGCTGTGAACCCAACCCTGACCGAATCGCTCACTCCGCGTTGAGGCTCTGCAAACTGGCGACGAGGCAATCGGCTTGCGCCGCAATCGATGCGGGCATGGACTGACGGCCCACAGCCACGGCTTGCACATATGCGGCAGTCTCGCTGGCGTCGCGGCTACTGGGCAAATCAGGCAATTCGGTCAGCACGCCATCTTCTGGCGCCCGGCTCAATGCCGTAGACATACACCCGCGCAAAAACACGTCAAACCGCGGTTGCCGGCGAGCATCGGCCACAGGTTCGCCCTCGGTTCCACGCATCAGCAAGGCGTTGGCCTGGGTCAATTGCAGGTAGTCGGTCAGCGACAAAGCGTATTCGGGGTGTGTGTGGTTAACGACCTGAATGCTTTTGACGCCTTGGGAAGCATGAGCTTCAAACGGATTCAACAACTTGGCCACGGTGTGCCCCGGGTTGCGCAGCCCGATGGTCCAGCGCACCGCTAGCAGCTGGGACAAGGGCTGGCACAGGTGTCCCAGGTCCATGAAAGCAGGCAGGCCGTCGCGCCAGGCGCGCGCCAAGTCGTGATCGTTGCTGACCACAGGCAAGCCAGCCTGTTCAAACACCTGGGCAGTCGTTACACGCGTCGGATCTTTGGCCAGGCCGTGAACGAGAACCTTCACACCGCGCTGCGCCAGTGCTTGGGCCAGCAAAGCGGTCAGGTTGGGCAATTTGCGAGCGCCGTTGTAAGACGGCAGACTCACCACCCCGATCTCACTTTGCTGCGCCACCTGGCTGGACTCCTCCAGGGGCAAGCACCGCTCATGAGTGACCTGTACAAAGCCTTGCAACTCTTCTGCGGATTCGCCCTTGATGCGCATGGCGAGGCAAAACGCCCCGATCTCCAGATCGGTCACAGCCCGGTCCAGCACCTGAGAGAACAGATCACGCGATTGCTCGGTGTTGAGGGGGCGGGCGCCGTCTTTGCCGCGGCCGATGACCTTGATATAGGAGGCGATGCTCATGATGTGAGGGAACGTTGACCTTTCATTATCCCGCGCATCAGTCCTTTGACTTCAACTCATGCCACCACGCTCGCCCGTGTCTCCGCTGCGGTGTCCCTGACCAATTTACGCAAGCTCGGAATGCAGGAGCCGCAATTGGTCCCGCACTTCAGGTTGCTCTGCAGCATAGCCAGCCGTGCGTTGGCGTCACCCTCGCACGTTTTCAGCACACTCACGATCTGAGGCTCGGTCACATTGAAGCAGGTGCACACCTGCGCGCCCTGCGACTCGATGGCGACCGGGGGAACCGGACCAGGCACCAACAGGGCACGCCCGTACCCGTCTGCGAGCATTTCTTCTTGCAGCAGGGGGCGTATCCAGGCTTCAGAGCGGATGTCTCCGGTCATGACAAAGGCACCAAGACGCAAGCCATCGGCACACCGCTCCATGCGCATCAGCCTGCGTTGTGATCGGGCCTTGTCTTGGTAGCGCAGCAGGTCCACACCCGTCACACCCATGTGCTCGGTGAGTTGGGTGATGAGGTCATCGCTGACAGGCTCGGCATGCGCGGCACGGAAGAGCAGGCCAACTTTGCCTTCAGCATGTGGCTCGCGACCGAAAGGGACACAGCTGCTGAAGGTGAACTGGCGCATCAGCGGCTTGATGGCTTCACGCACAGTCAGTGCCTCAGCCTCGGACAGCCACGCCACCGCCAGCACACGCCAGGGCAGGTGTGCCGGGGTGATGTGAACCGCTGCGTGCTTGAGTTCTGGTTGGCGCGAGGTCGGACACGATGCCGAATTGGTCAATGCGTTCACACCGGAGGTGACTTGCCCCCGGTCATCTTGACCACTCAGAAACTCTTGCCCCCAGTGCATGGCAATGAACGCCTGCATGGGCTTCACGGAGTCCGAGGCCCTGACGGGAATGTGCATCTGGCCCCGGCGGGAAGCCACCCGGACCATGTCGCCGTCTTGCAGTCCGAGTCGCTGCATGTCTTGCGGGTGCAAATCCATGGCCGGCTCGCTCACGTGCCCAAACAAACGCCCCAAGGTCCCCGTGCGGCTCATGCCATGCCACTGGTCGCGCAACCGGCCTGTGTTCAGGCTGAACGGGTACTGCGCATCAAGAGGGTCGGCCACCGGTTCGCACTGCACGGCGGCAAACTTGGCACGTCCACTGGCTGTGGGGAATTTGCCGTCGGTGTACAGGCGTGCGGTGCCATGCTGTGCGCCTTCCGGCATCGGCCACTGCTGCGGCCCGATCGTTTCAAGGATGCGATAACTCAAGCCGGTGATATCGAGATCGCGTCCGCGAGTGGTTTCACGGTGCTCATTCCAGATCGATTCGGCGCTGTCATAGGGGAACAAGGTGGCCTGCCCGTGCCGATAGGTGGCGGTGCGCTCGGGCAATCGGCGCTCCAGGCGACGCGCGAAATCAGCAAAGATCGCCCAGTCCTGCCTGGCCTCCCCGGGCGGCGTGATCGCAGGCCTCACACGGCTGATGCGTCGCTCGCTGTTGGTGACGGTGCCGTCCTTTTCGCCCCAACTTGCAGCCGGCAGCAGCAGGTCGGCATACGCGCAAGTTGCCGTGGTGGCGTAGGCCTCTTGCACAACCACAAACTCGCATTGGCTCAGGGCGCGCCGCACGGTGGCCTGGTCAGGCATGGACTGTGCCGGGTTCGTGCATGCAATCCACAGGGCCTTGATTTCGCCACGCGCGGCGGCCTCGAACATCTCCACGGCCGTCAGGCCGGGCTGGGCTGGTACGTCCTGCACGCCCCACAAGGCCGCCACCTCTGCGCGGTCGTGCGCATGACGCAGGTCTCGGTGCGCGCTCAGCAGCGTGGCCATGCCGCCCACTTCGCGACCGCCCATGGCGTTCGGCTGTCCGGTCAGCGAAAAGGGACCGGCGCCTGGCTTGCCGATCTGGCCTGTGGCCAGATGCAAATTAATCAGCGCAGCATTTTTGTCCGTGCCGCGGCTGCTTTGGTTCAAGCCTTGGCAATAGAGGGACAGTGTCGGGGTGTGCCCACCAAACCACCGTGCGGCTTGAATCAGATCAGCTTCGGCAATGCCGCACGTGCGGGCCACCACCTCTGGTGTGTAGGCGCGCACCACATCTTGCAGTGCCTCAAAGCCCTCGGTGTGGCGTGCCACGTAGTCCAGGTCCAGCAGAGCCTCGTGCATCAACACATGCAGCATCCCATGAAACAAGGCCACGTCCGTGCCAGGCAGGATGGGCAAGTGCAGGTCTGCCATCTCGGCGGTTTCGGTGCGGCGCGGGTCCACCACCACCAGCTTCATGGATGGGTTGGCCTGGCGCGCATCTTCGATGCGACGGAACAGAATGGGGTGGGCGTAGGCGGTATTGGCGCCTGCGATGAAAATGGTTTGTGCGTGCTGGAAGTCGTCGTAGCACGCGGGGGGCGCATCGCTCCCCAAGGTGGCCTTGTAGCCCGTCACGGCACTGCTCATGCACAGGCGGGAGTTGGTGTCGAGGTTGTTGGTGCCGATCAATCCTTTCACCAGTTTGTTGAGCACGTAGTAGTCCTCGGTCAACAACTGCCCCGAGCCATAAAAGGCCACGGCCTGTGGTCCATGGGCGCGTATGACCTCGGCGAACTTGTCGGCTGCCTCCTCCAAGGCCGTTTCCCAAGCAATCGGGGCGGCATCGCCACCGCGTTGCTCGCGGCGCATGGGCGTGAGCAAACGCACCTGCTGCTGTACGGATGGCGCTGCGGTGAGGTGCAGGGTGCTACCCTTTGTGCACAGTCGACCGAAGTTGGCGGGGTGTTGTGGGTCGCCCTGCACGTTGACGATCCGTCCCTCAGGTGTCGACTCGATCAGCACGCCACACCCGGTTCCGCAATAGCAGCAGGTGGCGCGCGTGGTGTGAAGCGTGGCAGGGCTTGCTGGGCTCATCTCGTACTCGTGGTGATTCATGCGCATTCGGTCAGGCGTTCGATGGTGTGCTCAGCTTGTCCAAGCTGCCCCGACAGGGTGGCCTGCAAGCGCCGCCATAAGGCAAGCCGTCCGGCCTGATCCCGAACGATCTTGTTATGAATATGGGCCAGTCCCACACGCCCGACGTAGCGTGCCGCGTGCTCCTGATACTGACCCTCCTCCCGATACAGTTGCAAGAAGGCGCCCGCGTAGGCCAGCGCCTCGTCCGCCGTCCTGACCTCGGCCAACAGGGTGCCCATTGCGGCGGGAGGCCCCTCCAGACCGGGTACGTGCAGCGCCCACCCGTTGCGGGAGCGCGCCACTCTGACCTCCTTGGCGCACGCATCGGCGCATTGGCGCATCAATTCCGCCAGATACCCCATCTCATTGGGGGCGGCTGCTTCGTCGTCTGCCGTCGGCATCGCGCCTGCGGTGGCTTCATCTGAGGATGCAGGCTCACTCACAGGCTCCGGCGTTGCCGATGCCCCAGCGCCAAACATCAGCATGTCACGGCGATCCCGAATGGACACGCCTTCACGGATCAGCTGGAAGTAGTAGCTGCCATCAGCCGTATCGCCGTACATGCAGGCACCCACCAGCTTGTCGCCCTTGATGACCAGCTTCTTGTAAACGGCGCCGAAAGGGTCCGACAAGACGATCTCCTCTGTGCCTTCGCCGCCTACAAAGTCCCCAGCCGAGAACAGGTCCACCCCGGTGACCTTCAGCTTGGTCGATGTTTGCGACCCGCTGTACCTGCCAATGCCAAACAGCGCCAGATGGTTCGCGCACACCTTGCCTTGCTCAAACAACGGCGCCACCAGCCCATACGCCACCCCACGGTGGGATGCGCACTCGCCCACAGCGTAAACACGCGGATCGGTGACGGACTGCATGGTGTCTGTCACCACAATGCCTCGGTTGCAGTGAATGCCGATGGCCTCGGCCAGCTCCGTATTGGGGCGCACACCGGCCGCCATCACGACGAGGTCTGCGGGTACCTCGCTCCCGTCCTTGAACCTGACGGCTTTGACCCGGCCATCTGCATTGCCCACCAACTCCTGGGTCTGTCCGCCCATCCGGAACTTCAGGCCACGCTCCTCCAGCGCACGCTGCAGCAGTTGCCCAGCGACCTGATCGAGCTGCCGCTCCATCAACACGCCCGAGATGTGCACAACCGTCACGGACATGCCCCGAATCATCAATCCGTTGGCCGCCTCCAACCCCAACAGACCGCCACCGATCACCACGGCATGCCGGTGAGTGCGGGCGGTCTCGATCATGTAGTTCGTGTCGGCGATGTCGCGGTAAGCAATCACGCCCTCCAGATCCCTGCCCGGCAGAGGAGGGATGAAAGGATTCGAGCCCGTGGCCAGCAAGAGCCGGTCGTACTCTGCCTCGATGCCATCGGCCGTGGTCACCAAGCGGCGCTGGCGATCCACCTGCACCACCTTCTGCCCTGTGTGCAAGGTGATCCCATGATCTCGGTACCAGGACAGAGGATTCAGCACGATCTCGTCCAGCGTTTGCTCGCCGGCCAACACCGGTGAAAGCAAAATCCGGTTGTAGTTCGGATGCGGTTCAGCACCGAACACGGTGATCTCGTACAAGTCCGGCGCAAGCTTTAGCAGCTCTTCGAGCGTGCGGACACCGGCCATGCCGTTGCCGACCATCACCAGCTTCATCTTCTTCATGCGAACACTCCGTCAGCGGATATGGTTCTTGTTGTTCGCGATGAGAAGCATGAACCAGGCCAGCCCAAGGGCCTGTCACTGCACAAAATAGTGCGTCTCGCACAACCGTGGTGCCCAGATGCCACTCGGGGCCTGGTCACAGATCAAGCACAATCACGCCTGTGAACAAGGAGATTGCATGAGCATCAAATCAGACCGCTGGATTCGCCGCATGGCTGAAGAACACGGCATGATCGAGCCCTTCGAGCCCGGCCAGATTCGTCAGTCGGCCGACGGCCAGAAAATCGTCAGTTACGGCACCAGCAGCTACGGTTACGACATCCGCTGCGCCCCCGAATTCAAGGTCTTCACCAACATCCACTCGACAGTGGTCGATCCGAAGAACTTTGACGAGAAGAGTTTTGTGGACATCAACAGCGATGTCTGCATCATCCCGCCCAACAGTTTCGCGCTGGCCCGCACCGTTGAGTACTTCCGCATCCCGCGCAACGTGCTCACCATCTGCCTGGGCAAGAGCACTTATGCACGCTGCGGCATCATCGTCAACGTCACCCCCTTCGAGCCCGAGTGGGAAGGTTACGTCACCTTGGAGTTCAGCAACACGACGCCGCTGCCTGCCAAGATTTACGCTGGCGAAGGCTGCGCGCAGGTGTTGTTTTTCGAGAGCGATGAGGTCTGCGAAACGAGTTACCGTGACCGAGGTGGCAAATACCAAGGTCAAACAGGCGTCACGCTGCCCAAGACGTGACATGATCCGCCTCAGACCGGCAGCGCCCGACACAGACGTGGGGTTACCGCCGGTCACATAGAATCCGGCCCGGGATAACCCTTGGTTGCCCCGTCCCGGATCCGCTCGGGCTCATACAAAAAAATTCCAGAAGGAAATCGCACGGGCAGCGCACTCACGGCCGAGCTTTTAGCTCATGGGAGGGGGTGAGCGCGCGAGGATGTCATTCGTTGTACCCCATTTTGCTGAGCACCCCCGATGCGCCGACCGCTCCAATCTCCTGCGTTGATCAACGCTTTTTACGACAGCCTGCGACCCGAACAGCGCGAAACGGCCATGGCCATGCAGCGTGCGATCTTGTCGGCTGCGCCCCACCTGCGCCCAGAGGTGAAATGGGGCAACCTGTGCTTCATGAACGAGCACGAGAACGTGATGGCCATTGCGCTGTTCAAGATGAACGCCCACCTGCAGATCTTCAACGGGGTGGCGCTGGTGCCCGAATTCCCTGAACTGGAAGGGGCGGGCAAGGGCATGCGGCACATCAAGTCGCGCTACCGCCAGCCGGTCAACGAACAACTGGTACGTGAACTGACCTTGGCCAGCCTCCAGGCCGCCGCGGCTTACGCGCGCCGTGCTTCTCAGCGGTGGGGTTAATGCGGCAGGGTTGCACCTGTGGCAACCACCCTTGCTAGCATCTCCCTATGCACAGCCTCAACGCCGACCTCCACTGCCACTCCAATGTGTCGGATGGCACCCTGTCGCCAGAAGCGGTGGCGGCTCGGGCGCATCAAAATGGCGTTGAACTGTGGTCGCTGACCGATCACGACGAGATCGATGGTCAAGACCGGGCGCGTGATGCCGCTCATCGCCTCGGCATGAGCTACCTGAGCGGGAGCGAGATCTCGGTCACCTTTGCCGGGGAAACCGTGCACATTGTGGGCCTGGGCTTTGACACTCGACACCCAGATTTGGTGCAAGGGCTCATCGCAACGCGCGGTGGACGTGAGCAGCGTGCCCGCAACATGGCGGCTGATCTGGAGCGCGTAGGGGTCCGAGGCGCCTTCGAAGGCGCTTTGAAGTACGTCGGTAACCCTGACTTGATTTCTCGTACCCATTTCGCGCGCTACATGGTCGAGATCGGGCTCTGCAAGGAGCTGCCCGATGTGTTCAAACGCTACCTGACGGAAGGCAAGCCCGGATATGTCAAGCATCGGTGGGCCAAGCTGGGCGATGCCGTGCGCTGGATCACCGAGGCTGGCGGCGTGGCCGTGATCGCTCATCCGGGTCGCTACGACCTCACGCCAAACGAAGAGTACGCGCTGTTCACCGAGTTCAAGGCGCACGGCGGGCAGGGCGTAGAGGTGGTGACCGGTAGCCACACTGTGCCCGAGTACCAGAAATACGCCGACCTGGCATGCGAGCTCGACCTGCTCGCCTCACGCGGTTCCGACTTTCACGACCCTAGCGAGAGCCATACAGACCTGGGCACCTTGCCCCCCTTGCCCAAGCGCGTGACGCCCGTCTGGGAGGCCTTGACGCACCGCATCCAGCGCCCCTGAAGCCGTCACGCGACGGATGCCGGCACTCGTCAGTCGCGCCATAAAGCGGTAGGCTGTACGGCTATGGCTCAATTCTTCGAAGTTCACCCCATTCAACCCCAGGTTCGCCTGCTCAAGCAGGCCGCGGACATCGTGTCCAAAGGGGGCGTGGCCGCCATTCCAACCGACTCCAGCTACGCACTGGTTTGTCGCCTTGATGACAAATCTGCCGTCGATGCGCTTCGCAGAGTCCGCGGGGTGGATGATCGCCACCTGCTGACCTTGCTGTGCCGGGATCTGTCCGAACTGGCCACGTATGCCCGCGTCGACAACCAGCAGTACCGGTTGTTGAAACTGGGCACGCCTGGCCCCTTCACCTTCATCCTGGAGGCCACCAAAGAAGTCCCGAGAAGGGTGTCTCATCCCTCTCGCCGCACGATTGGCCTGCGCGTACCCGACCATCCCGTCTGTCAAGGGCTGCTCGAGCACATGGGCGAACCGTTGTTGGCCACCACCCTGATCCTGCCCGACCACGATACAGCGCTCAACGACGCTGAAGACATCCGTGAAGCACTCGACAAGCGCATTCAGGCCATCGTGGACGCAGGGGCATGTTCAATGATGCCAACCACGGTGATCGATCTCAGCAAGGGCGGTGAGCCGGAGGTGGTTCGTCAGGGGCGGGGCGACCCCGCATTGCTGGGTCTGAGCTGACGCGGCTCGGTTTGCAGCGCAATAGCCAGCCACTGCGCGTCAAAACCCAGTTGCCAATGCCCATTGACGTGGAGCAGCGGGACACCTGGGGCACCCTGCGCCTCAAAGTTGGCTCGGCAGGCTGCATCCTGATCAATATTGCACTCACGCCAAGGTATGTCATGCCCATTCAGCCATACCCTTGCCTGGGCACAGTAAGGGCAGGTGTTGGTGGTGTACATGGTGATCTGGCCAGGCTGAGCGACAACTCTCACCGCTTCGGCCTGACGCTCCTGTCGCCACCAGGTCCACCCCTGCATCCCACCCGCCACCAACACGAGCAGAGCGGCCAATCCCATCCAGGATGGACGATTGCCTGCACCTGGTGTCGATGTCATTGAGGTTCGACCGGCGTTGGGGGCTTGGCTTTTTGGCCGAGCTTGCTTTCCTGGCCGGCGAGCAACTTGCGAATATTGGCCTCATGCCGCCAGATCAGCAGGGCGCTCATCACGATCACGCCGATGCTCAGTGGCCCAAAGCCCCAGCCAGCGATCTGCACGATGGGCGCAGCCACTGCGGCGGACAGCGAGGCCAGTGACGAGTAGCGAAACACCACTGCCATGCCCAGCCACACCAGCAGCACAAGCCCCCCCAGTGCCGGAGAGAAGCCCAGCAACACGCCCGCGGCCGTGGCGACACCCTTGCCCCCTTCAAACTTGAAGAACACGGGCCACAAATGCCCCAGGAAGGCTCCCAAGCCCACCAGCGTCACAACGGCTTCGTTGAGGCCCAACTGCAACGCCAGCACCACCGGCACATAGCCCTTCAAGGCATCGAAGACCAGGGTCAGGATGGCAGCCCCCTTGTTGCCCGAACGCAGCACATTGGTGGCCCCCGGGTTGCCGGACCCGTAACTGCGGGGGTCGGCCAAGCCAAACAGGCGGCTCACGATCACAGCGAACGACAAGGAGCCGATCAGGTAACCGAACACCGCACCCGCGATGCACAGCCAAAGAGGGTCAAAGCTCGACAAATTCATGCTTGAAAGACAAAGATCGCAACAACCCGCCAGTGTAGTGGGTGCGTCACCCGCACCGTTGCGCCCCCGAATGTGTGGCGGGTTTCTCCCATGCCGACATTGCATGCCGCTCAGCACAATCGCGCCGAATTCTCACCATTGATCACACACAGTCTTGACGTCATGATTTCCTACGAGCAGCCCAAACTCTGGCAACGCCCCTGGGTCATGGCCCTGACGCTGGGAGCCTTGGTGGCCCTGCTCTCGGCGTGGTGGGCAACCGAGGGCGAGTCAGCGCCATCACAGGAAGCCGCCGTTCAGGTCAATACCGTTGTACGCAGCGACATCGGCTTGCCGGATCCAGCCCAAGTCCTGACTGCGCCTCTACCTGATGACGGCTCACGTCCAGCCGACTTCACTGAGGCCGAGTGGGCAACGCTTCGATCCGCCACGGCAGACGAAGCGCAGCCCGAGCGTGAGCTTGGCCGCCTGGTCAGCTATCTGCGCTTCCAGAAAGGCTTTGCACAATGGCAGCGCCTTCAGGACTCTTCCGATGTGGCCGCGCGCCACCGATTGGCAGAGCAGTTGCTGACCCAGTTGCCTGAGCGTGTGCGTCAAGGTGAGATGGGTGCGGGCGAAGCCACCTTGCTCCAGCAAGCGCTCATCACTGACCTGGAAGTCGATGAAACGCGCAGGCAGCAACGCTTGAGCTTGGCTCAGACCGAACTGCTCCAGGCCGCGCCCACCGTGGATGCAGCGCAACAGGCTCGCGTCGAGGCGCAACGCAACGAATACAAACGTCGGGAAACCGCCATCGTGGCCGACTACCAATCCAGGCCTGAAGGGCAGCGCAACCCTGCGCAGCTCGAAGCAGCCCTGGAAGAGGCGCGCCGCGCTGTCTACCAGAAGGGTGACGGGGCGTCCAACTGACCCCCTGCACCAGGGGCAATGTGCTCCTTGAGCATGTCACTGAACGTTGTGTGCGCACCCGGTGTGCGCTGGCAGCAGGGGAGGTCGATAGAATCCCCGCCAGATGAACGACATTTCACTCCCGTCTTCCGCCCGGTGGCTTTGGGGCTTGGTTGCTGCCGTCCTTGCCGCGCTCGTCTGGTGGCATGCGGCCATCTTGCTGCCGTTTGTGGTGAGCCTGATCCTTGCCTATGTCTTGAGGCCCGCTGTTGATGCCTTGACGGCCCGCCGTTGCCCTCGGGCATTGGCTGCCTCGCTCTGCTTGCTCGGGGTCGTGCTCGCCGGTGTGGTCGTGTTTGTGTTGCTGGTCCCCATCGTCTCCCAGCTTGCACCCATGTTGAGAACGCAACTGCCTGATCTCCTGGTCGGGTGGTGGCTGCAGATCGCGCCGCATCTCGTGCAGTTGGGCCTGCCGGTTCCGACCAGCCTGAACGAGGTCAAGGCTGAGTTGATGGACTTGCTGCACAACCACGGTGCCGCCTGGGGCGCAACACTCTGGGAATCCCTTGTCGTCGGTGGCGGTAACTTGATGAACCTCCTGGGATTGGCACTGTTGATCCCGATGCTGGCTTTTTACTGGCTGATCGACTGGGAGCGGGTCATGCCACCTCTGCGTGATCTCGTCCCGCACCGCTGGCGCGCTGCGGTCAGTGAGTTCATGGACGAGGCGGACGACCTGTTGGGCCAGTACCTGCGTGGACAGCTTTGGGTGATGCTGATCTTGGCGGCCTACTACAGCGTCGGGCTCATGTTGTTCGGTTTCGACCTGGCGTTGCCCATTGGTGTGTTCACCGGCTTGGCGGTCTGCATTCCGTACCTGGGTTTTGGCCTTGGCATGGTGCTGGCCCTGCTGGCGGGCGTGCTTCAGTTCACCGCTGCGGGCGACAACCTGTGGGTGCCACTCATCGGTGTGGCCGTGGTCTACGGGGCAGGGCAGTTGATCGAGAGCTTTTTTCTCACCCCACGGCTCGTCGGAGAGCGCATCGGTTTGCATCCGCTGGGCGTCATCTTTGCGCTCATGGTGTTCGGCCAGTGGCTGGGCCTGTGGGGCTTGCTCGTTGCGTTGCCCTGTGCTGCATTGCTCACTGTGCTGGGGCGGCGCCTGCTGCAGGCGTACCGGCAAGGTGCTTTTTTTCTGACCGAATGATGTTGTTTCCGAGTGCGACCCGGCCCGACGAAGGCGCCGACCGCCCTTCATCTGGGCCCCTCATGCGACAGATCCCATTGGATCTGGGGCCCTCGGATGTACTGGGGCTGGACGAGTTCATTGAAGGCCGAAACGCCGAAGCCCTGAATTGGCTGCGCGCCTGGCCGGAGGTGGAGGGGCCACGCTCGCCGGCATACTTCTGGGGCGGGCAGGGGGCAGGCAAGACGCACCTGCTGCGAGCGATGATCGAGCCAACCCTGGCGCGCGGCTGGGGGGTCATCTGGCTCAACGCGCACACCTGCCAGATGTGGGACGCCGTCACGCCTGCCACACCCACGCTGGCTCTCATCGACGAATGCGAGGCGCTCGATGCCCACCATCAGCATCTGGCCTTCAACCTGTTCATCGAGTCGGCATCCTCGCAAGCGGCGCAGGCTGCGCGTGCCCAGGTGCCTCAGCAGACTTCGCTTTTGCCTGAGGCCGAGACAGAGGACGCCGCAGCCGGCCCGCTCTACATCATGGCAGCGGGTGCCACACCGGCGGTGGATTTGCCTGTGCGCGATGACCTGCGCACCCGCCTGGGCTGGGGGCTCACCTTCGCCCTGTCTCCGCTCGACGAAGACGGCCTGCGCGCCGCCTTGCAACGCGAAGCCAGGCGCCGCGGCATGAATCTGGGCGACGATCTGGTGTCCTACCTGCTCACCCGCTACAGCCGCGACCTGGCTTTCCTCATGAACCTGCTTGACCGTCTGGACCGCTATGCCCTGGCCGAGCATCGCGTGTTGACCGTTCCCTTGCTGAAACAAATGCTGGCCGCGGAGACCCCATGAACCTGTGCCTGTTCGACCTTGACCACACCCTGTTGCCGCTCGACTCCGACCACGAGTTCGGCGAGTTCCTGATCCGCCAGGGCCTGGCCGACGGCGACGCCTACCGCCAGACCAACGACGGCTTCTACCAGCAGTACTGCGAAGGCACCTTGGTGCTGGCCGACTACATCCGCTTCACCACCAGCGTGTGGCGCCAGATGGACGAAGCCGCCCAGCAGGCGCTGCAGCAGGCCTTCATGGAGCAGGTGATCTACCCGGCCATGCAACCTCAGGCGCTGGAGCTGGTCGAACAGCACCGCGCCCAGGGCGACCTGATCTCCATCGTCACCGCCACCAACGAGTTTGTCACCCGTCCGATCGCCGACGCCTTCAACGTCAGCGACCTGATCGCCGTGCGCCTGGTGCGCGATGGGACAGGGCGCGTCACCGGTGAAATCGATGGCGTGCCATCCTTCCGAGAAGGCAAAATCACGCGTGTGGAACAATGGCTGTCCGGCATGGGCCGGCAGCTGAGCGATTTCGATCGCGTCAGCTTCTACAGCGACTCCCCCAACGACCTGCCCCTGCTGGAGCGTGCCAACGATCCGGTGGCCACCAATCCCAGCCCGGCGCTGGAGGAAGTGGCCCGCGAACGCGGCTGGCGCATCCTTAGACTGTTTGCATGATCAAGAGCTTCATAGACAAGATTCTGGGCAAAGACCCGGCCAAAAAGCGCAGCCCCGCATCGGGCGGCCGCGCTGCCAAGGCGCCCCGCATCCCGGTCGGCAAGCGTGTGGACGTCCCACAAAGCGAGCATGGCATCGACCCCAGCCTGGTCGATGACCGCGCGCGCCGCGTCGTCGAAACCCTGCAGGACGCCGGTTACGAGGCCTACATCGTCGGCGGTGCCGTCCGCGACCTGATCCTGGGCCATCGCCCCAAGGACTTCGACGTCGCCACCAACGCCACCCCCGAACAGGTCAAGAGCCTGTTCCGCCGCGCCTTCATCATCGGCCGACGCTTCCGCATCGTGCACGTCGTCTACGGCCGCGGGCGCGAGAACGAAGTCATCGAGGTCTCCACCTTCCGTGCCTATCTCGACGCCAACGCCGCCGAGCAGGTCACCGGCAACGAGAAGACCTCACGCAAGGAATTGGCCGACAAAAGCCACGTGGTGGACGCCAGCGGCCGTGTGCTGCGTGACAACGTCTGGGGCCCGCAAGACCAGGACGCCGCGCGCCGAGACTTCACCGTCAACGCCATGTACTACGACCCACACACCGGCGTCGTGGTCGACTACCACGGCGGCATCAAGGACGCCAAGAAGCGCGTGCTGCGCATGATCGGTGACCCGGAAACCCGCTACCGCGAAGACCCGGTGCGCATCATCCGCGTCGTACGCTTTGCTGCCAAGCTGGGCTTCGAGATCGAGCCCAAGACGCGCGAGCCGCTGCGCGACATGGCCGAGTTGCTGAGTAACGTACCGCAGTCGCGCCTGTTCGACGAAATGCTCAAGCTGCTGCAGACCGGCCATGCGTCGGCCTCGCTCGACCAGTTGCGCAAGCAAGGCCTCGACAAGGGTGTGTTCCCGATTCTGGACGCCGTGTTTGACGAGGTGCGTCGCCATCCCGGCCGTGACCAGTTCGTGAAACTGGCCCTGGACGACACCGACCGCCGCGTCGCCGAAGGCAAGTCCGTCGCGCCCAGCTTCCTGCTCGCCTGTCTGCTGTGGCACGACGTGCTGGAACACTGGAGGCGCAACCAGGCCCAGGGCGAGCCGCCATTCCCGGCACTGCAGTCGGCCACCGATGCCGTTTTCAACGCCCGCATTGGCGACATTTCCGGCCGCGGCAAGCTCGCCGCCGACATGCGCGAAATCTGGACCATGCAGCCGCGCTTTGAGCGTCGAGTGGGCAACGGCCCCTTCACCTTGATCGAGCAGCCTCGTTTCCGCGCCGGTTTCGACTTCCTGCGTCTGCGTGCCCAGGCCGGTGAAGCCGACGCGGAATTGGCCCGCTGGTGGGAAGCTTTCTCGTTGGCCGACCACGAGGAGCGCAAGGACCTGCTCGATGCCGCCCGCAAGCAAGAGGCTGGCAAGCGTCAGGCCCGTGCGTCGGTCCCGGCAGCCACACGCCGTGCGCCCGCCGCGAGCGACGCTGAAGTCAGCCTGGACGATGCCGCCCCCGCCAAGAAGCGCCGCCGCCGCCGTCGCAAGCCGGCCGGGGAGGGCGGTGGTGCGGCAGGCGGTGGAGCCGCCGAGTGACTGCCGAAGGGGCTGACTTGCCCCCGGTGACCTCGGTCGCCCGTGACGTCCATGAGGCCGCCCTGTCGGCCGTGCCGCGCTTTCGCGCCTGCATCGGCATGGGAGGCAACCTCGGTGACGTGCGTGCCCATTTGCGCGCGGCCCTTTCGGGCCTGAGCACACTGCCGGGCACCACCGTGGAGGCGGCGTCCTCGCTCTACCAGACCCGACCTGTCGATGCCACCGGCCCCGACTACCTCAACGCCGTAGCGGTGCTGCAAACCGCGTTAGGGCCGCGCGAGTTGCTCGGCGCCTTGCACGCTCTGGAAGCCAATCGCGACCGTGAACGGCCCTACCTGAACGCCCCGCGCACCCTCGACCTGGACCTGCTCTGTCATGGCGATGCCCGGCGGAGCACCCCCTTCATCACCGTGCCTCACCCTCGCATGACGGGTCGTGCGTTTGTGCTGGAGCCCCTGCTGGAGGCGCTGGCGACGCTGCCGCCTGATCCTGGCACGCCTTTGCCGCCTTTGCCAGATGCGTCCGAACGCACCACACTGGCGCGCAATCAGGGCATCGTTCGCCTGAATGAACGTCTCTGATCGGGTTTTTTCGGGGGTGAAAGGCTGCAATTTGCCAAAACCCTGGAATAACCATCGAATACAGAGTAGAATCTCAGGCTTTGTTGGTGGGGCTTGTTGCATGTTTGCAAAGAAGTCCGCCAGTTGAGCGTGTTCAGCAACGCTGTGCACACCGAGACAGGTCAGCCCGTATCCATCCGCGAATTCCGGACGTGGAACACGGGATCGGGCCCAGACCCTGGTGGCAGCGTGATGCAGATCTCTCCAGATCTTGTGTGGCGTACTGAATGGGCGAGGCTGGTGGCCATGTACTGGCCCTGTTGAATGCATTCATCCTGAAAGTGAATTTGTAATGACGACCATCCGTGTCAAAGAAAACGAGCCGTTTGACGTTGCCCTGCGTCGCTTCAAGCGCACCATCGAAAAGCTGGGTCTGCTGACCGACCTGCGCGCCCGTGAGTTCTACGAGAAGCCCACGGCTGAACGCAAGCGCAAGAAGGCTGCCGCCGTCAAGCGCCACTACAAGCGCGTGCGCAGCATGCAGCTGCCCAAGAAGCTGTACTGATTGCTTCTTGATTGTCTGACTTTCGCCTCTTGCCGCAAGGCAACAGGCATGCAGGTCAAGACCAAAGCCCGCGCGGGGACGCCCATGCGGGCTTTTGCTTTTTTTGACACGGATTTTTGACACGGGACTTCACCATGAGCCTCAAGCAACGCATCACCGACGACATGAAGGCCGCCATGCGCGCCAAGGAAGCCGAGCGCCTGAACACCATCCGCATGCTGCTCGCAGCCATGAAGCAAAAGGAAGTGGATGAGCGCGTGGAGCTGGACGACCCCATGATCGTCGCCATCGTCGATAAGCTCATCAAGCAGCGCAAGGACGCGGCCCAGCAATACGAAGCGGGCGGTCGCCAGGACCTGGCTGACAAAGAAAAGAGCGAGATCGTGGTGCTGGAGGAGTACTTGCCTCAGCGTTTGAGCGCCGATGAAGTGGCCGCCGCGGTCAAGGCCATCGTGGCCGAGTTGGGCGCCTCGGGCCCTGGCGACATGGGCAAGGTCATGGGTGCCGTCAAGCAGCGCTTGGCGGGTCAGGCCGACATGGGTGTGGTGTCTGCCGCCGTCAAGGCCGCGCTGGCTGGTTGACCCCAGCGGCAACGCAGGGGCCGATCGAAGGCACAATCCAAACTCTCACCGTATGAAAGCCCGACCATGAGTGATTCCGTGCCCCTGCAAGCCATTGCCGAAGATGTGTACACCGCCCCGCAACTGACCCCGGAAGCCATGGCTTCGGCAGCTGAAGCGGGTTTCAAGGCTGTACTGAACAACCGCCCGGACTTTGAAGGTGGTCCAGACCAGCCGACCAGTGCATCCATCGAAGCGGCAGCCAAAGCAGCAGGTTTGGCCTACGCCCACCTGCCAGTGCAGGGTGGCTATCAGTCCCCTGAGGAAATCGCCCAGTGCGCTGAGTTGCTCAAAACGCTGCCGCGCCCCTTGCTGATGTTCTGCCGCAGTGGCGCACGTTCGACCAAGCTGTATCAGCAGGCCATGTCGCTGGACGACTGAGATGTGAGCCGACGACGGTCAACGCAGACCGGCGTGATCGTCGTCCGCCATCATGCGTGACGCCGTGAGGCGCTCAATGCGATGGTTGCGGTTCAGGGCGAGTGGCAAGATAGGCGCACAGCCCAACTAAGCCGGCACCGATACCCCAGGTCAATGGCCTGGAGCCCAATGCGACAGCCGTGAAGGCGCCGCTGACCGAGATGCCCGCAATGGCAGCGACCTTGCCCCGTCGCGTGATCTGCCGTCGCTCGACCCACAACCGCAAACTGCGCCCATACCGAGGGTGGCCTAGCAGACGCTCACGCAACGCAGGATCCCCCTTGCCGTAGGCCCACACGCCCATGAGCAGGAACACCGTGGTGGGCAAGACCGGCACAAACGCGTTGACCAGACCGATCAGCACACACAAGCCACCCACTGTGCGCCAGGTCCGCTGCAGGGCGCGCTCACTCCAATCTGCCTGAGCCCCGAACGCGGGCAAAGGACGGATGCCGTGACCGACCTGGGCCGGCATGCGATGCAAGGAGCGCTGCGCCATGGAATGATCTCCCACAAGGATGGCTGTCATGCCATTGTCATGCCCTTGTGGTGTCTTGGAAAGCAAAATAGGGCCATTTCGGCCCTATCTGCGTGATTTGCACGATCAATCGCGTGCGTCGCCGCGCTCAATGCCCGGCGATCTTCATTTTCTCGATCAGCACCGAACCGACCGTCTTGCTGCCATAGGTGTAGGCATCCGCACCGACGGCCACGATCTGCTGGAACATCTCGCCCAGATGACCGGCAATCGTGATCTCGTGGACCGGGTAGGCAATCTTGCCGTTCTCGACCCAGTAACCGGCGGCCCCGCGCGAGTAGTCGCCCGTCACGTAGTTCACGCCCTGGCCCATCAACTCCGTCACGAACAAGCCGGTGCCCAGCTTCTTCAGCATGGCCTTGAGGTTGTCCTTGGGGTCGGTGAGCTTGCTGCTCAGAACCAGATTTTGGGAGCCGCCCGCGTGGCCGGTGGTGTGCATGCCCAACTTGCGGGCAGAGTAGCTCGACAAGAAGTAGCCCTGCACGACGCCGTTCTTCACCACCTTGCGCTTGCGCGTCAGCACGCCTTCATCATCGAAGGGGGCGCTGCCCTTACCCTTGAGGATGTGTGGGTCTTCCAGGATGTCGATGTGCTTGGGGAAGATGGGCTTGCCCAGGCTGTCGACCAGGAAGGTGGCCTTGCGGTACAGGGCGCCACCGCTGACGGCCTGCACAAAACCGCCCAGCAAGCCAGCGGCCAGCGTGTTCTCGAACAGCACCGGCACCTCGCAGGTCGCAATCTTGCGAGACTTCAATCGCGACAGGGCGCGCTCGGCGGCGTAACGGCCCACCGCTTCGGGCTTGGCCATGTCACGGGCATCGCGCTCGGACGTGTACCAGAAGTCGCGCTGCATGTCGTTGCCACGGCCAGCAATGGGTGAAACCGACAGCGAATGTCGGGAGCTGGCGTAACCACCGCGGAACCCGCGGCTGTTGCCGGCCCAGAAGTGCGACTGTTGGGCAGAGACGCCCGCGCCCTCAGAGTTGGTGATGCGCGGATCCACCGACAAAGCAGCCTCTTCGCAGCGGCGCGAGAGCTCGGCGGCGCCCTCGGCGTCGATCGCCCAGGGGTGAAACAGGTCCAGATCGCGCTTGGCCTGGCGCGGCGTGGCCAGGTCTTCGGCATCGGGCAGGCCGGCCGCAGGGTCTTCCGCGGTGTAACGCGCAATGTCGTAGGCTGCGCGCACCGTTTGCTCCAGCGCCTGCGGTGAAAAGTCCGAAGTGCTTGCGTTACCGCGGCGCTGCCCCAGGTACACCGTCACGCCGATGGTCTTGTCGCGGTTGCGCTCAACGTTCTCGAGCTTGCCTTTGCGCACGGACACCGACAGGCCCATGCCTTCCGAAACCTCGGCCGCGGCGTCCGAAGCGCCCAGTTTCTTGGCCATGCCCAGCGTATCTTCGATCAGTTGCTGGAATTGTTCGCGGCTGTAGGCGAAGCCATTGGGCTTCTCGGAAGACTTGCTGGATTTGACGGCCATGTTGTGGTTTGTGAATGAGTGCACCCGTATCATAGCGAGGACATGAATTCGAAACATTCCCACTCCTACGACGGGTACGATCCCGAGGACGATCAAGACGACCGTCCGCCCAGCAAAAGCATGCTCAAGCGTGCCAGTCAGGAACTGCAGGCCTTGGGGCAGCAGTTGCTGGACATGCCTGACAGCCGGCTGATCGAGATCGACATGCCCGAACGGCTGCGCGACGCCCTGGCCGACTACAAGAAGACCCGCTCCTTCGAGGGCAAGCGCCGCCAGTTGCAGTTCATCGGCAAGGTGATGCGTGAGGTTGACTCCGAGCCTTTGCGCGAAGCCGTGGCCCAGTACCAACTGGGGCATGCCCACAATGCCTTGGCCTTGCACCAGGCCGAGCGCTGGCGCGCCGAGCTGATCGCCGATGACAAGGATGCCGTCACCCGCTGGGTCGCCGACTTCCCGGACACCGACGTGCAGCAACTGCGCACCCTGATCCGCAATGCGCGCAAGGATGCCTCGCTGGACCCGGAAAAGCGCAATGGCCGGGCGTTTCGCGAGCTGTTCCAGTTCATCAAGCGCGCCATGGAGTCGCAGGACGACGAGGGCGGGCCGGCAGGGCAGGGCGACGACGCATGAGTGACACGCCCGCCTACGAGTTGGACCTTGTTCGCATCGGCGTCGTGTCCATCAGCGACCGCGCCAGCAGCGGCGTCTATGAAGACAAGGGCCTGCCCGCCTTGCAGGATTGGCTCGGGCGGGCCGTGCGCAACCCGATTGAATGGGTGCCACGACTGATCGCCGACGAGCGTGACGTCATCGCCAACACTTTGCGTGACTTGGTCGACAACGCCGGGTGCCATCTGGTGCTGACCACAGGCGGCACCGGCCCTTCACCGCGCGACGTGACGCCCGAAGCCACACTGGACGTGGCCGACAAGGAAATGCCTGGCTTCGGTGAGCAGATGCGCCAGATCAGCCTGCGATTTGTGCCCACGGCCATTCTGTCGCGCCAGACGGCGGTCATCCGCAAGCAGGCACTGATCCTGAACTTGCCTGGACAGCCCAAGTCGATTGCCGAAACACTGGAAGGGCTGAAGGATGCGGGCGGTCAATCGCTGGTGCCGGGCATCTTTGCGGCCGTCCCTTACTGCATCGATTTGATTGGCGGCCCGTACATCGAAAGCCGCCCGGAGGTGTGTGCAGCATTCCGGCCGAAGTCGGCCATCCGGCCCTCAGGTCATGCGCCCCACAAATGAGTGCAGATTCAGATAATTCATTTGATTCATTGAGGGCGGCTTTCTACACTCCTTGATCCAAAGAGGAGACCCCCGCCCATGAGCGACGTCAAGAACGACACACTGATCGACCATGCCGGCCAGGTACGCGCCGGCGAAGAGGTGGACCTGGCAAAAGTCACGGCCTACCTGAAGGCGCAGGGCCTGGACCTGCAGGGCGAGCCCGAGCTGCAACAGTTCCCCGGTGGCGCGTCCAACCTGACCTATCTGGTGCACTATGCCAACCAGGATCTCATCCTGCGCCGCCCACCGTTCGGCCACATCGCCAAGTCTGCCCACGATGTGGTGCGCGAGGCGGTGATCATGCGCCAACTCAAGCCCGTGTACCCCAAGGTGCCCGAGATCTTCGCCATCTGCGAAGACACGGATGTCATCGGTGCGCCGTTCTATGTGATGGAGCGCCTGGTGGGCGTCATTCCCCGCCAGAACCTGCAGCCCGAGTTGGGCCTGGACGAAGCCAAGACCCGCCAGCTTTGCCTGAACGTGCTCGACACCCTGATCGACCTGCACAAGCTCGACCCCAAGGCCGCCGGCCTGGACAGCCTGGGCAAGGGCGAAGGTTATGTTGCGCGTCAGGTCGAAGGCTGGAGCAAGCGTTACCGTGCCGCGCGCACCGACGACGTCGGTGATTTCGAAGTGGTCATGCAATGGCTGCATGACAAGCAGCCCCAGCAGGAAGTGGCGATCAGCCTGATCCACAACGACTTCCGCTTCGATAACGTCGTGCTGGACGTGAACGATCCGCTCAAGGTGATCGGCGTGCTGGACTGGGAAATGGCCACCCTGGGCGACCCGCTGATGGACCTGGGCAGCTCGCTGGCGTACTGGGTGCAGGCAGATGACGACAAGTTCATGCAGGGCTCGCGTCGCCAGCCGACCAATGCGCCCGGCATGCTGACCCGTGAGGAAGTGATCCGCTACTACGGTGAGAAGACCGGCTTCAGCGTCGCGAACTTCGACTTCTACACGGTGTATGGCCTGTTCCGCCTGGCGGGCATCGCCCAGCAGATCTACAAGCGCTTCAAGGAAGGCAATGCCCGCAACCCGGTGTTTGCGACCTTCGGCCCCTTCGTGAAGTACCTGGAACAACGCTGTCTGGGCATCATCGCCAAATCGGCCCTGTGAACCCCGCGTCCTGCCATTTCATCGCATCCTGAGATTCCCAAAATGAGCATCCCCAATACGTTCGATCTATCTGGCAAGATTGCCCTGGTCACAGGCTCCAGCCGCGGCATCGGTGAGGCCATCGCCCGCCTGCTGGCCGCCCACGGCGCGCACGTCATCATTTCCAGCCGCAAGGCCGAGCCCTGCGAAGCCGTAGCGGCCTCCATCCGCGAAGCCGGTGGCAAGGCCTCGGTCCTGGCCTGCCACGTGGGCGAGATGGAGCAGATCGACGCGACGTTCAAGGCCATCGAACAGCAGTTTGGTCGCCTCGACATCCTCGTCAACAACGCCGCGACCAATCCCTACTTCGGCCACATCACCGACACCGATCTGAGTGCTTTCCAGAAGACGGTGGATGTGAACATCCGCGGCTACTTCTTCATGTGCTCGGCCGGTGCCAAGCTCATGCACAAGAACGGCGGCGGCTCGATCATCAACATCGCCTCGGTCAATGGTGTGATTCCAGGCATGGCCCAGGGCATCTACTCCATCACCAAGGCCGCGGTGATCTCGATGACGCACGCCTTCGCCAAGGAGTGCGCCCCGATGAAGGTGCGCGTGAACGCCATCCTGCCAGGTGCAACGGACACCAAGTTCGCTTCGGCCTTGACCACCAACGATGCCATCTTGAAGATGGTCATGGCGCACACGCCGATGAACCGTGTGGCAGACCCGTCGGAGATGGCCGGCGCGGCGCTGTACCTTGCTTCGGACGCGGCCAGTTACACCACGGGCACTTGTCTGAACGTGGACGGCGGCTACCTGCTGGCCTGATCGGCGCAGTGGCGCAACGGCGCCATCGGCAAGCGATAACTTGCCCGCACCAAACAAAACGGGGTCCTGATGGACCCCGTTGCCATTGAGCCGCCCGATTCAGCCGGCTGCGCTTCACACCAGCTTGTTGAGCCCGTCCGCGTCAAAGCGCTCGGTCTTTTGCGCATCGTCGGGCATGCAGTCGCGTCCGGCCTGGGTCTGGGCACAGTCGGCCAGCTTTTCAATTGCGCGCCACAGCTGGGTGATCTGGTGCTCGTGCCCAGCGGCGTGGTCGATCAGGCCTCGCAGCGCTTGCGACAAGGGGTCGTCACCGCCGGTCATGCCATAGGCCGAGAAGCCCATGCGGGCAGCAGCGGCCTCACGCTCGGCCTGCTTTTCATCGACCACCGCTTGCTTGACGATGATGCGCGCGGGGTTGCCCACGGCCGTGGCACCTGCAGGCACCTCTTTGGTCACCACGGCGTTCGAGCCCACGCGGGCACCGTCGCCCACCGTGAAGCCACCGAGCACCTGCGCATTGGCGCCGACGATCACGCCCTTGCCCAGCGTCGGGTGGCGCTTGGTGCCTTTGCTCAAGGACGTGCCACCCAGGGTCACGCCCTGGTAAATGGTGCAGTCATCGCCCACGATAGCGGTCTCACCCACGACCACGCCCATGCCGTGGTCGATGAACACGCGGCGGCCGATCTGCGCGCCGGGGTGGATTTCGATGCCCGTGAAAAAGCGCGACCAGTGCGAGATCCAGCGCCCGAGCCACTTCAAACCATGCGTCCAGCACCAGTGTGCGCCACGGTGGAAGGTGAGGGCGTGCAAGCCGGGATAACAGGTCAGCACCTCCCAGGCGGTGCGTGCCGCGGGGTCACGTTCCAGGATGCAGGCAACATCTTCTCGCAGTCTGGCGAAGAGCATGAGGTGGCTTATTTGTTTTTCGTATCAGGGTCTGCCAGTGTAGCGGGCGGCAGAAACATCGCACGGTGAAGGGGCAGCCGTCGCCGGGCTCCTTGTTTCGCATCAAAAAGGGCAACACCAGGTGCCGCGCATCAATCTCTGCATCGGTCCAGAATGGCCTTGGCCATGCCGCGCAGCACATGGATCTCCTCCTGACGCAACTCCGCGCGGTTGAGCAACTGGTTCAGGCGGGGCATGAGCTTCTTGGGCGCCTTGGGGTCGAGAAAGTCCAATGCAACCAAGGCCTGCTCCCAGTGTTGCAAAGCACCTTGAACGGCCTTGCCGTCGGCCAGATCCGGGCTGGGCGTGCGCGACTGCACCGGAAAGCCGCCCAAGGCCTGGCGCCACTCGTAGGACAGCAACTGCACAGCCTGCGACAGGTTCAAGGAGCCGTAATCCGGGTTGGTGGGAATGCTCAACACCGCGTGGCAGCGGTACACGTCTTCATTGGCCATGCCATAGCGCTCGCTCCCGAACACGAAGCCCACGCGCTGTGCCGGCTCCTGCTTGGCCAGCGCCGCCAGACCTTCCCGCGGCGTGAGGGTAGGGGGGCCGAAGTCGCGCGGCGTCATCGCTGTGCCAATCGCATACGTCACGCCATCCAGCGCCTCCGCCAGGGTGTCCACGATGCGGGCGCGCACCAGGATGTCGGCCGCACCGCTGGCCATGGCCACGGTCTCTTCCTGGATCAGCACGTCCGCAAAGCGGGGCCGCACCAGCACCAGATCAGAAAAGCCCATCACCTTCATCGCCCGCGCGGTGGCCCCCACATTGCCTGGATGGCTGGTGCCGATCAGGATGAAACGGGTGGGGTCTGTGGTGGATTCGGTCATGACGCAGGGGGAGTCCGTGAAAAAGGGGATGCAAAAAATACGGGCCTTCTATAGAATTATCGTTTCCCCTCGCTCTTTGATCACCGCTGCGCCCCTTCCCGCTTGCGAACAGCTTGTCTGTGCGCGGTGGTCAACTGCTTACCCGGTCCGTTTGTCGGCCCGGTTTCCAAGGTCAAACCATGTCGCAAACCCTGCATCCCATGCTCAATATCGCCATCAAAGCTGCCCGCGCAGCCGGGGCGATCATCAACCGGGCATCGCTCGACATCGAGCGCCTCCAAGTGGTCGCCAAGTCGCACAACGACTTCGTGACCGAGGTGGACAAGGCAGCAGAAGACGTGATCATCGCCACCTTGCTCGAGGCCTATCCCGGCCACGGCATCCTGGCGGAAGAGTCGGGGCGTGCCCATGGTGCCAAAGACAGTGACTTCGTCTGGATCATCGATCCGCTCGACGGCACCACGAACTTCATCCATGGCCTGCCCGTTTACGCGGTGTCCATCGCCTTGGCGTTCCGCGGCCAGGTGCAGCAAGCCGTGGTGTACGACCCCAGCCGCAACGACCTGTTCTACGCCTCGCGTGGCAAGGGCGCCTACCTGAACGACCGCCGCATCCGTGTGTCCAAGCGCACACGCATGCTCGAAGCCCTGATCGGCACGGGCTTCCCCTTCCGCAAAGGCGACAACTTCCAACGCTACATGAAGATGTTCGAGGACGTCATGGTGCAGTGCGCCGGCCTGCGTCGCCCGGGTGCGGCTTCGCTGGACCTCTGCTACGTCGCCGCGGGCTACTACGACGGTTTCTTCGAGACCGGCCTGAGCCCATGGGACATCGCCGCAGGCTCGCTGATCATCACCGAGGCCGGTGGTCTGGTCGGCAACTTCACGGGCGAACCCGACTTCATGTACCAGCGCGAAATCGTGGCGGGCACGCCCCGCATCTACGGCCAACTCGTCAAGACGCTGGCACAGTACACCCGCGTCATCCCTGAGGAAGTCAGCCCGCTGGACGGCGCTGCTGAGGAAGAGGATGAAAGCGATCCGGAAGACGACGCTCTGATCGCCTCGCTGCAGGAAGCCGAAGACGCCGCCCAGGCTGCCAAGCTGGCCGCCAACGGTGAAGACAAGCCCAAGCGCACGCGCATCACGGCCGCGGCCAAGGCCGCCGAAGACCGTGGCGACAAGGACGCCGCACCTTTCTGAGCGCCGCGACCGCCGTCGTCACAAAGGGCCGCAAGGCCCTTTTTTCTTGCCCGTCGCTGGCCGGCAGCGCTGACATACACTTTCGGCCCAGGCGCATTGGCGCGCCTTTGATCGCCCCATGGACCAAGCACGCACCGTTTCTCCCGCGCAGGACTTTTCTGGCCATACGCCCATGATGCAGCAGTACCTGCGCATCAAGGCCGAGCACCCGGACACCCTGGTGTTCTACCGCATGGGTGACTTTTACGAGCTGTTCTACGACGATGCCCGCAAGGTCAACCGCCTGATCGACATCACGCTGACGGTGCGCGGCCAGTCGGCCGGTGAGCCCATCGTGATGGCGGGGGTGCCCTTTCATGCGCTGGACACCTATTTGTCCAAGCTGATCAAGCTGGGCGAATCGGTGGCGATTGCCGAGCAGGTGGGCGAGGTGGGTGCCAGCAAAGGCCCGGTCGAGCGCAAGGTGGTGCGGGTCGTCACGCCCGGCACGCTCACCGACACCGAGTTGCTCAGCGAACGCGCCGATGCATTGCTGCTGGCCGTGGTCATGAGCAAGCGTGGTCGCCATGCCGAGCACGCGGTGCCCTGCGGGCTGGCGTGGTTGGGTCTGTCCAGCGGCAAGCTGGGCGCCACCGAATGCACGGAACGTGAACTCGCCAGCTGGCTGGCCCGCTTGCAGCCCGCCGAAATTCTGTTTGACCGCGAGCGCGTGCCTGCCACCCTCCAGCCCCTGCTGACCCAAAGCACGCGCAGCGTGGCCATGACCAGCCGGCCCACCTGGCAGTTCGACAGCGGCCTGGGTCTGCGCAAGCTGTGCGAGCAACTGCAAGTCAGCACCCTGCAAGGCTATGGCGCACAAGACCTCACCCTGGCCCACGCCGCGGCGGCGGCCTTGCTGAGCTATGCCGAGCATACGCAGGGCAGGGCGCTGTCCCACGTCAGCTCGCTGGAGGTTCCTCGCAGCTCCGAGCTGCTCGACCTGCCGCCCGCCACGCTGCGCAACCTGGAGCTGACCCAGACGCTGCGAGGTGAAGACTCGCCCACCTTGTTGTCGCTGCTGGACACCTGCCGCACCGGCATGGGCAGTCGCGCTTTGCGCCAATGGCTGACCCAACCGCAGCGCGACCGTGCCACGGCCACGGCACGGCACGACGCCATCGCCTGCCTGCTGACACCTGCGCAACACGACCAGGGCTACGACGCGCTGCGGGAAGCCCTGCGCCAGATGAGCGATGTCGAGCGCATCACTGCCCGCATCGCCCTGCGTCAGGTACGCCCGCGCGAGCTGGCTGGCTTGCGCGATACCTTGTTGGGCCTGCCGCTGCTGCGCGAACGCGTGCCCGATGGCGCACCCTTGCTCGCCCAACTGCACACCGCCTTGCAGCCTGACGCGCTCATCGCCCAGCGCCTGCAGGCCATGCTGATGGAGACGCCCGCCGTTCTGGTACGCGATGGTGGCGTCATCGCCACCGGCTTCGACCCGGATCTGGACGAACTGCGCGCCATCTCCGAAAACTGCGACGCTTTCCTGCTGGAGTTGGAAACCCGCGAACGCGCCCGCACCGGCATCCCGAACCTGCGCGTGCAGTTCAACAAGGTGCATGGCTTCTACATCGAGGTCACACAGGGCCAGGTCGACAAGGTGCCGCTGGACTACCAACGCCGCCAGACCCTCAAGAACGCCGAGCGCTTCATCACCCCGGAGCTCAAAGCCTTCGAAGACAAGGCCCTGTCTGCGCAGGAGCGTGCATTGGCCCGCGAGAAGTTCCTGTTCGAGCAGTTGATCGACTTCCTGCAGGCCCACATCGCCCCGCTGGGCGCCTTGGGCCGTGCCCTGTCGTCGCTGGATGCGCTGGCTGCCTTGGCCGAACGCGCTGCCACCCTGGGCTGGACCCGTCCCGAGTTCAGCATCCATCCCGGCATCGAGATCGAGAAGGGCCGCCATCCGGTGGTCGAAGCCCGCCTGATGGAAACTGGTGGCGCCGCCTTCATCCCCAACGACTGCCGTTTCGACGTCAACCGCCGCATGATGATCGTCACCGGCCCGAACATGGGCGGTAAATCGACCTTCATGCGTCAGGTCGCCCTGATCGTGCTGCTGGCCGCTGTGGGCTCCTACGTGCCGGCCGCGTCGTGTCGCCTCGGCCCCATCGACGCCATCCACACCCGCATCGGCGCGGCCGACGACCTGGCCAACGCCCAGTCCACCTTCATGGTGGAGATGACCGAAGCCGCTGCCATTGTGCACGCGGCCACCGAGCAGTCCCTGGTGCTGATGGACGAAGTGGGGCGTGGCACCTCCACCTTCGACGGCCTGGCCCTGGCCGGTGCCATCGCCAGCCACCTGCACGACAAGAACAAGTCCTTCACCTTGTTCGCCACCCACTATTTCGAGCTGACCACATTGCCGGAAAAGCTGCCGCGCGCACTCAACATGCACGTGGGCGTGGCCGAAGCGGGCGACGACATCATCTTCCTGCACGAGTTGCAACACGGCCCGGCCAGCCGCAGCTATGGGGTTCAGGTGGCCCGCCTCGCTGGCATGCCCCATTCCGTGATCAGACAAGCGCGTTCGACGCTGGAATCCCTGGAGGCACATCAGCGTCAATCCGATGACCAGATCGACCTGTTCGCCCAGGTGGAAGCACCTGGCCTCGATCTGGATGCGCTTGCGGCCCAGGGTGGCCCGCTCCTTGCTGACAACGCGGGAGAAGCGATGACCCCGGCCGAGGCACAAACCTTGTCCTTGCTGGCGAGCATCGACCCGGATGCCTTGACCCCTCGTGAAGCCCTGGATGCACTTTACAAACTCAAATCGGTGATTTCGTCATGACCTACTGTGTGGCCATGCGGCTCAATGCCGGCCTTGTCTTCCTGTCCGATTCACGCACCAATGCGGGGCTCGATCAGATCAGCACCTTCCGCAAGATGACCATTTACGAGCGCGAAGGTGATCGTGTGCTCGTGCTCCTGTCGGCCGGCAACCTGGCCATCACCCAGGCGGTGAAACAGGTGCTGGGCAGCGAAACGATCGAAGGCCCACAGGGTGAGGCGATCACCATCTGGAACGCCAAAAGCATGTTCGATGTCGCGCGCATCGTCGGCAGCGCAGTGCGCAAGGTACACGCACGCGATGCCGATGCACTCAAAAAGCACGGCATCGACTTCAACTGCAACTTGATCATCGGCGGACAGATCCAGGGCGAGACCATGCGCCTGTTCAACGTCTACGCGGCCGGCAACTTCGTCGAGGCCGGCATCGATGGCGTCTGCTACTTCCAGATCGGTGAATCCAAGTACGGCAAGCCGGTGATCGACCGCGTCGTCACCCCCGATACGCCCCTGCAGGAAGCGGCCAAATGCGCACTGATCTCGATGGACTCCACGCTGAAGTCCAACCTGTCGGTGGGACTGCCGCTGGACCTGATGGTCTACGAGGCCAACTCCCTTCAGGCCAACCAGGTCATCAACATCGACGAGTCCAACGCCTACTTCCGCATGATCCGCTCGAGCTGGGGTCAACGGCTGCGCGATGTGTTCGACTCCATCCCTGACCCCACCTGGGACAAAGACGCCAATGGCGTCCAGACACCAGCCGTAGCGCAGCAATCTCAGGCGATGAATCCGCTCAACAAGATTGCCGGCCCCAACGGCTGAGGACGTGAACCACTGACGCTCAGCGCTTCGTGGTCCCGGCCTCTCGGTCCAACTCGTCGATACAGGCCGCCATGCGAGCATGGCAGTCGGCGAGAAGCTTCGGGACATCATCGATGCTCAGACCTGTTGTCGGGATCGGTGGCAAGGAGCGGATGATGATGTTGCCGCTGTGCCAGCGATTCAGTTTCATCCCACGCACATAGTTGTTGCTGCAAATCGGGATGATGGGAACGCCGGCGTTGATGGCCATCAGGAAAGCACCTTTCTTGAAGGGCTGCAGGCCCTTGCCATGCCCCCGAGTGCCTTCGGCAAACACCCACAGCGACATGTCCTTGTGCTGCAGGGTGTCGGTCGTGGTCAGCATCGCTTTTTTGGCCTGCACCGCGTTGCCACGATCGACCAGCACATTGCCCGCCAGCCAATAAAGCTGACCAAACAGCGGGATCCATTTCAGGCTCTTCTTGCCCAGGCTCACCGTGCGGCGAGGCACCGTCAAGCCAAACACCATCAGGTCATAGTTGGAGATGTGGTTGGCGACGATCACGGCCGAGCGCACATGGTCCCGCACGGTGTCGTCTTCCAACTTGACCCGCAGCCCCAGAATCCACATGGCGGGAACCGCGTAGACCCGAGCACACAAGCGGCTGTTGTCTGGGTTGAATGGGCGACACAGGCCAATCAGCAAGCCCACCACACTGGCGATCACAAAGTGCACGGCCAGCAACAACATGCGCAACAAGAACAACACGGACTCTCCTGACTGGAGCCAGAAGGGCTCCGCGATCTGGCGCGGATTATGCGCTGACGCATGAGCCCCCCGGAACCAATTCCGTGCACCAATCCACGTCGGGCAGCAGCCCAAAGCACCTATAATGCCTCTTTACCACCGCAGCGTTCCTCGTCAAGACGAACGCTTATGCGCACATGACCAAGTTTGTCTTCGTCACCGGCGGTGTGGTGTCCTCACTCGGTAAGGGCATCGCCGCTGCGTCACTGGCCGCCATCCTCGAATCCCGTGGCCTCAAAGTCACCCTGATCAAGCTGGATCCGTACATCAACGTCGATCCGGGCACGATGTCGCCGTTCCAACACGGCGAAGTCTTCGTGACCGAAGACGGCGCTGAAACCGACCTCGATCTGGGCCACTACGAGCGCTTCATCACCACGCGGATGAAGAAGGCCAATAACTTCACCACCGGCCAGATCTACATGAGCGTTCTTGAAAAGGAACGCCGTGGTGATTACCTGGGCAAGACCGTTCAGGTCATCCCCCACATCACCAACGAGATCCAGGACTACGTGCGCCGTGGCGCGGGCGTCGGCACGCCCGATGCTGTCGACGTGGCCATCGTGGAAATCGGCGGCACCGTTGGCGATATCGAGTCACTGCCTTTCATGGAAGCTGCCCGTCAGCTGAGCCTGAAGGTCGGCCCGAGCAACGCCGCCTTCGTGCACCTGACCTACGTGCCCTTCATCGCGGCCGCAGGCGAGCTGAAAACCAAGCCCACCCAGCACACCGTGCAGAAGATGCGCGAAATCGGCATCCAGCCTGATGCGCTGCTCTGCCGTGCTGACCGCGCCATCCCGGCTGACGAACGCGAAAAGATCTCGCTGTTCACCAACGTGCCCGAGTCCGGCGTGATCTCAGTGTGGGACGCCGACACCATCTACAAGGTGCCGCGCATGCTGCACGAGCAGGGCCTGGACAACCTGATTTGCGCCAAGCTGCAACTGCAGACCAAGCCGGCCGACCTGTCTCGTTGGGACAAACTGGTGCACGAGGTCGAGCATCCGCAAGGCACCGTCACCATCGCCATGTGCGGCAAGTACACCGACCTGTCGGACTCGTACAAGTCGCTCAACGAGGCGCTGCGTCATGCAGGTATCCACAACCACGTGCGCGTCCAGATCGAATACGTCGATTCAGAGACGCTCAACCCCGACACCGTCAGCGCCCTGGCTCAGTACGACGCCATCCTGGTACCCGGCGGCTTCGGCAAGCGCGGCGTGGAAGGCAAGATCTGCGCAGCCCAGTTTGCGCGTGAAAACGGCATCCCTTACCTGGGCATCTGCCTGGGTATGCAGGTGGCCACCATCGAGTACGCCCGCCACAAGGCCGGCCTGACCGATGCCAACTCCACCGAGTTTGAGCCCAACACCCCTCACCCTGTCATCGCCCTGATCGACGAGTGGCTGGATGCAGACGGTACCGTACAAAAGCGCGATGCCTCGTCCGACCTGGGTGGCACCATGCGTCTGGGCGCCCAAAGCTCTGACGTCGCCCCGGGCACCATCGCCCACGACATCTACGGCCCCGTGGTGAGCGAGCGTCACCGCCACCGTTATGAGGCCAACGAGCGTTATCTCGACAAGCTGCGCGAAGCCGGTCTGGTCATCTCGGCCATCACCCAGCGCGAGAAGCTGACCGAGATGATCGAGCTGCCCAAGACGGCTCACCCCTGGTACGTCGGTGTGCAGTTCCACCCCGAGTTCAAGTCGACGCCATGGGACGGACACCCGCTGTTCATCGCCTACATCAAGGCTGCGCTGGACCATCAGGCCGCCGTCAAGAAGGCCTGATCGGCCACGCATCGCGAGAGCATCGCTGAAGGATACTGACCATGAAACTCTGTGGCTTTGACGTTGGCCTGAACCACCCCTTCTTTCTGATCGCCGGCCCCTGCGTGGTCGAGTCCGAGCAGTTGCAGATGGACACCGCCGGCACGCTCAAGGAAATCACATCCGAGCTGGGCATCCCGTTCATCTTCAAGTCGAGCTACGACAAGGCCAACCGCTCCAGCGGCACGTCCTTCCGTGGCCCGGGCATGGAAAAGGGTCTGGAGATCCTGGCCAAGGTCAAGCGCGAGCTGAATGTACCCATCCTGACCGACGTGCACTCTGAGGCCGAGATCCCGGCCGTGGCCGCCGTGGTCGATGTGCTGCAGACGCCGGCTTTCCTGTGCCGCCAGACCGATTTCATCCACGCGGTCGCGCAGTGCGGCAAGCCAGTGAACATCAAGAAGGGTCAGTTCCTGGCCCCGGGCGACATGAAGAACGTCATCGACAAGGCCCGTGCCGCTGCGCGCGCTGCCGGGCTGAACGACGACAATTTCATGGCCTGCGAGCGTGGCGCCAGCTTTGGCTACAACAACCTGGTGTCCGACATGCGCTCGCTGGCCATCATGCGCGAGACCAACGCCCCCGTCGTGTTCGACGTGACCCACTCGGTGCAGTTGCCGGGCGGGCAGGGCACATCGTCGGGCGGTCAGCGCGAGTTCGTGCCCGTGCTGGCGCGTGCCGGTGTGGCCGTGGGCGTGGCTGGTCTCTTCATGGAGACCCACCCGGATCCCGCCTGTGCGATGTCCGACGGCCCGAACGCCGTCCCGCTCAAGCACATGAAGGCGCTGCTGTCGACGCTGGTCGAACTCGACCGCGTCACCAAGAAGAACGGCTTCCTGGAAGCCAACTTCAACTGACCCCATACAATCGGCGGCCTGCAAAAGCGAGCCGCCTTTTCGCTTTTCAAACTATCTATCTTTTGAGGAATCCCAGATGAGCGCCATCGTTGACATCATCGGCCGCGAAGTGATCGACAGCCGCGGTAACCCCACCGTCGAATGCGACGTCCTGCTGGAAAGCGGCGTCATGGGCCGTGCTGCCGTGCCGTCGGGCGCCTCCACCGGTTCGCGCGAAGCGATCGAGCTGCGTGATGGCGACAAGAGCCGCTACCTGGGCAAGGGCGTGCTGAAGGCCGTTGAGCACATCAACACCGAAATCGCCGAAGCCGTGCTGGGCCTGGACGCTTCCGAGCAAGCCTTCCTGGACAAGACCCTGATCGACCTCGACGGCACCGAAAACAAGGGCCGCCTGGGCGCCAACGCAATGCTGGCCGTGTCGATGGCCGTGGCCCGTGCTGCCGCTGAAGAAGCCGGCCTGCCCCTGTACCGCTACTTCGGCGGCATGGGCGCCGTGCAACTGCCCGTGCCGATGATGAACGTCATCAACGGTGGCGCACACGCCAACAACAACCTCGACCTGCAGGAATTCATGATCCTGCCGGTGGGCGCGCCCACTTTCCGTGAAGCCCTGCGTTACGGCGCCGAAGTCTTCCACGCCCTCAAGAAGATCCTGCACGACAAGCACATCAGCACTGCTGTGGGCGATGAAGGCGGTTTCGCTCCTTCCGTGGCCAGCCACGAAGAAGCCATCCAGCTGATCCTGCAAGCCATCGAAGCCGCCGGCTACACCGCTGGTGAACAGATCGCCCTGGGCCTGGACTGCGCCGCTTCCGAGTTCTACAAGGACGGCAAGTACCACCTGGAAGGCGAGGGCCTGACCCTGACCGCCGAACAGTGGACCGACATGTTGGCCACCTGGTGCGACAAGTACCCCATCATCTCGATCGAAGACGCCATGGCCGAGGGCGACTGGGATGGCTGGAAGCACCTGACCGAGCGTCTGGGTAAGAAGGTTCAGCTGGTGGGTGACGACCTGTTCGTGACCAACACCAAGATCCTGAAAGAAGGCATCGAGAAGGACATCGCCAACTCGATCCTCATCAAGATCAACCAGATCGGCACCCTGACCGAAACGTTCGCCGCCATCGAAATGGCCAAGCGCGCTGGCTACACCGCCGTGATCTCGCACCGCTCGGGCGAAACCGAAGACAACACGATCTCCGACATCGCGGTGGGCCTGAATGCTGGCCAGATCAAGACCGGTTCGATGAGCCGTTCGGATCGCATGAGCAAGTACAACCAGCTCCTGCGCATCGAAGAAGACCTGGGTGACGTGGCTGTGTACCCTGGCCGCAGCGCTTTCTACAACCTGCGCTGATCTCGGTTCGCGCCGCCTGAGCCTCCCAGCAGAGGTACAGCACTCACCAACGGGGCCTTAGGGCCCCGTCAGACTGCTGACAAAGTCCCCGCTGGTCGGGGACTTTGTGTTTGAATTTCGGGATGCTCAAGCCATCGCATCCCAAGCAGAGTGAACTGGAGATGGTCACGATCGAGGAGTTGGTTCCCAAGGACCACTTGCTGCGATTGATTGACCGCCACATTGACTTCAGCTTCATTCGAGCCAGGACCGAACACCTGTACTGCAGCGACAACGGCCGACCTGCCCTCGATCCGGTGGCCTTGTTCAAAATGCTGCTGATCGGCTACCTGTTCGGGGTGCGCTCTGAGCGCAGGCTCATGCAAGAGATCCAGGTCAATGTGGCTTACCGCTGGTTTGTCGGCTTGAACCTGACCGAGCGCGTACCCGATGCATCGACCCTCTCGCAAAACCGGCGCCGCCGTTTTGCGGGCACCGGCATTGAGCAGGACATCTTTGATGCGATCGTCGCGCAGGCGATCGAGCATGGCCTGATCGGCGGGCAAGTGCTCTACAGCGACAGCACGCACCTCAAGGCCAACGCCAACAAGGGGTCGCCTCAGAAAACGGAAAATAAAGCACGCTAAGCCGGTTGCAGCGGTCGTAGCGGCCTGAACTTGCCCGCGCCGATCTTGGCGCTGCTGCGCCAGAGGTAATCGCCGGTGAGGTTGATGTGCTCCCAACCGAGCGGCGACAGGTACTGCAACAGCGCGTCATCAACGGCATGGCCGTTGCCACGCAGCGCGTGCGCAGCCCGTTCCAGATAGACCGTGTTCCACAACACGACGGCAGCCGTTACCAGATTGAGGCCGCTAGCCCGGTAGCGCTGCTGCTCGAAACTGCGGTCGCGGATTTCACCCAGGCGGTTGAAAAACACTGCCCTGGCCAGCGCATTGCGCGCCTCGCCCTTGTTCAGGCCGGCATGCACGCGGCGGCGCAGTTCCACGCTTTGCAGCCAGTCCAGGATGAACAGCGTGCGCTCGATGCGGCCCAGCTCGCGGAGCGCCACGGCCAGGCCGTTCTGGCGTGGGTAGCTGCCGAGCTTTCGGAGCATCAGGGAGGCCGTCACCGTGCCCTGCTTGATCGAGGTGGCCAGCCGCAGGATTTCGTCCCAATGGGCGCGGACGTGCTTGATGTTGAGCGTGCCGCCGATCATGGGTTTCAGCGCGTCATAGGCGGCGTCGCCCTTCGGGATGTAGAGCTTGGTGTCGCCCAGGTCGCGGATGCGCGGCGCGAAGCGGAAGCCCAGGAGGTGCATCAGGGCGAAGACGTGATCGGTGAAGCCCGCCGTGTCGGTGTAATGCTCCTCGATCCGCAAGTCGGACTCGTGGTACAGCAGGCCGTCGAGCACGTAGGTCGAATCGCGCACGCCGACGTTCACGACCTTGGTGTGAAATGGCGCGTACTGGTCAGAAATGTGGGTGTAGAACGTCCGCCCTGGGCTGCTCCCGTATTTCGGGTTGATGTGGCCGGTGCTCTCGGCCTTGCTGCCGGTGCGGAAGTTCTGGCCGTCCGACGATGAGGTGGTGCCGTCGCCCCAGTGCTCGGCGAAGGGATGGCGGAACTGTGCGTTGACCAGATCGGCCAGCGCCGCCCCGTAGGTTTCGTCGCGGATGTGCCAGGCTTGCAGCCAAGCCAGCTTGGCGTAGGTCGTGCCGGGGCAAGACTCCGCCATCTTGGTCAGGCCCAGGTTGATCGCGTCGGCGAGGATCGTGGTCAGCAACAGGTTCTTGTCTTTGGCCGGGTCGCCCGATTTCAGATGCGCGAAATGCCGAGTGAAGCCCGTCCATTCGTCCACCTCCAGCAGCAGTTCGGTGATCTTGACGTGCGGCAGGATCATTGCCGTCTGGTCGATCAGCGCTTGGGCGGTGTCGGGTACCGCCGCGTCGAGCGGCGTGATCTTCAAGCCTGACTCGGTGATGATGGCGTCCGGCAGCTCGTTGGCCGTCGCCATACGGTTGACGGTGGCAAGCTGTGTTTCCAGCAGCGTCAGCCGGTCGTTCAGGTACCGGTTGCAGTCGGTGGCCACGGCCAGCGGCAATTCGCTGGCCTGCTTGAGGCTGGCGAATTTCGCGGGCGGCACCAGGTAGTCCTCGAAGTCCTTGAACTGGCGCGACCCCTGCACCCAGATGTCGCCGGAACGCAACGCGTTCTTCATCTCCGACAGCGCGCACAGTTCGTAGTAGCGCCGGTCGATGCCGGTGTCGGTCATGACCAGCTTCTGCCAGCGCGGCTTGATGAACTCGGTCGGCGCGTCGGCGGGCACCTTGCGGGCGTTGTCGCTGTTCATGCCGCGCAGCACCTCGATGGCGTCGAGCACGTCCTTCGCGGCGGGAGCGGCCCGCAGCTTGAGCACGGCAAGGAATTCCGGCGCGTAGCGGCGCAGCGTGGCGTAGCTTTCGCCGATGCGGTGCAGGAAATCGAAGTCCTCGGGCTGCGCAAGCTTCTGCGCTTCGGTGACGCTCTCGGCGAAGGCATCCCAGGACATGACGGCCTCGATGGCGGCGAACGGATCGCGGCCCGCCTGCTTGGCCTCGATCAGCGCCTGGCCGATGCGGCCGAACAGCCGCACCTTGGCGTTGATCGCCTTGCCGGACGCCTGGAATTGCTGCTGATGCTTGTTCTTGGCGGCGTTGAACAGCTTGCCCAGGATGCGGTCGTGCAGGTCGATGATTTCGTCGGTGACGGTGGCCATGCCCTCGATGGCAAGCGCCACCAGGGTGGCATAGCGTCGCTGCGCCTCGAACTTGGCCAGGTCGGCGGGCGTCATCTGGCCACCCTCACGGGCGATCTTGAGCAGGCGGTTCTGGTGCACCGACCGCTCGATGCCAGAAGGCAGGTCGAGCGCCTGCCACGCTTTGAGGCGTTCGATGTGTTCCAGCATGTGCCGCGAATTCGGTTTGACGGGCGATTGGCGCAGCCAGGCCAGCCAGGTCGTTTTGCCGTTGTCCCGACGCTTGAGCAGATCGTCGAGGCGGCGGCGATGCGCGTCCGACAGCGGTTCGGCCAAGGCATCGTAGATGCGCCGGTTGGCTCGGGTGATTGCTTCGGCGCTCGCCCGCTCGACGGCGTTGAGGGCAGGCAGAATGACCGACTGCTGCCGCAGGTGCTCGATCAAGGTGCTGGCCAGCACGATGCCCTTGTCGGTCTGCAAGGCCATCTCGGTCAGCAACTGGACGGCCTGCCGGTAGTGGCCCATGGTAAAGGGCTGGAAGCCGAACACCGTTTGCAGTTCGACCAGGTGCTCGCGCCGGGTCTGCTCCCGCTGCCCGTATTCGTCCCAGCTTTCGACGCTGACCTTGAGCTGGTCGGCGACCAGTTTCAACAAGGGCGGAAACGGCGGCTCATCGACGCCCAGGATGACACCAGGAAAGCGCAGGTAACAGAGCTGCACGGCGAAGCCCAGCCGGTTGGCCGGGCCGCGCCGCTGCCGGATGATGGAGAGGTCGGTTTCGCTGAACGTGTAGTGACGGATCAACTCATCCTTGGTGTCCGGCAACGCCAGCAGGCTTTCGCGCTCGGCGGCGGACAGGATTGAACGACGTGGCATATTTACTGATCCGTTCTCAAGTATTGATACAGGGTTTCGCGACTGATTCCGAATTCACGAGCCAGCTTGGTCTTTTGCTCGCCAGCCTCGACACGTTGGCGCAGTTCGGCAATACGCTCAGACGACAGGGATTTCTTCCTGCCACGGTAGGCCCCGCGCTGCTTGGCGAGCGCGATGCCCTCGCGCTGCCGCTCGCGGATCAAGGCGCGTTCGAACTCGGCGAACGCGCCCATTACCGACAGCATCAGGTTCGCCATCGGCGAGTCCTCGCCGGTGAAGGTCAAATGCTCCTTAAGGAACTCGATGCGTACGCCGCGCTGGGTGAGGCCCTGCACCAGGCGGCGCAGGTCGTCGAGGTTGCGCGCCAGACGATCCATGCTGTGCACCACGACCGTGTCGCCTTCGCGCACGAAGGCGAGCAGCCGTTCCAGTTCGGGCCGCCGTGTGTCCTTGCCCGACGCCTTGTCGGTGAACACTTTATCCACCTGGATCTGTTCGAGCTGCCGTTCTGGGTTCTGGTCGAAGCTGCTGACGCGGACGTAACCGATGCGCTGACCGTGCAAGGTATCCTCCTGAGGGAAATGTGTCAGGAAGAAATCTATGACCCTTGACGGCGTATGTCAATCAATTCGGAAGGCAACTCTATTCTGACGATTTAGCGCCGGATGGTCTGACGCCAAGTTAGGGTATGCCTCAATCTGACGGTAGCGAGTCGCAGGCGTTCGGATCGGCATCGGTTTCGTTCCCTGTCTTGGCACGCGCTTCGAAGCGTTGATAACACTCCAACCCGCAGAAGTGCTCGACGTATTCCGCGCCTTCCGGGGTGAAGGCGGCATCGAGCGGGATTTCCTTGCAGCACACGCAGCAACTGGTGGTGGTCGAGTCACTTGCATTCATGGTGGCACCCCTCCATTGACTGACGAAGACGGCGAATGCCGCCGCCGGCATTGGCTTCGCGAACAGGAAGCCTTGTCCTGTGTCGCAGTCCGCTTGTCGCAATAGATCAAGACTCGCCGATGTTTCCACGCCTTCAGCCACCACATCCATGCCCAGCCCGTGCGCAAGCTGAATCACGGTGTGCACGATGGTTTGGTCGCGGCGGTCGTTGGCGAGCCCGGCGACAAACGATTGGTCGATCTTGAGCGTGCTGATTGGGCAGCACTTCAGATGTTGCAGACAGGAATACCCCGTCCCGAAGTCATCGGCGGCGAAGCGCACACCGATCTGCCGCAAGGCGTCCAGGGCGGGGAAGATCGCCGGATCACCAAACGCGACCGATTCGGTCAGCTCGATTTCGAGATACTCGGCGGGCAACTCGGCATCAGCCAGCACGCCCTTTACCCACCCGTCGAAGTCCGGTCCCACTTGGCTCGCCGAAACATTGACGGCCAGCCGGAACGGTCGCCATGCCAGCATTCGCCAGTCACGCATCTGGCGGCAGGCTTCGCCCAGCACCCAAGCGCCGATTTCAGGCATCAGGCCGGACGATTCGACCACGGGCAGGAACTGGCCCGGTGGCAATAGTCCAAGCGTCGGATGACGCCAGCGCAACAGGGCTTCCGCGCCGACAATCCCACCACTGCGCAGATCGACGACGGGCTGGTAGTGCAGTTCAAGCTGCCCGCGCTCGACCGCTTGGGCCAGTTCCGGCGTCGTCCATCCATCCGGCCGGAAAGCGCTCATTCTCTTTCCCTGAATGCCCGCAACGCCCGCGACAGGGACAGAAGGAACAGGCCGGTCAAACCGAGCGCCGCGATGACCCAATGCTCGCCGAGGAAAGCACCGGCGGTTGTGCCGGCCAGCACGACAGCGAGGATGGGCAGGTGGCAGGGGCAAGTCAGCACAGCCAGTCCGCCCCACAGGTAGCCGGTGATCGGTTTGTGCGTCTCGGACGGCAAGCGCTCGGGGTTGTTCATGGCAGACTCTCCGCGTGCTGTGCCGGCTCGGTCGGCAGGGTGGCCAACTGCACTTCCAGATCGGCCAACGCTTCGCGCCGACGCTCGACGAACTGACGCAGCAGGGCAAGCTGCGCGGCCGCTTCGTCGCCGTCCGCCGCATCCAGCGCCCGGCACAGCCGCGCCAGCGCGTCGAGGCCGATGCCCGCCTCGAAGGCCGCCCGCACGAAGCACAGCCGTTGCAAGGCGGCGTCATCGAACAAGCCGTAGCCGCCTGGTGTGCACGCCACCGGGCGCAGCAATCCGCGCAGCAGGTAGTCGCGCACGATATGCACGCTCACCCCGGCATCAAGAGCCAGCCGGGACACCGTGTAGGCGTTCATTGAACACCTCCTTTTTCTCACCCGGCGCAGCAGGAAAGCTGCTTCACATCCTTGTTGAAGGTCTGCGCCGCGAGCTTCAACCCCTCGACCATCGTCAGGTAGGGGAACAACTGGTCGGCCAGTTCCTGCACCGTCATGCGGTTGCGAATGGCCAGAGCCGCCGTCTGGATCAGTTCACCCGCTTCCGGCGCGACCGCCTGTACGCCGATCAGCCGATGGCTGCCTTCCTCGATAACCAACTTGATGAAGCCGCGTGTGTCGAAGTTGGCGAGCGCACGCGGCACGTTGTCCAAGGTCAAGGTGCGGCTGTCGGTCTCGATCCCGTCGTGGTGGGCTTCCGCCTCGCTGTAGCCCACGGTCGCCACTTGCGGATCGGTGAACACCACGGCCGGCATTGCGGTCAGGTCGAGCGCCGCATCGCCGCCGGTCATGTTGATCGCGGCACGGGTGCCGGCCGCTGCCGCCACATAGACGAACTGCGGCTGGTCGGTGCAGTCGCCGGCCGCGTAGATGTTCGGGTTGCTCGTGCGCATGCCTTGGTCGATGACGATGGCACCTTGCGCATTGACAGTGACCCCCGCTGCGTCCAGCGCGAGGCTGCGCGTGTTCGGTGTCCGACCGGTGGCAACCAGCAGTTTGTCGGCGCGCAATTCACCGTGCGTGGTGGTCAGCACGAATTCACCGTCCATATGGGCGACCTGGCTGGCTTGCGTGTGCTCCAGCACCTCGATGCCCTCGGCACGGAAAGCGGCTGTCACCGCCTCGCCGATGGCCGGGTCTTCACGGAAGAACAAGGTATTGCGCGCCAGGACCGTGACCTTGCTGCCCAGCCGGGCAAAGGCTTGCGCCAGCTCCAGCGCCACCACCGACGAGCCGATTACGGCAAGGCGTTCGGGAATGGTGTCGCTCGCCAGGGCCTCGGTGGAAGTCCAGTAGGGTGACTCTTTCAAGCCCGGAATCGGCGGGACCGCCGGGCTGGCACCCGTGGCGACCAGGCAGCGGTCGAACATCACGACGCGCTCGCCACCCTCGTTCAAACGGACGGTAAGGCTCTGGTCGTCCTTGAAGCGCGCCTCACCGTGCACAACGGTGATGGCCGGATTACCGCCCAGGATGCCTTCGTACTTGGCGTGCCGCAGTTCGTCGACGCGGGCCTGCTGCTGGGCCAGCAGCTTACTGCGGTCAATCGTAGGCACAGTTGCCGCAATACCGCCATCGAACGGGCTTTCCCGGCGCAGATGGGCGATGTGGGCGGCGCGGATCATGATCTTGGACGGCACACAGCCGACATTGACGCAGGTGCCGCCGATGGTGCCGCGCTCGATCAGCGTGACCTGCGCGCCTTGCTCGACGGCCTTCAGCGCCGCCGCCATCGCGGCTCCACCGCTGCCAATGACCGCTACCTGCACCGGGGGCTCGTTGCCACTGTGCTTTTCGGCGGCGGCCATCCATCCCCGCACCTTGTCGAGCAGTCCGACGCGGTTGTCCGCCAGTGGCGCATCGGCTAGCGTTGCCTTGTAGCCCAGTCCGGCCACGGCGGCAGTCAGCGCGTCCGGCGATGTGCCCGGCACGATGGCGAGTTGCGCTGTGCCCTTCGGATAGGACACCAGCGCCGACTGCACGCCTGGCACTTTTTCCAGCGCTTCCTTGACGTGCGCCGCGCACGAGTCGCAAGTCATGCCGGTGATTTTTAGATGGGTCATGCAACAGATCCTTTATCGTTTGTGGCGCCAGACAATGACGTCCGTTGTGCTGCGGTGCCGTTTTCAGTGACTCACTGCTTGACGCTGGACGGATAGCCCGCGTCTGCGGTTGCCTTGGTCAGCTTCTGCACGCTGGTCTTGGCATCGTCGAAGGTGACGACCGCTTGGCGTGTCTCGAAAGTCACGTCAACTTTGCTGACGCCTTCGACCTTGGAAATCGCCTTCTTGACAGTGATCGGGCAGGCGGAGCAGGTCATGCCCGGTACGGACAGCGTGACGGTCTGGGTGGCGGCCCAGACGGGGGCAACAACGGCGGCGAGGGCGAGGGAGGCAAACAGTTTCTTCATGGTGAACTCCGATCAGTAGAAAAATGGCATGACGTAGGGAAATCCGAGCGCGACCAGAACCAGCGCGGCCACGATCCAGAAAATGAGCTTGTAAGTAGCTCGCACTTGGGGAATCGCGCAGACCTCACCCGGTTTGCAGGCCGCTGCCTGCCGGTAGATGCGCCGCCAGGCGAAGAACAACGCCACCAGCGCCACGCCGATAAAGATGGGGCGATAGGGTTCCAACACCGCCAAGTTGCCGATCCAAGCGCCGCTGAACCCCAAGGCGATCAGAACCAACGGCCCGAGGCAGCAAGCCGAGGCGAGGATGGCGGCAAGCCCTCCAGTGAAGAGCGCGCCGCGCCCGGTTTTTGGTTCAGACATGCGCTTGTCCTTTCGAATTGAAATTGGATAGCGTAACCTTACTTCCGTACTCATGTACGGAGTCAAGCGATATGGAAAACAATTTGGAGAACCTGACCATTGGCGTTTTCGCCAAGGCGGCCGGGGTCAATGTGGAGACCATCCGTTTCTATCAGCGCAAGGGCTTGTTGCTGGAGCCTGACAAGCCCTATGGCAGCATCCGCCGCTATGGCGAGGCGGATGTAACGCGGGTGCGCTTCGTGAAATCAGCCCAGCGGCTGGGCTTCAGCCTGGATGAGATCGCCGAGCTGCTGCGGCTGGAGGATGGCACCCATTGCGAGGAAGCCAGCAGTCTGGCCGAGCACAAGCTCAAGGACGTGCGCGAGAAAATGGCTGACCTGGCGCGCATGGAGGCCGTGCTGTCTGAGTTGGTGTGCGCCTGCCATGCGCGAAGGGGGAACGTTTCCTGCCCGCTGATCGCGTCACTACAGGGTGGAGCAAGCTTGGCAGGTTCGGCTATGCCTTAGCGTGCTTTATTTTCCGTTTTCTGAGACGACCCCAACAAGAACCGCTTCGTGGTGCACGAGGTCGAGCAAAAGCCCGTGGCTTACCTGGCAGAGCTCGATGCGGCCATTGACGTTGATCGAGCCCAGCATGGCAAGCCCCCACTCAAGCCCCGTGACGAGGTGGTGCAGACAAAAGAGATCAAGGTCAGCACGAGCGACAAGGATGCGGGTTACATGACCCGAGAGGGCAAACCGCAAGGCTTCTTCTACCTGGATCACCGTACCGTTGACAGCCGCCACGCGCTCATCACCGATACCCATGTGACACCGGGCAACGTGCACGACAGCCAACCCTATCTGGGGCGACTGGATCGTCAATGCGAGCGCTTTGGGCTCACACCCTTGGCAGTGGGGCTTGATGCAGGTTACTTCACGCCGATGATCTGCAACGGACTCGAGCAACGGGGTGTTTACGGGGTCATCGGTTACCGCCGCCCCAATCACCAAGATGGCTACCTCTACAAGCGTGAGTATCACTACGACGCCCAGCGCGATGGCTATGTCTGCCCGCAAGGGCAGTTCCTGCCGTACCGCACCACCAACCGAGTGGGTTACAGGGAGTACCGATCAGACCCCCATCAGTGTCGAGACTGTCCGTTGAGGGGGCAATGCACCAAGAGCGCCAACTTCACCAAGGTGCTGGTTCGCCACGTGTGGGATGACGCCAAAGAGCGAGTCAACGGCCATCGGCTGACACCACAAGGCAAGAAGATCTACGAGCGCAGAAAAGAGACCGTCGAGCGCAGCTTTGCAGACGCCAAGGAGTTGCATGGCCACCGATATGCCCGATTCCGCGGTCTGGAGAAAGTGCGCGCGCAATGCCTGATGGCTGCGGCCGCGCAGAACATCAAGAAGATCGCCAGGCTGCTGGCGCAGCTTCTATGGCCCCTGCAAGCGCTCAGCAAGACGATCACAGCCATCATCTTGGCGCAGATCGAGCAGGCCGCGCCCCAAACGCGCATCACAGGCTCAGCGAGCAGATTCGCGCTCGCGACTCCATAAACAACAAACCCGGCCTGAAAAGACGGGGTTTGTCAGCAGCCTGACGGGGCCTTAGGGCCCCGTTTTTCATGCTCAGCTGCATGGATAATGTGAACATGCGTGTCGCAACCCTGATCCTCTTGGCTTTGCTTGCTGTGGTGCATGCTGAACTTTGGTTCGGCAAGGGTGGGGTGCCGCGTGTCATGACCCTGCGCACAGAGCTCGAAGCACAGCAAAAGGCCAACGCTGTAGCCCAGACCCGCAATCAGCAACTTGCCGCCGAAGTGCGTGATTTGCAAGAAGGTCTGGAAATGGTGGAAGAAAAGGCCCGCACCGAGTTGGGTATGGTCAAGCCTGACGAGATCTACGTCCAGATGACCAGCCAGTTGCCGCAAGTGTCGCCAGTCCCGGCAGCCTCCAAACCCTGATGCTGACCTCCGACATTTTGAGCGGGTGGATTGCCTGGGCTCAGCCCTTGCTGCAGCCTTGGTGGACTGCCTGGGGCGTCCCGGTCAGCTATCTGGAAGCCGTCGCTTTTGTCCTGTCGCTGTGGATGGTCGCTTGCAACTTGCGCGTGAACCCACTGGGCTGGCCTTTGGCCATCGGTAGTTCCGTGTTGTACGGCATCTTGTTTGCGCATTACGGCTTGTATGGCGAGGCAGGCCTCCAAGGTGTGTTTGTGGCCATGGCTTTTTGGGGCTGGTGGCAGTGGTTGCGGGGCGTCGACGCCCAGAATCAGACGCTGAAGGTTCGATCGCTCTCCATGCGTGGACGCTGGGCAGGTTTGCTGGCACTGCTGATCTTGTGGCCATTGCTGGGCTGGCTGCTTGATCACATCACCGACTCGACGGTGCCTTACGGAGATGCCTTGCCCACGGCCGGCAGTCTGATTGGTCAGTGGTTACTCGGCCGCAAATGGGTGGAGAACTGGCCCTGCTGGCTTGCCGTCAACCTGGTCAGCATGGCACTGTTCGCGTACAAGGAGCTTTGGCTCACGGTCATCTTGTATGGCATCTTTGCCGCCTTGTCGTTACTGGGATGGCAGCAGTGGCTGAGCCTGGCGGCCCATGGCAAGGCTCGCGCATGAGCTCTCATGTGATCGCCCTGGTGGGTGCGGAAAGCACCGGCAAGACGACGGTGGCGCGAGAAGTCACGCGGGTCCTCACCGGTCGCGGCATCGATGCCGTGATGGTCCCAGAAGCCCTGCGTGACTTCTGCATTCAGCACAGGCGCACGCCGCTTCAGCACGAACAGGCAGGCATCGCTGCGGAACAGTCGAGACGCATTCACGAGGCGGCCCAACGCCACAGCGTGGTGTTGGCTGACACCACTGCGTTGATCACAGCCATTTACAGCGACTACATCTTCAACGACCGTAGCCTGTATGAGGTTGCGCTACGTGATCATGCTCTGGCTGACCTGACCTTGCTGACTTCGCTGGACCTCGGATGGACCGCCGACGGCACCATTCGTGACGGCCCACATGCGCAGGAGCCGGTTGATCAACTCATCCGACAGGCCTTGCAGCAACATCAGCTTCCTTACAACGTGGTGGCAGGGCGGGGTGTCGCGCGAGTGCAGCATGCGCTTTCAGCCATTGAGCACCTGATGGATGCACCTCAACGCCAGTTACGCGCCGCCAGCAGTCCCCGTTGGCGCTGGTATTGCGACAACTGTGACGACGGTGAGTGCGAGCAGCATGGCCTGGGCGATGGCAGACCTTGACACACCCCAAACCGTGATGAACGGGCCGCTGCACATACTATGGCGCGATGATCGCTTGGTGGCAGTGCACAAGCCAGCTGGTTGGCTGGTCCACCGTACTTGGCTGGACGCACATGAGACCCGCTTTGTCATGCAAACCTTGCGCGACCAACTGGGCCAGCATGTGTATCCCGTTCATCGTCTGGACAAAGGCACATCAGGCGTGCTGCTGATGGCCCTGGACCCCGAGGCTGCACGCGCCGTGACAGCCATGTTCGAGACACGTCTGCCGCGCAAAAGCTACGTGGCGATGGTTCGTGGTTGGCCACCGGCACATGTGAGGGTCGACCACGCCCTGAAACCAGATGACGCACCGCAGGACACCGAGCCCCAGCAAGCCGTGACGTGCTTCCAGCGTTTGGCTGTGATGCAAATCGACGTGCCAGTGGATCGCTACCCTAGCACCCGTGTCGCCTTGGTCAAGGCCCACCCGGAAACGGGCCGTCGCCATCAGATTCGGCGTCACCTCAAGCATTTGGCACATCCCATCATTGGTGATGCGACGCACGGCAAAGGAGCGCACAACCGATGGTGGGCAACGCAACTACAACAACAGCGGCTGTGGCTACACGCACAGCAGTTGAGCCTGCCTCACCCCGTCACGGGTGAATGGCTGCACCTGGTCTCTGATTGTCAGGACCCCAGGCTGAATGCCGACTGGTGCCAGTTGCTGAACGGCTGGCCTTGGCAATGGGATGAGGCCACGACCATCGGCCCTCCCTGAACGATCACTGCAGCCGCGTCGAACCCGGTGGGGTGTCAGCGGCGTCGGTGAACAACTCTCCGGCATCGATCGGGTCAAAGTGGTATTGCTCGCCACAGAAGTCACACCCAATTTCAACTTGGCCCTGTTCGGCAATGATGGACTCGACCTCTTCCTGCCCCAGGCTGCGCAGCATGCCGGCCACTCGCTCGCGAGAGCAGGTGCACGCAAACCGAGGCCCACTGGCGCCTTGCTGAGGCTCGAAACGGCGCACGTCTTCTTCCCAGAACAGCCTGCGAAGAATGGTGTCTGCATCGAGCGTGAGCAATTCTTCCTGCTTCAGCGTGGACGCCAAGTGTGCAATGCGCGTGAAGGCATCGTCCAACTCCAGGTCCTCAGCGCTGCGAGCCCCCTGCGCGAGGTTGGCCTCACCTTCCACAGGGAGCCGCTGGATGAGCAATCCGGCCGCCACCTCGTCGTTGGCCGCCAGCACCAGCTTGGAGTCCAGTTGCTCAGACTGACGCATGTAATGCTCCAGCACCTCACTGAGGTCGTGCAAAGGATGGTTGCGCTCGTCATTGAGCGGGACCACACCCTGGTACGGACTCTGTCCTGGCAGGCGATCTTTCGGGTCGAGTGTGATGGCGCAGCGCCCACGGCCGTTCACATTCACCATGACCTCAAGGGGCAGGCGTCCGGTGTCGGTTGCAGGAAGGTCACCCACCAGCTTGGCCGTGGTTCTGAAAGCCAAATCAGGCTGCACCTCGGTGACAGCTAGCTTGACCGGGCCTTCGCCGAACACCTGCAGGACGACCGCGCCGTTGAATTTGATGTTGGATTGCAGCAGGACACCCGCTGCGCTCATTTCGCCCAAGAGGCGGCGCAGCGGCGCTTCGAAAGGCCCCGCCGATTCGCGCCGACGCAGCACTTCCTGCCAACCGTCGGTCAGGCGCACCAGCATGCCGCGCACCGGCAGGCCTTCGAACAGAAACTTGTGCAATTCACTCATGAAAACTCATTCTTTCGGCGCGTCGATTCGCACCATGTCGGTTCGATATTGGGCCGATTTGGTCACATACAAGGCCGTGCCCATCTGCATGCGCGTGATGTCAGCCTCGCTCAGGGGGCGAACGGCCTTGGCGGGCGAGCCCATGATCAGCATGCCGTCTTCAAACACCTTGCCTTCGGTCACCAGCGCACCGGCCGCCACCAGGCAGTTCTTGCCAATGACGGCGCCGTTGAGCACGACAGCCTGGATGCCGATCAGCGAACCATCGCCAATGGTGCAGCCGTGCAGCATGGCCTGATGGCCGACAGTGACGTTGGCACCAATGGTGAGCGGAAAACCGAAATCGGTGTGCAGCACAGACGACTCTTGCACGTTGGAGTTCGTGCCGACCACGATGGGCTCGTTGTCACCGCGCAAGGTCACGTGCGACCACACACTGCTGCCCTCGGCCAGGAACACCTCACCGATCACGTCTGCCGATTCGGCAACATAGGCACTGGGATGAATCTGGGGTGCCTTGTCCTTGATGCGATAAATGGCCATCTTGATCACGAGCCCAAGGCCCGCCTGTCGGCAGTAGAGAAGTCCTGATTTTATGTGGGCTGACGTCTTTTGTGCGGTTCACTGCCTTTGCCAGTACGCTGCCATGCCGCAAGCAGGGCAGGCGACAATGTGACGAAGGCGTTTATGTCATAGTGACCAAGGTTGTGCCACTTTTTGACCCATTGTTGCCAAGATGCTGTTCCTGCTGTCCCCGGCCAAGAGCCTCGATTACGACACCCCGGCCACCACCGATCGCCACACGTTGCCGCAGTTCATCGACGAATCTGCGGCCTTGATCGAGGTGCTGCAACCCTACACGCCAGCCCAGATCGCTTCCTTGATGGACCTGAGTGATGCGCTGGCCACGCTGAATGTGGCCCGCTACGGTGCATGGAGCCGCACCTTCAGTGCCGACAACAGCAAGCAGGCGGTGCTGGCTTTCAACGGTGATGTGTACGAAGGTCTGGATGCGGGCAGCCTCTCACAGGCCGACCTGGATTGGGCTCAGACCCATGTAGGCATCCTCAGCGGGCTGTACGGCATCCTGCGCCCACTGGACTGGATGCAGCCTTATCGCCTGGAAATGGGAACCAAATTGCCCAACCCGCGCGGCAAGGACCTGTACGCCTGGTGGGGCGACACACTGGCGGAGCACCTGAACCAGCAACTGGCAGAGCAAGGTGACAACGTGATCGTCAACTTGGCGTCGCAGGAGTATTTCAAGTCGGTCAAGCGCAAGGCGCTCAAGGCCCGGGTCGTCGAATGCGTGTTCGAGGACTGGAAGGCGGGCAAGTGGAAGATCATCAGCTTCCATGCCAAGCGCGCCCGCGGCCTGATGGCCCGCTACGCGATCACGCACCGCGCCAAGAAGCCGGCCAACCTGCTGGGTTTCGATCTGGAAGGCTATGCCTACGATGCAGCGGTGTCCGAGCCTGATCGCTTGGTGTTCCGCCGCCGCTTGGAGGCGTAAAGCACTCCCCCTGGCAGGGTCGACGTGAGGTGCTCGGCCACCCAAAAAGCAAATCGGCCCCCGAGGGGGCCGATTTTTCATGGGCGAGGGCGCTGAACACGCCCCATCGCATCAGCGGCTGCGCGGACGCGAAGAGCCGCCAGAGCGGCCACCCGCGCCACCGCCGTTGCCGCCACCGCCGCTGCGCTGGCCCGAGCCCTGACCGCCGCCCTGACCGCTGCGGCCACCAGCCGAGCGCTGACCACTGCCGCCACCGGGGCGACCAGAGCCACCCGGGCGGCCCGAGCCACCTGAGCGACCGCCGCCCGAACGTGCGCCGGGCGCGCCACCAATGGTGCGACGGCCCAAGAGGATCGGCTCAGGCCGCTCATTGGGGTCTGGCTCGAAGCCAGGAACCACTTCGCGCGGAATGCTGCGCTTGATCAGTTTCTCGATGTCGGCCAGGAAGCTGTTTTCGTCCACGCACACCAGGGAAACGGCTTCGCCTTCGGCGCCGGCACGACCAGTGCGACCAATTCGGTGCACGTAATCTTCGGGCACATTGGGCAACTCAAAGTTCACAACGTGGGGCAACTGGTCGATGTCGATGCCGCGCGCGGCAATGTCGGTCGCCACCAGCACCTGCAATTCGCCAGTCTTGAACTCGCTCAAGGCACGGGTGCGGGCACTCTGGCTCTTGTTGCCGTGGATGGCCATGGCGGTGATGCCTTCCTTCTCCAGGAACTCCACCAGGCGGTTGGCGCCGTGCTTCATGCGCGTGAACACCAGCACCTGGTGCCAGTTGTTCTCCTTGATCAGGTGCGCCAGCAGATCCTTCTTCTTGTCGCGACCGACCGGGTGCACTTTTTGGGCGATGGTCTCGGCGGTGGTGTTGCGACGGGCCACCTCAATCACCTGCGGCGAATTCAGCAAACGCTCGGCCAGGGCCTTGATCTCATCCGAAAAGGTGGCCGAGAACAGCAGGCTCTGCTTCTTCGCTGGCAAGATGGCCAGCACCTTCTTGATGTCATGGATGAAGCCCATGTCCAGCATGCGGTCGGCTTCGTCGAGCACGAAGAACTCGATTTTGCTCAGATCGAGGTTGCCTTGCTGATGGTGATCCAGCAGGCGACCCGGCGTGGCCACCAGCACGTCGATGCCATTGCGCAGGCCTGACAGCTGCGGGCCCATGCCCACACCACCGAACATGACCATGGACTTGATCGGCAGGTACTTGCCGTAGACGCGCACACTCTCTTCGACCTGGGCGGCCAGCTCACGCGTGGGGGTGAGGATGAGCGCACGGATGGCGCGTTTGCCCTGCGTGACGGGGGGCGGTGTGGTGCTCAGCTTGTGCAGCAGGGGCAGGGTGAAGCCAGCGGTTTTGCCGGTGCCGGTCTGGGCACCAGCCAGCAAATCGCCGCCAGCGATGACGGCCGGAATGGCCTGCTTCTGAATGGGGGTAGGAGTGGTGTAGCCAGTTTCGGCAACAGCTTTCAACAGAGGCTCGATGAGCCCCAGGCTTTCAAACGACATGAGATCTTTGCCCTCGGGAGGGTGAGAAGGTGACTGCACTCGCGGGGTTCGGGCCAGAACGTTGCGAGTCAAGCAAGTGGCAATGTGGTGGGGGAGTCAAACGCCGCGGTGCGGGGACAAGACCACCGCTAGCCGGCAGAAGCAGGTTGGAGCCAGCACAACGCGTGGCGGTAAACGAACGGAACGGTTGGAGGGAGTGGCCCTGTTGCCCGTCGTATCCAGACCTGAGCTTGATGATACCCCGCATGGCCGAAGTTTGGGGCGGGGAGCGCCTAGAATCTGCGCATGAATTCAATGGTTCTCGCCCGCAAATACCGTCCCAGAGGCTTTGACAGCATGGTTGGCCAGGGGCATGTGGTCCAGGCTCTGGGCAACGCGCTCACGCAACAGCGTCTGCACCATGCCTACCTGTTCACCGGGACTCGGGGTGTGGGCAAGACCACGGTGTCACGGATCCTGGCCAAATCGCTCAACTGCGTGGGGCCTGACGGGCAGGGCACCATCACGGCCTCACCCTGCGGTCAATGCCAGCCTTGCCGCGACATCGACGCAGGGCGCTTTGTCGACTACGTCGAGCTGGACGCGGCGTCCAACCGTGGCGTGGAAGAGATCTCGCAGTTGCTGGAGCAGGCGGTTTACAAGCCGGTGGTGGGGCGCTTCAAGGTCTACATGATCGACGAAGTGCACATGCTGTCGAACACGGCCTTCAACGCCATGCTTAAGACGCTGGAAGAGCCGCCGGAGTACCTGAAGTTTGTCTTGGCCACCACCGACCCCCAGAAGGTGCCGGTGACGGTGTTGTCTCGTTGCTTGCAATTCAACCTGCGGCCCATGGCCGTTCAGACGGTGCAAGAACACCTGGCCCACGTGCTGCAAATTGAGCAGATCGAGTTCGATCCAGGCTCTCTGCGTCTGTTGGCACGCGCGGCACGCGGCTCGATGCGTGACGCCATGTCACTTGCCGATCAGGCGATCGCCTTTGGCAGTGGCAGGTTGGAAGAGGGCGCTGTGCGTCAGATGTTGGGCGCCGTCGATCGACAGCATGTGCAACGCATCATCCAGGCTGTCGCCGCCGGTGACGGAGCAGGCTTGGTTGCCGCAGTCGACACCTTGCGTGAGCTCGGCCTGTCTGCATCCGGCACGCTGGAGGAATTGGCCACGGCCTTGCAGCGCATGGCCGTCTGCCACGCTGTGCCACAAGCCATCACCTCCGACGACCCGGACGAAGCCACCTGGCAAAGTCTGGCGCCCCTGCTCGCGCCTGATGAAACCCAGCTGTTTTACAGCTTGTGTCTGCAAGGTCGCGCCGAATTGGCGTTGGCCCCGGACGAGTACAACGGCTTACTGATGCTGTTGTTGCGCTTGCTGGCCTTCAAGCCCGGACACAGCTACGGCGCGACGGGGAGTGCCCCGCCCCCAAAAGCTGAAGGCTCGGTCGCGCAGCCCGCGCAGACCGGGCCCTCCACGGACTCCAATTCGCAGCCAGTCCCTCAGGTTGAGACGCAGGCCGCCCCTGTGAAGGTCGCTCCAGCTGCACCCGCTGCTGCCTTGACAGCGCGCCCGGCCGTGCCTTCACCCGCGGTGCAACCCTCCGTGCGTGAACAAGCCAGCGTCAGCGCTCCAGCGCGTGCGCCAGAGGCCGCCATTCCGCCTTCGCAGCGAGCTCAGGTGCCGTCGCCCGTCCCATCCACGCGGCCCGTGCCGACTGAGCGCATCTCCAGCGCACCGAGCGCGAGCCAAGGCACAGCACCTTGGGACGATTTGCCTCCGGAGGCGGATCCCTCGCTGGCTGAGCACGATGCAGCCTCTTGGGCCGAAGCCGAGGACGACCTGTCACCGCCGGCTGACTTCGACCGACCGGAGCCTCCCGCTGCCTTTGAAGAGACACCGTCGCCTGCGCACACGTCACAGCCCGTCGTCGCACGCACAGTCCCATCACTGACCTTGCCGCCTCCTGGCAGTGATCCGCTGTCGGACCGCTGGGCCGAGATCGTCGGCCAGTTGCAATCTCGTGGCTTGGTCGCGGCCTTGGTGCGCGAGCTGGCCATCCAGGCGCAATGCATCGCACAGGAAGAAGGTGCAGCGCACAGTCTGTGGCGCCTGCAGGTCGAACGCGAAAGCCTGCGCACAGACAACCTGCGCGATCGCCTTGCCCAAGCGCTGTCCGAGTTATTGGGACGCGAGGTCCGTCTGGAGTTGGAGCGCGGCGCCGCCTTCAACACACCCGCCCAGCGCGACCTGGTCGCCCGAGAACTGCGCCAACAACATGCCGAACAGTTGATCAGCAGTGATCCACTGGTTCAACAGCTCATGAAACAGTATCCCGGCGCACGCATCGTGCCGGGCTCCATTCACCCCTTGGCGGATCAAGCCGGCAACTGATCCGGTGACAATCACGCTTTGCACAAGAAAGGATGAGCCATGCTCAAAGGACAACTCGCAGGCTTGATGAAACAAGCCCAGCAAATGCAGGACAACCTCAAGAAGGCACAGGACGAACTGGCCAACATCGAGGTGGAAGGTCAGTCGGGCGCGGGCTTGGTGAAGGTCGTCATGACCTGCAAGAACGACGTCAAGCGCGTGACCATCGATCCCAGCCTGCTGGCCGATGACAAAGACATGCTGGAAGACCTCGTGGCCGCTGCATTCAACGACGCCGTGCGCCGTGCCGAAGCCACCAGCGCCGAGAAAATGGGCAAGCTGACGGCAGGCATGCCCATGCCACCCGGCATGAAGTTCCCCTTCTGATCGGTAGCGCGTCATGGCGGACCCCGCGCTCGACGCGCTGATCGATGCGCTGCGCTGCTTGCCCGGCGTAGGCCAGAAGTCGGCACAGCGCATGGCCTTTCATCTGCTCCAGCACGATCGTGCGGGCGCGGCAAAGTTGGCTCGCGCAATCGACACCGCGGTGTCCGAAATCGGGCATTGCCGTCGATGCCACACTTTCAGTCGCGCAGAGGTGTGCGATGTGTGCCTGGACGACACCCGAGACCCGCACCTGCTCTGCGTGGTGGAAACACCCGCAGATCAAGCCGCGCTTGAGCGCACTGGCAGTTACAAAGGCCAGTACTTCGTGTTGCTAGGACGCTTGAGCCCACTTGATGGCCTGGGTGCCCGTGACATTGGTTTGCCAGCACTGCTCGAACGTGCCAGCGATGGCAAAGTCAGCGAAGTGATTTTGGCGACCAATTTCAATGCCGAGGGTGAAGCCACCGCGCATGTGTTGGCCGAGCAACTCAAGGCGCGAGGCATGAAAGTCACCCGACTGGCACGAGGTGTGCCGGTTGGCAGTGAACTGGAATACGTCGACCTGGGCACCATTGCCCATGCCTTCATGGATCGACGCTGATTTTCTTCAACACGTTTGACAACCCTGACAGGGCCGCAAGCCGGGCCATGGAGACAAGCATGAGTATTGCAAACTGGTGTGTGCTGGCTGCCTGCCTGCTGCCGGTGGTCACGGTGGGGGCGGCCAAGGCCAGTGTGGGCATGAAGTCACCTCGCAAAGGTGGCTACGACAACCACAACCCACGGCTATGGGCTGCAGGGCTCACGGGGTGGCAGCAACGTGCCAATGCGGCACAAGCCAATGGCTTTGAGGCCCTGCCGTTGTTCATTGCCGCGGTGCTGATGGCGCAACAAGCTCAGGCTGACCAGGCGGTGATTGACCAGTGGGCCATGGCTTTCATTGGCATTCGGGTGGCCTACATCGCGAGCTACCTGATGGACAAAGCCGTGCTTCGCAGCCTGATCTGGATGGCGGGTGTGGCCGTATGCGTGTACATCATGTCTTTGGCAGCTTGAACCATTGAGGTAGCGCAGGCGACTCCCGATACTTCGGCAAGTGGCCTGCGCCAGCCTCAACGCGCGCTTGCCACGCGAACCTTGGCGCTGCGCTGACCCGCACGAGCTTTGCTGCTGGCTTTGACGGCGGACGCCACGGTTTTGCCTGCTCGGCCTTTACGCTTGTCACTCGCTTTGGCTTCGCGCACCACACGCCCCTTCTTCGCAGACGCCAAGGTGCGAGCGGCCTGAGCTTTGCCCTTGTTGGGCACGTAAACCACGATCTGCTCACCACGCTTGAAGCGCGCGGAGGCACCCACCTTGTTCCAGGATGCCACCTGCTCGACGCTGAGCCCGTAGCGTTTGGCCACTGTGCGAACGGTGTCACGTTTGCCAGCCTTCAATGTCATGCGACGCAACGGCGGCACGTCGGGCGCCAACGCCATCATGGCGTTGTCCGCCAAGGCCTCGGAGACATCACGCTCGCGATGCTCGGAGCGATGCACGAGCAAGGTCGATCCGGCCTTGACCAGCATCTTGGGTGGAATGCGATTGACCTCGCGCAAGGCGGACTCGGACATGCCAAGTTCCTTGGCCACATCCGCAGGACGCATGGTCTTGGGCACCAGCCAAGCCGTCCAAGTCGCCAATGGCCCCTTGTGTTTGCTCAGGTTGTGCACGAACAGATGCGCGTTGTCATAGGGCAGCAGCACCTGCGGGGTGCCCGCAGCGAGGATCACTGGCTTGTTCTGCGACGGATTCAGCGCCTTGAACTCATCAAGGGGCAGCGCAGCCAGCCGTGCTGCCAGGGCGACATCCATGTCCCGCTGAATGGGCACACTCACAAAGTAGGGGTGATTCTCGATGGGGGTCAGAGCGAGGTTGTAGGCCTCTGGTTGTGCAACGATGTTGCGTACTGCGTGCAGTTTGGGCACGTAGTGACGCGTCTCAGCAGGCATGTTGATGCTGAGGTAATCGGTCGGTAGCCCCTGGCTCTGGTTGCGCTTGATGGCCCGCTGCACATTGCCTTCCCCCCAGTTGTAGGCAGCCAGCGCGAGATGCCAGTCGCCGAACATGCGATGCAGACGTTGCAGGTAGTCGAGCGCCGCGCGGGTGGAGGCCAGCACATCGCGCCGCTCGTCGCGGAAAATATTCTGCGTGAGATCGAAGTCCTTGCCGGTTGCTGGCATGAACTGCCAAATCCCCGAGGCACGTGCCGATGACGTGGCCTGAGGGTTGAAGGCACTCTCGATGAAGGGAAGCAAGGCCAGTTCAGCGGGCATGCCACGGCGTTCAATCTCCTCTACGACATGGTAGAGGTAGCGATTGGCGCGCGCTGTCATGCGCTGCACGTATTCGGGGCGACTGGCGTAGTAGCGTTCGTGCTGCCCTACCAGCTCATGCTCGAGCGGAGGCAATTGGAAACCCTGGCGGACGCGCGCCCAGAGGTCCTTGGCGGCGTCGCTGTCGTCCAGATTGAGCGTGGCTTCTGGTCGCAGAGGGTCGGTCGGCGCGCCCGCAGCCATTCTGGCTTCACGGTTATGCGCTGCCGCACGCTCTTCATCTTCCTGCGTCAGGATGGCTGCGGGCCCCAGGTCAACTTGCAGGCCGGAATTGGGGTCTTCACGTGTGGTACGACGCGCGATGGACTTGGTGACAGCAGAAGGTCGACCACTTTGCGCTTTCAACAGCGTGTCCATGTCGGTACCTGCTGTCACGGGGGGCGATACTGTGCCGCACGCAGACAGCAAAAGCGTGAACAGCGCTGCAGCACCGAGGAGCAGTGGGCGGGGAAGGCTGGGGCGAGAGAAGGTGGTCAAAAGATGTTCTTCCATAGGCGTAGCGCCGCGAACACCGAGTCAGGCAAGGTATCCGGGGCATGGTGCTCAAGGGCTGCCGACTGCACAGCAACTTCGGTACAGCGCAAAAAGGGATTGATGGCCAGTTCGGTGGCCAGTGTGGTGGGCAAAGTCGGCAAACCTGCGGCACGTTTGGCCTCACAAAGCGCGAGATAGCGCCGCAGCTCCGCGTTATCAGGTTCAACCACTTGCGCGAAGCGCAAATTGCTCAAGGTGTACTCGTGAGCCGCACACAAGCGGGTGCTCGGGGGCCACTGGACAATGCGGCTCAAGCTGAGGCGCATTTGCGGCATGGTGCCCTCAAAGACACGACCACATCCACCGCTGAAGAGGGTGTCCCCGACAAAAGCCAATGGCGTGGGGTCCGGCTCACCGAGGCCAGTTGCGGCAAAGTAAGCCACATGCCCACGCGTGTGACCAGCGACATCCACCACGTTGAAATGCAGTCCTTGCCACGTCACGGTGTCACCGTCATCGAGCGCATGTGTCACGCCTTCAATGGCCTCCGCACGCGGACCATAGACCGGAATATGCCCGGTTTGCAAGGCGCGAATCCCACCGATGTGATCGCCATGATGATGGGTCACTAGAATGGCGGTCAGCTTGAGCCCGTTTTGCCTGAGTGCGTCGTTCACCGGCGCAGCATCTCCCGGATCGACCACCAGCGCCTCAGCGCCGTTGTGGATCATCCAGATGTAGTTGTCAGCGAAGGCGGGTAGGGCGAGCAGATTCATGAGCAAAGTCGATCCCATTATAGAGTTGCATCCCTGGCTGGCGTTACCGTCTGGCCAGGCTTTGCTCGAGTGGGAGCAGGCGCAAATGGACCGCTTGGTCGCCGATGTGTTCGGTTTTCACGCCCTGCAACTGGGCCTGCCTGAGTTGGATGGCTTGCGTTGTAATCGCATGCCTCACAAATGGCTTGCGCTGGACAACAGCTATGCCCGCTGGCAGCCACCCGCTGACCGTGCGCCCCTGATCCATGATCCGCTCGTGTTGCCGGAAGGGTTGATGCATGGCGCGCCTCTGGGCGTGCGCTGCGAGTTCGAGGCACTGCCGCTGGCCAGCTGCAGCCTGGACCTGGTGGTCTTGCCCCATGCGCTGGAGTTGGCGCGCGACCCACACGCCACGCTGCGGGAAGTGGAGCGCGTGCTGGTACCCGAGGGGCGTGTGGTGATCGCTGGCTTCAATCCGGCGAGCCTGTGGGGTGCGTCGCAAAGGCTGGGGCTGTGGGGCATTGACTCTGCCCTGGTGCTCCCGCAAGGCGAGTTCATCGCGTACTGGCGTCTACGAGATTGGCTGCGACTGCTAGGGCTCGAGGTTGAAGCAGGTGGCTTTGGGTGCTATCGCCCCATGACCCGCCATGCGAAAACCTGGGAGCGTCTGCGCTGGATGGAGCACGCGGGAGATCGCTGGTGGCCCGTCTTGGGCGCCGTCTACTTCGTGGTGGCCGTCAAGCGTGCGCGTGGCATGAGACTGGTCGGCAAGCTGAAGAGAAATCGGGTGGCTGCTGCGGCAGCCCCGGCCGTTGTGGCACAACGTCACCAACGTGACGTCCACGTTCAACAGGATGTGAATGGATGAGTGATTCGACAATGCCCACCGTGGTGATGTACACCGATGGTGCGTGCAAGGGCAACCCTGGTCGGGGTGGATGGGGGGTCTGGATGGTCAGCGGCCCCCATGAGCGCGAGATGTGGGGGGGCGAGGCCCAGACCACGAACAACCGCATGGAGTTGACGGCGGTGATCGAAGCCCTGAAGGTGCTCAAGCGGCGCTGCAAGGTGGTCATCTACACCGACAGCGAGTACGTCCGCAAGGGCATCACCGAATGGATCGGCGGATGGAAGCGGCGCGGCTGGAAAACCGCCGACAACAAGCCCGTGAAGAACGATGACCTGTGGCGCAGGCTGGAGGAGTTGGCTGCCCAACACGACGTGGACTGGCGTTGGGTCCGAGGTCACGCAGGCGACCCAGGGAACGAGCGGGCTGACGGCCTGGCCAATCGAGGCGCATCAGAAGCCCGTTGAGCGGTCACTCAGAGGATGAGGACCATCGTCAGCTTGTCAAAGTAGCGAACCTGACCGGGGCCATCCACCAACTTGATCGCGTGGGGCAGGACGCCGCAGCCCTGGAAACCAGCGCGCTCGTACAGTCGGATGGCAGACTCACTGGAGGCACTGACACGCAGTACGATCTGCTCAAGTCCGATCGCTTGGCGTGCGTGCGCGATGGCGGCCTCCATGAGGCGCACGCCGATGCCTTTACCCGTATGGCGTGGGTGAACCATCATGCTGTTGAGTTCGGCGCTGTGGCGCAGTTTCTGCTGAGACTGCCGCTCCAGGCCGATCATGCCGACCAATTCCGCCCCCACCCATGCCCCCATGAGAAAGCTGCCTCCCAAGGGCTCTCCTAGGCCCAAGCGGCCCAGGTAGCTTTCCGGCGGGCGCGCGCGCTCGCTGTCGAGATCGGCGTCGAAAGCCTCCGGATACAAGCGCAGGGCTTCATCACGCAGGTTTTTGTAGGCACTCAAGTCAGCCGCCGCGATCCGCGCGATGCGCACGGATGTGTCAGTCTCGACCATTCAGTGTCTCCGGGCTGTTGATGTTGTCAAAGGCAGTCGCATCTTCGAAGGATACGCTTGTCCAGCGCAGAGACTGGATACAAACCCTTAGTTTACGTTCTTCTTTCGCAAACATGGCTTCGAGTTGCGGGGAAACGTCCTTGTGCAACAGCACGCAGGCCCAATGAGCTCGGTGTTCGCCGTCGCATCCCACGGTGGTGGGGACGACCGCATTCGCGCCGCTGCGCGCCGCTTCGCTGCGCAGGCGAGAGACCAGATCGGCGGGCAGATGAGGTGTGTCGCAGGGCACCACCATGAGCCAGGGTGTATCGGTTTGCCGCAATGCCGTGAGGATGCCGGCCACGGGGCCGCTGGCTACCGGCAGATCAGCGGCATCGGGCCGCACTGCGTCCATGTTCACAGGGGTGGTGGCACCGGCTTGATGCAGCAGGCGTGCATAGTCGGGCCAATTCCGATTGGCGATTGCAAACTGGCGACTGGTCTGCGGTACCAACTGGCTCAGCACCCAGGCGGCGAGGGGGATTCCGCGATAGTGGACCAAGCCTTTGTCACGGCCGCCCATGCGCCGCCCCTCACCGCCGGCGAGCAGGCAACCGGTGACGTCGGCAAAGGGAGGGGAGGGCTGAGGTAAGGCGGTTTCAGGAGGCGCGTGCATGTGCAGCATTGTGCCGCGCCACGCACGGAGCAGCTGGTACGGCTCAGCGCTCGCCGCTGCCCGTCGTGGCCTTGCTGGCGTTCACGGAGGGCGCGCGCCGAGCACCGTCGAAACGCTTCTGCCAGTAGCTCACGCGCATGTCTTCGACACGGACGGACGAACCGGTGCGTGGCGAATGGATGAACTTGTTGTCCCCGATGTAGATGCCCACATGAGAAAAAGTACTGCGCAGGGTGTTGAAGAACACCAGATCGCCCGGCTTGAGTTCGCTTTGCTGAACGGGAACCAGGTCAGGTGAATTGGCCTGCTCGACAGAGCGGCGCGGCAAGATGAGCCCGACACTGTTCTCGAAAACATGGCGGGTGAAGCCGCTGCAATCGAAACCAGTTTCGCGGCTGGTGCCCCCCATCTTGTAAGGCACCCCAAGGAAATTCATGGCCGACATCACGAGTTCGGATGCGAGGTCGGAGGCCTTGGACCGCACCTGCTGCGCCATTTCCACCACGGGCTTGGCAGAAGGGATCAATCCCCGTTCAGAAAGGAAGCGACTGACAGCGTCTTCACTTTCTGCAGGCGTGACGGCGGGGGAAGCAGGCGGAACAGGCTGAACCACGTTCTGTGCGTGAACAGACGACCACAAGCCAACGCTCAAGGCGCTGGCAAGCAGCAAACTGCGCAGGGTGCTCAATGTGGCGTGCGCTTGATTCCGGCAAGCATGATCGCTCAACTGCATTGGATGCGACCTGGGTGTCGGTCGTTGCAAAACATGGGGACGAATGTAATACGGCTTGACGAACGCGTCAACCGGTGCAGGTAAGGGCAAACCTGCACGCAGGACCATTATGGCGTCTCCAGATGTGACTTTATGGGCATCTGTGGGGCGCTTGTGTCATGCGAAACAGGCACGGCCAAACGACGGGATTGCCAGTCTTGATATGGCGCAATTCTATGCGGCGGCTCATTGGCGTATGCTGAAAACGGCCACCCCACACTGACACATCAGGAGACCTTCATGTCCACAACGAACACCCAAAACACCTTGACCATCGCGCCAGAATCCGGACTGAATGAAGGCCTTGTTCGCGAACTGCAGGCTCGATTGTTGGGCGAAGTGAAGAAGCTGGCAGGTGAGGATCAGGCGCTCCGTCAAAAGCTCGCCAGCGCAGAGGTTGCCACCGAGCATGCCGTGCTGGACGGCGCGGAAGAAGCGTTGAGCGTGGAAAGCAATCTCGAAGTCATCAACCAACTTCAACACGAGCGACAGGAGTTGGGCGCCGTGCAGGCTGCGCTAGACCGCATTGCAGCCGGGGAGTATGGCTTGTGCACGGATTGTGGCGCTCCCATCGGATCGGCCCGTCTGGAGGTTGTTCCGGAGGCAGCTCACTGCATCGGGTGTCAGGAAGCGGCGGAACGTCGCGCTGCACATCCACACTGATGCTGTGACTGGTGCGGTGCGCCACAGAACGCATCCCACCGGGTCAGCAGAGGCGTCAAGCCCCGAGTTGTTCAAGCTGATCGGTCAGTTCAAGCCACCTTGCTTCCAAAGCGTCGATCTCATCGCCGAGGGCTTTGAGTCGCTTGCCTTGTTCCGCACGATCAGCGGCAGACAAATCGGCTTGCGCCAGCGACTCGCCAAGCTGGGCTTGTTCGCCGTGCACCTGTGCCAGACGCTCGTCCACCTTCTTGAGTTCGGCTTTCAGCGGCTTGGTTTGCTCCGCCAGTCTCTGGCGTGCCGCAGCCAGTGCCTTGCGGTCTTCGCGCTGATTGGCCGCGGGAGGGGTAGGCTCTGTCGACAATGAGGCTGCGGGCCGATTGACCGCATTTTGTGTGTCACGGGCCGCCTTGGCCGCCTGCGCCACTTCACGCGCCTGGTCTTGCAGCCAGCGTTGGTAGTCATCCAAGTCGCCGTCGAAGGTACTGAGCTCGCCCTTGGCGACCAGCCAGAATTCGTCGCACACCTCGCGCAGCAGGGCGCGGTCGTGGCTGACCAGCATCACCGTGCCTTCGAACTCATTGAGCGCCATCGAGAGCGCCTCGCGGGTGGTCAGGTCGAGGTGGTTGGTCGGTTCGTCGAGCAGCAGCAGGTTGGGGCGCTGCCACACGACCAGGGCCAGCACCAGGCGGGCTTTTTCCCCGCCGCTGAACTGGCCGACGGCCTGGTTGACCATGTCGCCGGTGAACTGGAAGCGGCCGAGGAAGTCGCGCAGCTCCTGCTCGCGGGCTTGCGGGCCGACATCCCGCGCCAGGCGGATCATGTGCTGCAGCGGACCTTCGTCGGGGCGCAGCACGTCCAGCTCTTGCTGGGCGAAGTAGCCGATGCTCAGGCCCTTGCCTTCGGTGATCTCGCCGCTGATCGGGCGGTTCATGTGGGCCAGGGTCTTGACGACCGTGGACTTGCCTTGCCCGTTGGCGCCCAGGATGCCAATGCGCTGCCCCGGCAAGACCGAGCGGTTGATGCCCGAGACGATGGTCAGGGTCTCATCGTTGGCCAGGTGGTAGCCGCAGGCGAGGTCCTTCAAGGCCATCATCGGGTTGGGCAGGCAATCCGGCTCGGGGAAGGAAAACTGGAAGTCACTGGCCGTGAGCACCGGGGCGATCTTTTCCATGCGCTCCAGGGCCTTGACGCGACTTTGCGCCTGCTTGGCCTTGCTGGCCTTGGCCTTGAAGCGCGCGATGAACTTGGAGAGGTGCGCGATCTTGTCTTGCTGCTTGGCGAAGGCGGCCTGTTGCTGGCTCAGACGCTCGGCGCGCATGGCCTCGAAAGCGGAATAGCCACCGGTGTAGCGGGTGAGTTTGCCGTCTTCGAGATGCAGGGTGACCTTGGTGATCGCATCCAGAAACTCGCGGTCGTGGCTGATGACAACCAGGGTGCCTTCGTAGCGCTGCAGCCAGCTTTCCAGCCAGACCAGGGCATCAAGGTCCAAGTGGTTGGTCGGTTCGTCGAGCAGCAGCAGCTTGGCCGGGCACATCAGTGCACGCGCCAGTTGCAGACGCATCCGCCAACCGCCGGAGAAGCTGTTGACCGGCGCCTGCGTCTGCTCCAGCTTGAAACCAAGGCCCAGCAGCAGCGCTTGCGCACGGGCCTGCGCATCAAACTGACCGGCTTCGGCCAGGGCCATGTGAGCTTCGGCCATCGCCTGGCCATCGTCGGCAGCTTCGGCGTCGATCAGGTCCTGGCGGGCCTTCATCAGGCGGCCGTCGCCTTGCAGCACGAACTCGGTGGCCGGCTCGTCGGTTTCCGGCATGTTCTGCGCGACCTCGGCCATGCCGCCGGGCTGCAGCCAGGAGGGCGGGATCTCGACATCTCCGGCGTCGGGGGCCAGGCGGCCTGCCAGCAGCGAAAACAAAGACGACTTGCCGGCACCGTTGCGGCCGATCAGGCCGACTTTTTCACCGGGATGGAGGGTGGCACTGGCCTGCTCCAGCACAGGCTTGACGCCTCGCAACAAGGAGACGTTTTTGAGAACAATCATGGGATCAGGCCGATTCGAGGAGCAGGGCGTCGCGGGTGATCAACAGGAGCTGATCGGCGCCAGAAGTGGTTTCCAGCCAGGTGACAGGCAGGTCAGGGAAGGCGCGTTCGAAGTTCGGACGCTCGTTGCCGATTTCGAGCACCAGCACGGCGTCAGGGCCCAGGTAGCGATCGGGTTCAGCGCGCAGGGCCGCGAACAGGGCGCGGGTGAAGTCCATGCCGTCTTCGCCCGAGGCCAGAGCCAGCTCGGGCTCGGCCTGGTATTCCGCCGGCAGCTTCTTCATCGAGTCGGCGTTGACGTAGGGCGGGTTGCACAGGATCAGGTCGTAGGGGCCGTGGACGGCTTGCAGACCGTCGCTGTGCAGCAGGGTGATGCGGTCAGCCAGGCCATGCTGATCGACGTTGATGCGGGCCACGGCCAACGCTTCGTCACTGATGTCCACGGCATCGACCACCACGTCCGGGTAGGCCATGGCGGCCAGCACGGCGAGGCTGCCGTTGCCGGTGCACAGGTCGAGCACGCGGTGGGTCTGGTCGCTGAGCCAGGCGTCGATGCTGCCGTCGGCCAATACCTCGGCGATGAAAGAGCGGGGCACGATCACGCGCTCGTCCACATAGAAGGGCACTCCTTGCAGCCAGGCCTGGCGCGTGAGGTAGGCGGCTGGCTTGCGGGTGCGGATGCGCTCGTCGATCAGGGCCAGGGCTTCGTCGCGTTGCGCCTCGATGACGGCGGTGTCGGCCACCTCGTCCAGTGCATCGAGCGGGTGCCCCAGGCGCCACAGCACCAACCAGGCGGCTTCGTCGAAGGCGTTGGTGGTGCCGTGGCCAAAGGCCACCTGGGCCTGGGTCAGGCGCTCGGCGGCCTGTTCAATCAGTTCAATGACGGTCACGTCAGGAGTCTTTCCAGCGTCTGCCGGTAGATGTTCTTCAAGGGCTCGATGTCTGCCACGGCGACATGCTCGTCGATCTTGTGGATGCTGGCGTTGACGGGGCCGAATTCGACCACCTGCGGGCAGATCTGCGCGATGAAGCGGCCATCGGATGTGCCGCCGGTGGTGGACAGCTCGGTGTCCAGACCGGTGACGTCCTTGATGGCGGCGGCCATGGCGTCCACCAGAGGGCCACGACGGGTCAGGAAGGGGCGGCCGCCGAGGGTCCAGTCAATGTGGAAGTCCAGGCCATGTTGGCGCAGCACGTCTTCCAGGCGCGCTTGCAGGTCTTCGGGTGTGGACTCGGTGGAAAAGCGGAAGTTGAAGTCGATGATCAGTTCGCCAGGGATGACGTTGTTCGCGCCCGTGCCGGCGTGGATGTTGGACATCTGCCAGCTGGTGGGCGGGAAGTGGTCGTTGCCCTGGTCCCAGACGATGGCGGCCAGTTCGGCCAAGGCAGGGGCAGCCTGGTGGATGGGGTTGCGGGCCAGATGCGGATAGGCAATGTGACCTTGCACACCCTTGATGCGCAGCTTGCCCGAGAGCGAGCCCCGGCGGCCGTTCTTGATCATGTCGCCGACCTGCTTGACCGAAGTAGGCTCGCCGACGATGCAGGCGTCCAGGCGTTCGCCTTGGGCGGTCAGCCATTCGCAGACCTTGACCGTGCCGTCAACCGAGGGGCCTTCCTCGTCGCTGGTGATCAGGAAGGCGATGCTGCCAGCGTGGTCCGGGTGCTGGAGCACGAACTCTTCACTGGCCACGACCATGGCCGCGAGCGAGGTCTTCATGTCGGCGGCGCCACGGCCGTACAGGTGACCATCGCGGTAGCTGGGCACGAATGGCGGGCTGGTCCATTGGTCGAGCGGTCCGGTGGGCACGACGTCGGTGTGACCGGCGAACACCAAGGTGGGCGCACCGTCAGCATGGCCACGGCCACGCTTGATGGCCCACAGGTTGGTGACGGGCGCTTCTTGAGGCCCGAACACCAGCGTCTGGCAGGTGAAGCCAATGGCCTGCAGGCGCTCGGCCATCAAGGCTTGGCAACCCTCGTCGACAGGCGTGACGGAGGGACGGGCGATCAGCGCCTCGGTGAGGCGCACTGTGGCGGTCATGTCAGGATCTCAGCGTGGGGCAGGGAAAGGCGCCCGGGTTTCCTCTTCCGGGTGCACATCCAGGGTGATTTCGGTGAACGTCGGGCCGTCGTCGTTCTCTTCGGGCTTGGCAGCGGCCTTGGAAGGAATGGTGGTGTCGTTCTGCAAACGCCACATCAGGTCGGTTGGGGAGTCGGCATAACGCAGGCCTTCCTCGCGAGAGACGAGACCTTCGCGGATGAGGCGGGCGATGTCCTGCTCGAAAGTCTGTGAGCCTTGAGACATGGACTTCTGCAGCGCTTCCTTGACCTCGTTGAAGTCACCGCGGGTGATCATCTCGGACACCAGTTGGGTGTTGAGCAGCACTTCCACGGCCGGCACACGCCCGCCGGAGGTGTTCTGCAGCAGGCGCTGGGACACGATGGCTTTCAGGCCGGAGGCCAGGTCGCTCAACAGAGCGGGACGGGCTTCCGGCGTGTAGAAAGACAGAATACGGCCCAATGCGTGGTAGCTGTTGTTGGCGTGCAGGGTGGACAGCACCAAGTGACCGGACAGCGCATACGACAGCGCTGCCGTCATGGTTTCGCGGTCACGGATTTCGCCGATCAGGATGCAGTCAGGCGCTTGACGCAGGGCGTTCTTCAACCCCACCTGCAGCGACTGGGTGTCGCGTCCCACCTCACGCTGGTTCACCACGGACTTCTTGTTGGTGAACAGGAATTCCAGCGGGTCTTCGATGGTGAGGATGTGCCCCGTCATGCGCTGGTTGCGGTACTCCAGCATCGAAGCCAGGGTCGTGCTCTTGCCCGCGCCGGTGGCGCCCACCACCATGATGAGGCCGCGCTTTTCCAGCACCAGGTCGGCCAGCGACATGGGCACGTTCAGGGACTCGAGCGGCGGGATGTCGCTGGGGATGTAACGGAACACGGCCGCGACCGAGCCACGCTGCTTGAACGCGCTCAAACGGTAGATGCCCACGTTCGGGATCGTGATCCCGAGGTTGAGCTCACCTGTTTCGTCCAGCTCTTCGAGCTGTTGCGGCGTGATCAGCTCGGACAGAAGCTGACGCGGTTGCGACGGCGTCAGGATCTGGTCCGTGAGTTGCAAGATCTGTCCATTGATCTTGATGAGGATGGGTGTCTTGGCAGACAGGAAAACGTCCGATGCCTTTTTCTCGGTCATCAGGCGCAGGATCTTTTCAAGATTGCCACCGCTCATCAAATGCTCTCCCGTGATGGGTTGTCAATGGACCGACGCAGATTGCAGGAGCCGATCAGGCGCCGCGCAGCAGGTCGTTGATGCTGGTCTTGGAGCGGGTCTGGGCGTCGACGCGCTTGACGATGACGGCGCAGTACAGCGAGTACTTGCCATCGGCCGAGGGCAGGTTGCCGGACACGACCACCGAACCGGCCGGGATGCGGCCGTAGGTGACTTCGCCAGTGGCGCGGTCATAGATCTTGGTGGACTGACCGATGTACACGCCCATCGAGATCACCGAGTTCTCTTCCACGATCACGCCTTCCACCACTTCCGAGCGGGCGCCGATGAAGCAGTTGTCTTCGATGATGGTGGGGTTGGCTTGCAGGGGCTCGAGCACGCCACCGATGCCGACGCCGCCGGACAGGTGGACGTTCTTGCCGATCTGGGCGCAGGAACCGACGGTGGCCCAGGTGTCGACCATGGTGCCTTCATCGACGTAGGCGCCGATGTTGACGTATGACGGCATCAGGATCACGTTCTTGGCCTGGAAGCTGCCACGACGGGCCACGGCTGGGGGCACCACGCGCACGCCGGAAGCAGCCAGTTGCTCGGCGCTCCAGCCGGTGTACTTGGTGGGGACCTTGTCGTAGAACTGCAGGTCACCTTGGCCCATGGGCACGTTGTCGTTCAGGCGGAAGCTCAGCAGCACGGCCTTCTTGACCCACTGGTGGGTTTCCCACTGGCCGTTGATCTTCTCGGCCACGCGCAGCTTGCCGCTGTCGAGCTGGTCGATGATGTGGTTGACGGCATCACGCACTTCGGCGGGAGCGGCGGCAGCCGACAGGGCGGTGCGCTGTTCCCAGGCGTTGTCGATGACGGTTTGCAGGGCTTGAGACATGTGCTTCTTTCGGGAAATCAGACAGATTGGGATTGGATGAAGGCCTGGATGCGCTCGGCGGCTTCGACGCACTCGTCGACACCAGCGACCAGCGCCATGCGGACACGGCCAGCGCCCGGGTTGATGCCGTTGGCCTCACGTGCCAGATAGCTGCCGGGCAGAACGGCCACATTGTATTGAGCCAACAGCTCGCAGGTGAACGCTTCGTCACTGCCGCCACACACGTGCTGGGGCACCTCGGCCCACAGGTAGAAACCGGCGTCTGGCAAGGCCACGTTCATGACCGAGGCCAAGATGGGCGTGACACGCTCGAACTTCTGGCGGTACAGGGCACGGTTCTCAACCACGTGGGTTTCGTCGTTCCAGGCGGCAATGCTGGCGCGCTGCACGGCCGGACCCATGGCACTGCCGTGGTAGGTGCGGTAGAGCAGGAAGGACTTGATGATGGACGCATCACCGGCTACGAAGCCAGAGCGCAGACCAGGCACGTTGGAGCGCTTGGACAGGCTGGTGAGCATGATCAGGTTCTTGAAGTCGTGGCGGCCCAGCTTGGCGGCGGCTTCCAGCCCCCCCAGCGGGGCGGCATCGGCGCCTTCGCGGAAGTAGATCTCGGAATAGCACTCGTCCGAGGCGATCACGAAGCCGTAGCGGTCGCTCAGCGCAAACAGGCGCTCCCACTCGGCCAGCGGCATCACGGCACCGGTCGGGTTGCCTGGGGAGCACACGAACAGCAACTGGGTGGTGGCCCAGGTGTCTTCCGAGATGCTGGACCAGTCGGCCGCAAAGTTGCGTGCCGGGTCGGAATTGGCAAACACCACGCGGGCACCTGACAGCAGGGCGGCCCCTTCGTAAATTTGATAGAAAGGGTTGGGGCTGACGACGGCCGGGCCACCTGCATCGCGGTGCTGGGTGGGGTCGATCACGGTTTGTGCCAGCGCGAACAGTGCTTCACGCGAGCCGTTGACGGGCAGCAGTTGTGTGGCCGGGTCGATCTTCAGGCCGTAGCGGCGCTGCATCCAATCGGCGCAGGCGGCACGCAAGGCAGGTTCACCCGCGGTGGCAGGGTAGTTGGCCAAGCCTTCGAGGCCCGCAACCAGTGCTTCCTTGATGAATTCAGGGGTGGCGTGCTTGGGCTCGCCAATGCCCAGACTGATGGGGCGATACGCCGCGTTCGGCGTCACGCCGGCGGTCAGGCGACGCAGGCGCTCGAAGGGATAGGGCTGGAGTTTGTTCAGCAGGGGATTCATGGGCAGGCATTATCCCAGCCCCGGATGGCAGATGGGCATCGCTCGGGCATTCCCTTTAGCCATCCTGATCTGGCCCAGCAGCCACCACGGAGCGGTGGCGCCCCGCACTCTTGGCCTGATACAGCGCCTGATCAGCCCTCTCCAGCGTGCCATCGGTGCCTTCCAGCCCTCGGTACAGTGCCAGTCCCGCGGAAAATTGCAATCGCAGTTGGGGAGCAGCTTCCGACACAGTGACGCTGACGAGCGCGTCTCTCACGCGGTCGAGTGCAATCGCTGCCTTTTGGGGGCTGGTGTTGGGCATGAGAAACAGGAACTCCTCTCCCCCCCAGCGAGCCAGTGTGTCCGTGTCTCGCAACACCATGGACGCCGCCGACGCAAAGGCCATCAGCGCCTGGTCACCCACCAGATGCCCGTGCTCGTCGTTGATGCGTTTGAAGTGATCGAGATCGATCAGCGCCACCGTGAATCTCTCGCCATAGCGCTGATAGCGCTGTGCAGCGTAGGCCAGTTTTTCCTGCATGTGGCGGCGGTTGTAGAGTCCGGTCAGGGCATCACGCGTCGCCAGTTGTTGAACCTGATCCAGCGCCTGTTGCAACTCGCGCCTCTGGGTGGACAGGCGCTTGCGCCAACTGGAGATCAAGTAGGCCGTGAAAATCAAGACCGGCAAGCTGCCCAACATCACCCCGAATCGCAGCATTTCAAGTTGCGGCGGATAGTAGTCAGGGTCCACGCTCGACAGCACACCCATGGCCGCGCCGAGCAAGACCATCGCCAACACGCCATGTATCACCGACAAACGCGGGGTGTGGGTGTACATGCCGAACACGATCACCAAAGCGATGAGGACAAGCACCATGCCCCGCTCCGATGGGTCGAGCGTGACGTAGGCAAAGGAGATGGCCAACAGGGCATAAAGGTTCTGCAGCACCATCAAGCCTGCATCACACCATTGGCGAGTGACGCCGCTGCGCACCATCACGTAGAAAATCAGGTGAGCCGGGAAGGTCACGGCCGTGAGCGCCTGAGGGCCGATGGGCAGCATCATGCCGACGGCTGCAGCGTGCGCCGCCGCAGCACAGCAGATCGCATACATCACGGCACACAGCAAAATGATGCTGGTGTGGCCGCGGGTGTGGCGGTCTGGGCCCAGGATGGCCAGTGCACCACGTTGCAATGCATCCATCAGGCGATCGGGCCCGGCTTCGGCAACGGTCAACTCAGTCATCTCTGCACCTCAAGTGGGAAGGGCCGGCGGTGGTACCGGACTGCCAAGCAGATCGGGCGTCAGCAGAGGCGCCCAAACCGAGCGATTGCGACCAGAGGCTTTGGCCTGGTACATGGTCTTGTCAGCGCGCTCCACGAGTTGATCAAGGGTGTCTTCCGGCTCCGCCTGCACCAGTCCTGCCGAAAAGCTCATCTGCAGGGTAGGGTGATCAGGCAAGCGCCAAGCATTCAAGGCTTTGCGCAGTCGCTCCAGAGAGGCATGAGCTTCGTTCAAGCGCGTCTGAGGAAACATCACCAGAAACTCCTCACCGCCCCAGCGACCCACCTGATCGACAGATCGAAGGTGCTTGCGCGCGAGGTCGGCAAACCCTCTCAATACAGCGTCGCCTGTGGGGTGGCCGTAACGGTCGTTGACCTGCTTGAAATGATCCAGATCGATCAAGGCAACGCACCACTGCGTGCCGTGTCGTTCTGACAGCTGGCGCTCCGCCTCAAGGGTCTCGAGCATGACGCGGCGGTTGAGCAGTCCGGTCAACTGATCCATGGTGGCCATCTGACGCACGGTCAGCACCGTTTTGCGCAACTCTTTGGCTTGCTCGCTGATCTCAGTGCGGATGTCGCTCACCCATTTTCCGACCAGGGACAGCAGCAGCAAACTGGCACCGCCGACCATGAGGTGTGTGGCGCCTTTGTTGAGCATCCCAACGCTGGTGTCTCGCCAATCCACCCATGCAAAAGCGCCGCAGAGCATCAGGGTGGCCAGCATGCCCAAACCCAGAACCTGCTTGGGCCGCAGTCGAAGCATGGCCACCACGATGATTTGCGCCATCAGCACCAACACGTTGACACGGTGCTCGTCGAGCAGCATGTAGGCAACAATGCACAAGCCCAGCGACGCCAAGGCATGAGGGAAGGTGAGAACCGGGTCTTTCATGCGCTGTGTCAGCCCCGTGCGAACGGGCAGCCAGAAAGCCAGGAAAGTGACGATGCTCGCCAGGGTGATCCCCCATGCAGAGGGCGCGGCCAACTCGTCCAGGTGAACCAGGTGCCAGATCATGCCCAGGCTGGCCAGATAGGTTGGCAAAGAAGCCAGTGCCAACAGCGTATGGTGACGCACACGCGCCTCTTGACCCAAGAGAGGATCAGAGAAAGAGCGTAAGCATGTCAGTGCGTTCATCGGCGGCTTTGTGATCGGCTGGACTTCCCTGACGGAGAGTCCACCAACAGCCTGAAAGGTACATCATTTGCCTCTGCCTGACGCGCCGGGTAAGTACCTGCCATCCGAGTAAGTGAGCAACCAATCTGGCAAAAAAGCCACAAAAATCGAAGTCAGCATGCCCGTGCTGACCGCCTCCCCCCATCCGAGCAACCAATAGCCGAGCATCCACTCATCGCCGCGCAAGGTTTCAGGTTTCTGCCCCAGAAACAGCGCCAAAGCACCACTGAGCGTGACGGCCAGAGCCGTGGCAAAAAAACCTCGACCCAGGATGTAGACAAACAAGTGGTGAGGCAAAAAGCGCCGGATCAGGAGTCCCAGGAGCAAGGACAGGGTCCCGGGCAGCATGCCCATCCAGACGATGTGGGCCGATAGGTGGGTCAGATCGGGCCACGCGGATTGTTCAATATAGCTGGCGGCCAGCGCGATGGGCAGCAAGGTCCACATGGCCAGAGGCCAGCCGAACATCAGAACGAGCAAGCAGGCACCGCTGACGTGAAGCGCCATTCCATTGGGCAGCAGGTTCTCGGTCCACCACACAAACGGCAGAAGGGCCACGCAGCCCAACCAGGGGCTCTGCAACGGACGGTGCGTAAGAGGGAGCCACGGCTTGAACAACAGCGACAGTGCCAGCACACCCAGCATCACAGCGGTCTCAAAACCGGCGGGCGGCACCCAATTCATGATCTGTCTCGCGTGTCAAAGGGGGCAGGAAGAAAAAAGACAGCCCGTAGGCTGTCTGGAGATGGTGCCGAGGATCAACCCAGCAAGCCCGTTTCAGCGTTGTGCTGGGGCAGGTCCACCTTGGGTGCAGGCTTCCAGCCCTTCTTGCGGTGCTCGACCACCACGTTGGTGTAGATGCCGCCGCGCACATACCACTTGGCCGTGATGCGCAGGTAGCGCGGCTGGATGGCCTTGACCATGTCGTCGAGGATGGAGTTGGTGACCTTTTCGTGGAATGCCCCGTCATTGCGGTAGCTCCACATGTACATCTTCAGGCTCTTGAGCTCGATGCACAGCTCGTCGGCGATGCAGTCGATGGTGAAGTGGGCGAAGTCGGGCTGACCGGTGAGTGGGCAGAAGCAGGTGAACTCGGGCACCTGGAACTGGATCACGTAGTCGCGCTGGGGCGCGGGGTTGGGGAAGACGTCCAGGTGGCGGGAAGGCGCAGACGGCGGCGTGGCCGGCTTGGCGCGTTCACCCACCTCGAGGGCCGTGCCCTTGGCTGCGGTGGACTTGGCGGTGGAGGCGGGGGCTTTCTTGGCCATGGTGAACAACTCTGCTGTAAATGGATTGCCGGCAAAACGCCGATGTTATCATCTTTGGTTAGTCTTTACCCGTAACGAAACGGCTTTTACCAAGCAAATCAAGGACTTAGCCGTCTACCTTTGCCCTGTGGACGCCTTCCGAGCATGCGCCTGAACTCGATCAAGCTGTCTGGCTTCAAGTCATTCGCTGAACCGACCCACTTCCAACTGCCCGGGCAACTCGTGGGGGTGGTGGGGCCGAACGGTTGCGGCAAGTCCAACATCATGGACGCCGTGCGCTGGGTGCTGGGCGAATCGAAGGCCTCTGAGCTGCGTGGCGAGTCCATGCAGGACGTGATCTTCAATGGCTCAGGCAACCGTAAGCCGGCCAGCCGCTCCAGCGTGGAATTGGTGTTCAGTAACGAAGACGCGCGCGCGGGCGGGCAGTGGAACCAGTTCGCCGAAATCGCGGTAAAGCGGGTGCTGACCCGGGATGGCACCTCCAGCTACTTCATCAACAACCAGCCGGTGCGCCGCCGCGATGTGCAGGACGTGTTCCTGGGCACGGGCCTGGGGCCCCGCGCCTACGCCATCATCGGCCAGGGCACGATCAGCAGGATCATCGAGTCCAAGCCCGAAGAGTTGCGCCTGTTCCTGGAAGAGGCCGCGGGGGTGTCGAAGTACAAGGAACGCCGTCGCGAGACAGAGAACCGTCTCAAGGACACCCGGGAGAACCTGACGCGCGTGGAAGACATCCTGCGCGAGTTGAACAACAACCTCGACAAGCTGGAGAAGCAGGCCGAGGTGGCAAGCCGCTATCACGCGCTGCAGGAGCAGGGCACGCTCAAGCTGCACCAGCTGTGGTTCTTGAAGCACCGCGATGCGGCGTCGGAAGAAACGCGCATCAAGCTGGCGGTGGCCGAGGCCACCAATGCGCTGGAGGCCCGATTGGCCGAGTTGCGCAGCGTGGAAGCCCAGTTGGAGCAAGTGCGACAAGATCACTATGCCGCCAGCGATGCCCTGCACGTGGCGCAAGGGGAGTTGGCCGAGGCCAATCTGGCCGTGAGCCGACTGGAAGAGCGCATCCGCTATGTGGTGGAAGGTCGCCAGAAGGTCGAGCAGCGCCTGGCCGAGCTGAAGGAGCAGAACGAGCAGTGGGTGGAGCGCCGTGCGGCCGCCGAGTTCGAGCTGGAAGAGTTGGCCGAGAAGATGCTGGCCGCCGAAGAACAAGCCGAAATTCTGGCTGCACAGTCGGAAGAGCTGGCGGGCAATCTGCCCAGTTTTGAAGATGCCGTGCGCAGCGCCACGCAGCAGGCCAACACCCAGCGTGGCGTGGCCGGCCAGGTGCAGCAGCAGATTCAGTTGCTGGCGGCCGAGTCGCGCAACATCGACGACCAGTCGCGCCAACTCACGCTGCGGCGCGAGCGTTTGAGCACCGAGAAACACGCCCTGGGCTCGCCCGATACGGCGCGTTTGGCCGATCTGAAGCAGCAGCTTGAAGTCGTGCAGGAAGAGCTGGCCTTGTCGGAAGCCCAGTTGGGTGAGCTGACCGAGCAAGTGCCCGAACTGGACGAGGCCCGTAAGGCGCAGCAGCAGGAAAGCCAGGCCCAGGCGGCCAAGCAAGCTGAGCTGACCGCGCGCCTGGAAGCGCTGCGCACCCTGCAAGAGAAGGTACAAACCGAAGGCAAGCTGAAACCTTGGCTCGCCAAGCATGGACTGGACAGTCTGCAGGGCCTGTGGCGCAAGGTGCACATCGAGCCGGGGTGGGAAGTGGCGCTGGAATCGGCTCTGCGCGAGCGCTTGTCGGCCCTGGAAGTGGGGCGTGTGGAAACGGTGCGCGCCTTCGAGCAAGACGCCCCGCCCGCCAAGCTGGCCTTCTACAGCGTGCCGCAAACCGGCATCCAGAACACGCACACCACGCTGCCACGCCTGTCCGATCAGTTGCGACTGCAAGATGCGGGTCTGAAGGCACTGCTCAATGACTGGCTGGAAGGGGTGTACACCGCCACCAACCTGGAAGAAGCCCTGTCCAACCGGCAGCGCCTGACCCACGGCGAGGTCATCATGACCCGAGCGGGGCACACGGTCAGCCAGTTTGCAGTGAGCTTCTATGCGCCGGATTCGGAACAGGCGGGCATGCTGGCCCGCGCCCAGGAAATCGAAAGCCTGGACAAGCAGGTGAGGGCGCAGGCCCTGTTGGCCGAAGACGCCCGCGCCAGCCTGATCCGCGCCGAGGCCCACTACACCGATGCCTCGCAGCGCCTCACCGCCGCGCGCCGTGAGACCAGCGAGGTGCAGCAGCGCGCGCACCAGTTGCAGGTGGAAGTGCTGCGCCTGACCCAGCAGGCCGAACAGGCCAATGCGCGCCATGGTCAGATCGCCGAAGAGTTGGCAGAGATCGACGCCCAGCTCGACGAGCTGCAGGAGCGCCGTGCCACCGGCGAAGCCCGCTTTGAAGAGCTGGACCTGAGCCTGGCCGAAGCGCAGGAGCGCCATGCCCAGCTGGAAGAAGCGGTGATGGAGGCCGAGCGCAAGCTCAATCAGGCCCGTGAGCAATTGCGCTCGCAGGAGCGCCAGGCCCAGGAGGCGCAGTTCAGCGCCCGTGCCATGGCATCACGCCGCGGGGAGCTGCAGCGCAGCATCGAAACATCGGCGCAGCAGATCCAGCTCAACGAAGCCACGGTGGCGCAACTGCACGAAGAGCAGGCGCGCTTGAGCGACGCTTCGGCCCACACCGGGCTGGACGAAGCGTTGGCGGTGCGCGTAGAGAAGGAAGGCCTGCTGGCCGAGGCTCGCACGAAGTACGACGACCTGTCCGCCCAACTGCGCCGGGCCGACGAGCAGCGCATGGGCTTCGAACGCAGCCTGCAACCCCTGCGTGACGAGATCACCAAACTGCAACTGGAGCAGCAGGCCGCCACGCTGGGTGGCGCCCAGTTCCTGGAGCAGCTCACCGCCGCCGAAGTGGACCTGGCCGCGCTGGCTGAGGTGATCGAGCGCGATGGCGTCAAGCTCTATGGCCTGCAGACCGAGATCGATCGCATCCAACGCGAGATCAACGCCTTGGGCGCCGTGAACCTGGCCGCGCTGGAAGAGTTGACCGCTGCCCGCGAACGCAAGGGCTTCCTCGACTCGCAAATGGCCGACCTGAGCGACGCCATCCAGACGCTGGAAGACGCGATCCACAAGATCGACCTGGAAACCCGTGAGCTACTGGGCGCCACGTTTGACACCGTCAACGAGCACTTCGGACGCATGTTCCCGAGCCTGTTCGGCGGCGGCAGCGCCCGCCTGGTGATGACGGGTGATGAAATCCTGGATGCCGGTGTGCAGGTCATGGCGCACCCGCCGGGCAAGAAGAACAGCACCATCCACCTGCTTTCAGGGGGCGAAAAGGCGCTGACCGCCATCGCCCTGGTGTTTGCCATTTTCCAATTGAACCCCGCGCCGTTCTGCCTGCTCGACGAGGTGGACGCGCCCCTGGACGACGCCAACACCGAGCGCTACGCGCGCCTGGTCAAGAGCATGTCCAGCGGCACCCAGTTCCTGTTCATCTCGCACAACAAGATTGCGATGGAGATGGCCGAACAACTGGTGGGCGTGACGATGCAAGAACAAGGTGTCTCCCGCATTGTGGCGGTGGACATGGAGGCGGCGCTGGGCATGGCCCACGCAGCTTGAGGACAGATGAACATGAACGACTCGCTGACTTCCTATCTGGTCATCCTGGGCGGCCTGGTGCTGATCGGGGTGCTGGCGCACGGCGCCTGGACTTCCCGCAAGGCGGCGGCCCGCCACCCCAAGCGGGCCGTGGTGGAGCCGGTGGATGGCGACAGCCAGCATGACCCGTTCAGCGCCACCTCCACGATGGAGCACGAGCCGACTCGGCCGATGATTGCCGACGCCGCAGCGCTGGCTGCATCGGCCGTGGTGCCCCCGCCCGTCAAGCGCACTGGCCCGCGTCTGGATGCGCTGGTCGATGCGATTGCCACCTTGACGCCCGAAGGCCTGCTCAGCGGTGACAACATCCTGATGCACCTGCCGCCCACCCGCCGCGCGGGCAGCAAGCCGGTGCTGATCGAAGGTCTGCGCATGGACTGTGACGAGTGGGAAACCCCGCAGGCCGGCGTGCTCTACAAGGAACTGCAAGCTGGCGTGTTGCTGGCCAATCGCACGGGCGGCCTCAACGAAATCGAGTATTCCGAGTTCGTGCAGAAGATCCAGACCATGGCCGACACCCTCGGCGCCTCGGTCGAGTTTCCGGACATGCTGGACGTGGTGGCGCGTGCCAAGGAGCTGGACGCCTTTGCGGGTGCCCACGATGCGCAACTGGCCATGCGCCTGCATGCGCGTGGCAGCGCCTGGTCGATTGGCTATGTGCAGCAGCAGGCCGCCCGCCATGGCTTTGTGCAAGGTGCCTTGCCAGGCCGTATGGTGTTGCCGGGGGTGGAAGAGGGCGCTCCGCCGATGTTGACCCTGCAGTACGACGCGCAAGCTGCCTTTGCCGAAGACCCGGATCAAGCCACCTTGCGCGAGTTGATGCTGTCGTTCGACGTGCCGCAAACCGCAGCGCAGCATGAACCGTTCAAAGCATGGTGTGCGGCCGGTGAGGCCCTGGCCCTGAGCATGGACGGTCTGATGGCCGACGACCAGGGGCAACCGTTCAACGCGGCCGCCTTTGCCTCGATCGAGGCAGAGTTGAGCCGTCTGTACGAGTCTCTGGCCGCCCGTGATCTGGCCGCCGGCGCCCCGTCCACGCGACGTCTGTTCAGCTGACGCATCACGGCCATGTCGCAACCAGATCTGTTTGGCGGGTCCGAATTGGCGCCCGCAAGCGCCCCATCGCCTGAGGCAGAGCGCGCCGCGGCGTTGCGTGAGTTGCTGCACGCCCACGCCCACCGTTACTACGTGCTGGACGACCCGAGCATCCCGGACGCCGAGTACGACAAACTGTTTGCCGAGTTGCAGGCGCTGGAAGCGGCCCACCCGGAGTTGCTGACGCCCGATTCGCCCACGCAACGCGTGCTGGGCAAGGTGCTCGATGGCTTCACCCCGGTGCGCCACGCCGTGCCCATGTTGTCGATCCGTACCGAAACCGACACCGAAGCCTCGGGCGCTGAAGCGTTTGACGCGCGCATTCGCCGCGAACTGTGCCTGACCGAAACCGACCCGCCTGTGGCCTATGCCGCCGAGTTGAAGTTCGACGGCCTGGCCATCAACCTGCGCTACGAGCACGGCGTGTTGGTGACGGCCGCCACACGGGGCGACGGCGAGCAGGGCGAGGACGTGACACAGAACATCCGCACCGTGGGCCAAATCCCGCTGAAGTTACAAGGCGCGGTCCCGGAGGTGCTGGAGGTGCGCGGCGAGGTCTACATGCGCCGCGACGACTTCGAGGCCCTGAACGAACGTCAGCGCGAGAAGGGCGAGAAGACCTTCGTGAACCCGCGCAATGCGGCGGCGGGCGCCGTGCGGCAGCTCGATCCGGCCATTGCTGCGCAACGGCCCTTGAGCTTTTTTGCCTATGGCCTGGGAGAAGTCCAAGGCTGGGAGGTGCCCGCCACGCACAGCGCCATGCTGGACGCCCTGCAGGCGATGGGCATGCCTGTGTGTGAACACCGCACCGTGGCCTTGGGCGCGACCGGCCCCGACGGTTTGGTGGCCTTCCACCAGCGCATGGGTGCGCTGCGCGACAGCCTGCCGTTTGACATCGACGGCATCGTCTACAAGGTCGACAGCCGCGCCCTGCAAGAACGCCTCGGCTTCGTCAGCCGTGAACCCCGTTGGGCCGTGGCGCACAAATACCCGGCTCAGGAGCAACTCACCCAGGTCGACGGCATCGACATCCAAGTGGGCCGCACCGGCAAGCTGACCCCGGTGGCACGCCTGAAGCCCGTCTTCGTGGGCGGCGTGACCGTGACGAACGCCACCCTGCACAACCTGTTTGAGCTGCGCCGTAAGCGCGTCCGCGTTGGCGACACCGTCATCGTGCGCCGTGCCGGCGACGTGATCCCCGAGGTCGTTGGGGTGGTGGCGGGCGAACGCCCGGCCTATGTACCCAACTTCCGCATGCCCGTGCATTGCCCCGTGTGTGGCAGCACGGTGGTGCGCGAACGTGGCGAGGTGGACCACCGCTGCACAGGCGGCCTGTTCTGCGCGGCCCAGCGCAAGCAGGCGCTTCTGCACTTTGCCCAACGCCGCGCGGTGGAAATCGAAGGCCTGGGCGACAAGCTCGTGGACCAATTGGTGGACGGCGGCCTGGTGCGCACGCTGCCCGACCTGTATAAACTGGGCGTGATGAAGCTGGCCGCCCTCGACCGCATGGCCGACAAGAGCGCCCAGAACATCGTGGCTGCGTTGGAAAAGAGCAAGCAAACCACCTTGCCTCGCTTCCTGTTCGGCCTGGGCATTCGCCATGTGGGTGAAGCCACCGCGAAAGACCTGGCCCGCCACTTCGGTCAGATCGACCGCATCATGGACGCGCCCGAGGAACAACTGCTGGCCGTGCGAGACGTGGGGCCAGTGGTCGCCCGCAGCATCCGCACCTTCTTTGACCAGCCCCACAACCGCGAGGTGGTAGAGCAGTTGCGCGCCGCTGGCGTCACCTGGACCGAGCACGAGCCTTCGGCCGCGGCCGATGCGGCGAGCCTGCCCTTGTTTGGCAAAACCCTGGTGCTCACCGGTACCTTGCCCACCCTGTCGCGCGAAGAAGCCAAGGCCTTGATCGAGGAGGCGGGCGGCAAGGTGGCAGGCTCCGTGTCCAAGAAGACGCATTACGTGGTGGCGGGTGAGGAAGCCGGCTCCAAGCTGGAGAAAGCCCAGACCCTGGGTGTACCGATCCTGGATGAAGCGGGTTTGCAGGCACTTTTGGCCTCGCCCAGCCCCGCCTTGCCAGAGGTGCCACCGCAAGATTGAGGCGGGATTCGGGTCTTTTTGCGACTCGAACCCAGAGCCCTGCTGGCATTTGGCAGAATGGCAGGCCCCTGAGGAAAATGAATGTCCACCCCTGATACCGACAAGAAGTCCCCGATTGACGCCCTGACCCCGGTGAGCGCCGCCCTGGTCGAGTTTCAGGCGGAAGCCCGCGTGCCCACCGAGCATGGCAGCTTCACGATGAAGTTGTTCCGCGAAGAAGGCACCGGCCGGGAGCACATCGCCATGGTGATGGGCGATGTGAAAGGCAGCGCCCTGGTGCGCGTGCACTCCGAGTGCATGACCGGTGACGTGTTTGGCTCGCTGCGCTGTGACTGTGGCCCCCAACTCCAGTTCGCCATGAGCGAGATTGGCAAGAAGGGCAGTGGGGTGGTGGTGTACCTGCGCCAGGAAGGGCGTGGCATTGGCCTGGCCAACAAGCTGCGCGCTTACCAACTGCAAGACCAGGGCATGGACACGGTCGAGGCCAACGAACACCTGGGCTTTGCCGCCGACCTGCGCAATTTCGACGTGGCCGCACAGATTCTGGACTTCTTGGGTGTGTCATCGGTCAAGCTGATGACGAACAACCCGCGCAAGGTGGACACCTTGGCCAAGCATGGCGTCAAGGTGGAAGAGCGTGTCCCGGTTCGCAGTGAAGTGCAATCGGAGAACGAACGCTACCTGGGCACCAAGGCCCGCAAGTTGGGGCACCACATCGATTGGCTGGGATAATCCCGGCATGAATGCCCCTGACCTGATCGACAGCGAGGAAGAAGATACTCCCGAGCGACACCGGGTCGCGCAACGCACGACATGGGTCAGCGTTGTGGTCAACTTGGTTTTGACCGCGCTGCAGGTGGTGGTTGGCGTTTTCGCCCATTCCCAGGCCTTGATCGCCGATGGCATCCACTCGCTGTCGGACTTGGTGGCAGATTTCGTCGTGCTGCTGGCCAGTCGGCACAGCCGCAAGGGGCCTGATGCGGATCATCACTATGGGCACCAGCGGTTTGAAACCGCGGCCTCCATGGTGCTGGGTCTGCTGTTGTTGAGTGTGGGCGTGGGCATGTTGTGGAGCGCGGTGGGCAAGCTGAGCACCCCCGAAAGCATCGCTGCGGTCAAGCCGATTGCCCTGTACGTCGCGCTGTTCACGCTGCTCTCCAAAGAACTGCTGTTCCGCTACATGCTCAAGGCCGCTGAGCGGGTGCGTTCGAGCATGCTGGTGGCCAACGCCTGGCACGCGCGCTCGGATGCGGCTTCATCGCTGGTGGTGGCACTGGGCATTGTGGGCAACCTGATGGGCTACCCGCTGCTGGACCCGGTGGCTGCGCTGATCGTGGGCTTCATGGTGGGCAAGATGGGCTGGGAGTTCGCCTGGAATGCCCTGAGTGACCTGATGGACCGCTCGGCCACACAGGAGCAAATCGATCAGATTCACACCTTGCTGCGCGAAACGCCCGGGGTGTCAGGTGTGCACGATGTGCGCACCCGCAAGATGGGAGACATGATCGTTGTGGACGCTCATTTGGAAGTGGATGGCACGCTGACGGTCAAACAAGGGCATGACATCGCCTTGCGAGCCCGCGAGCGGGTGATGGCCGCCCTGCCTGTGCTCAATGTGATGACCCATCTCGATCCGGCGCCATCGGTGCAAGCTCGTCATCAGGCTGACTGACTGCAGACCCGGTTACGCCCCTGGTGCTTGGCGTCGTAGAGCGCACCGTCGGCCAGGGCAAGCAGGTGCTCGACCTTCATGCCCGGACGCGCCTGACACCAGGCCAATCCGAGGCTGGCGGTGACAACCGACGACGTGGCAGAGCGATCGTGCGGAATCTGGCACCGCTCCACACTGGCACGCACCTGTTCAGCCAAGTTCAAGGCGGCTGCCTCATCCAGATTCGGGATGGCCGCGATGAACTCCTCACCACCATAACGCGCAACGATGACACCCTGACCGTTGAGGGTTTGCTTGAGCACCTGACACACCTGCCTCAGGCACGCGTCTCCTGCGGGATGACCGTAGTGGTCGTTGAACTTCTTGAAGTGGTCCACATCGATCATCAAGATCGCCATGGGTGTGCCGCCAAAACTGGCGCGTTGCCACAGTTGCTGTACGGAAGACTCGAAGTGGCGCCGGTTGTACAGGCCGGTAAGCTCGTCCACACGCGACAACTCACGCAGACGCACTTGGGTTTGGGTCAGTGAGCGGATCAGACCGCGTTCACGCTCGGTCAACAGAAAGCGCCGACGCTCATCGTTCTCCAGCGCATAGTTGGCCGTGAGTGTGAAGGCCGCACTCGCCAGCACCATCGACACCAATGGCAACACCATGCGCTCCGGGAAGGAGGGCAGGGTGTACACGCCCCACACGTGCAGGGCGATCAGCAACAGCGAAAACACCACGGCGTTCCAGAAACGCAGTCGCTGCACGATGGTGCCGTAGGTGATGACCACCATGAAGCCGATGTGATACAGGTAGGCCAGCGGACTCTGGCTGCTCGCCAGGATATAGGCCAGCATCAACGCGGCAGCCAAGCCGCTGACCATGGCAATCAATTCGAGCCCCATGGAACTGACTGTGGCGAGCGCACCGGTCTTGGCGGTTTGAAACATCCACAGAAACAACAGTGCGAGCGGGGTGAACACCAGCAAGCGAAGCGTCAATGCCTGCATGAACACATCAGGCAGCATCAAATAGTCCGCCACCAGGAAAACGTTGAAGATCAGCAGAGAGATGTAGCCGCTCTTCAGGATGTGGGCGCGCTTGGCGGCCAATCCGGCTTGGCGAAACTCCCGTTCCAACTCGCCCGGAAACACCATCAACGGGAAGCCTCGCTGCAACAGGCCGTTGATCATGGTGGTGCGCGCCGCATCGCGTTGCGTCTCGTGCTCAGGAGACTCGTCTACAGGCAAGACCGTTGCTGCCGTCGAGCTCATTCGTCCATCCCCAAGGCCACCACACGGTTGCGGCCGCCTTCTTTGGCACGATACAGAGCCTCGTCGGCAGCAGAAATTAGCCGGGTCATCGAGGCACCGGGCGCAGCAGGGTTCATGGTCGCCACGCCGATGCTCACGGTCACCACGGCATGGGTGCTGGAAGTGGCATGCAGGAGGTTCAGTCCCTCGATGCCCCGACGAATACGCTCCGCCGCGCCACGCACGGTCTGAAGGGATGTGCCGGCCAACACCGCAATGAACTCCTCGCCACCATAGCGCGCAATCAAATCTCCGGGCCCGCGCAAACGACGCTTGAGCGCACCAGCCACGGCCTTGAGGCAGGCGTCGCCCATGGGGTGCCCGTATCGGTCGTTGTAGGCTTTGAAGTGATCGACGTCGATCATCATGAGCGCCACCTCACCGCCGTCCCGCTGGACCTGAGCCCAGACTTCGGCCAGATGCTCATCAAAATGCCGGCGGTTGGCGACTTCGGTCAGCATGTCACTGCGCGAAGCTTCGTGGAGTTCCTGGTTGGCGGCTTCCAGGTCCTTGAGCAACAGGCGCTCACGCAGGTGCAGCAGCCAGTTGAGACGGTCATCTCGCTCCTGGCAGTAGCACCCGTAGAGTGTGAAAACGATGGTGCAGGCCAGCAGCAAGGTACCGGGAATGAGGATGGGGGCCAAACTCGCCGGCATGGTGATGGCCGCACCGATGAACAGTGCCATGGCGCAGGCATCCAGCACGGCCGCGGGTGCAAAGCGCATGCGCACCACGCTGTTGGTGAACATGACGATGGTGGCCAGACTGACCAGGTAGGGCGCCGCATAAGGGTCGCTGCTGGTCATGCTCAGCCAAGCGTTGATGGCACAGGCCCCCACACCGGGGATGACCAACAACCATTCCCTGGCAGCCGGGGAGGCCACCCGTGGCAGCAGGAACACGCCTACGATGATGGCCGGTGTGAACAGGAACAGGCGCAGACGCAGGGCGAGATCAAACAGGTCTGGAACGAGCAGCCAGTCCGAGACCAGCAGCCAGTTGAAGATGACCGAGACCAGCACCCCCGAGATGAGCATCGTGCGAAGGCGCTGAGGCCCCGCATCGTTGAGGAAGGCGCTCTCGAGTGGTTCGGGCAGACGCAAGGAAGGTTTGCCATTGTTGAGCAGGCGCTCCACTTCGCTGGCATCGATGGGCTCCTCCACATCTGGACCAGGCACGGTGACGCCAAACCCAGAGGGGGTGAACTCTGTGGACTGATAGTGATAGGCGGTGAGGGCAGTCATCACAGCTGACGCAGGACATCGGTCATTGCGTCTGATCGTAACGTGAGCCTGTCCACCACAGCCGTGACGCTCGTGGTGGCTTTCCCTTATTGGCGGGCGCCCCCGCGAGGGGGATGTGCCAAATTCACGGCTTGATGGCGATCTTCAAGACCCCGTCACGCTGGTTGGCAAACAGGTCATAGGCATCAACGATGTTTTCCAACTTGTACTGATGGGTGACCATGACCCCCAAGTCAACCCGGCCAGAGGCCACCACATTCATCAGGCGACGCATGCGCTCCTTCCCCCCTGGGCACAGGGCCGTATTGATCTTGTGATCTCCGAGACCTGCGGCAAACGCTGACAGAGGAATGGTCAGATCGCTGGAGTAAACACCCAGGCTGGACAGGGTGCCGCCCGGCTTGAGCACGCGAAGGGCCGACTCGAAGGTCTGCTGGGTGCCCAGCGCCTCGATGGACGAGTCTGCGCCGCGACCACCGGTGATCTTCATGATCTCGTCCACCACATCGCAGTTCTTGAAGTTCAGCGTGAGGTCGGCGCCCAGCCTCTTGGCAATGCCCAATCGATGGTCATTACCGTCCACGGCAATGATGGTGGACGCACCCAGCAGGCGCGCGCCGGCCGTGGCGCACAGACCGATGGGGCCTTGCGCAAAGACGACCACGGTGTCACCGATGCGAATGTTGGCGTTCTCTGCGCCCTTGAAGCCTGTTGACATGATGTCCGGGCACATCAGCACTTGCTCGTCGGTGAGGCCGTCAGGGATCGGCGCCAGATTGGCCTGTGCATCAGGCACCAGCACGTACTCGGTCTGGGTGCCGTCGATCAGGTTGCCGAAACGCCAGCCGGCGGTGGCTTTGTAACCATGACAGCCGCACAGCCCTTGCGGAACGAGGTAGCTACCGTCTTGAGACGCGGCACCGTCTTGTGCGGCGTAGGAGTTGAAGTTCGGGCAAATCGCACCGGCGATGACACGCTGGCCCTCTGTGTAGCCCTGGACGGCGCTGCCGAGCTTTTCGATCACGCCGACAGGTTCGTGGCCCACGGTCAGGCCTTTGGCAACCGGGTATTCTCCTTTGAGGATGTGGACATCGGTGCCGCAGATGGTGGTGGTGGTGATCCGGATCAGGGCATCATTGGGGCCCACGTCGGGGATGCGCTTGTCGATCACCTCGATGCGACCGGGTTCCACAAACACTGCTGCTTTCATCATCGCTGCCATGAGCATCTCCTGGTGCTGTGAGGGTGATGATGCTTTCCAGCACAATCTTGTGTCGCGACGTGTGACGTGGCGCAGAACAGCCGTTCTGTTATCTTGCTCGGCATGACGGATGTCAATCGCGGACGCAACAGCAGTGACAAGCAGGGCGTGCCTTCAAAGGAGGCGCCAAGGTGGCTATCGCGGCTGGTATACGCACCCACATGGAAGATCGTGATCTTTTGGGTGCTGGTGGCCGCAGGATTGACGATGTTTTTTGAGCCCATCGTGGCGAAGCGAGCTGCCCAGCGTGCCATACAGCCAGCGGTCGAGTTGTTCTGTACCGCGTCGTCAAAGTGCACCTGAAGGGCTTGGCTGTTCTGTTCTTTGCGGCTGCGTTTTCGTGAGTTTACATAATACACATCGTAGAAAGTATATGAATCAGAAGCGTCAGGCTGCGATTCCTGGATGCTGCCTGTTTTTGATGCACTCCAAGGGGCTTCCCTGGGCGAAACCGGCTTACCCCGACCTTGCCAACAAGCTTATCCACAAGATGCGGGGATAAGTCCCGGGCTACCCAACCGCGAACTGGCTAGTCGGCAAGCTGTGAGGCAAGCTGTGAACCTGCAGCACGTCGCTGCTCAGCACGCGGCGCGCGATGTCGGTCAGGTGTTGGTGGTGGCTGAACAGCAGCACCTGGCCCCCAACCGAAAACGTCTCCAGCGCTTGAAGCATGCATGCCGCACGTTGATCGTCAGCCGTCATCAGCACGTCGTCCAGCACCAGCGGCATGAGCCGGTCTGGCGAGCGTTGCACTTCCAGTGCGGCCAAGCGCAAGGCCAGGTAGAGCTGGTCGGCGGTGCCTTCGCTCAGGCCGCCAATGCCCACCGGCTGCCCCTGTGCAGGCTGGGCCAGCAGCACAGGCTTGTCGCCGTCGGCGTCCACCAGCAAGCGCACAAAGCGGCCGGCCGTCATCGTCTCGAAATAGCGACCGGCCAAGGCCACCACGGGGCCCTGGGCCTTTTCGCGGTGACGCCTGAGCACCTCGCTCAACAGCGCCTCGGCCAGTTTGAGCTGGGCCCAGGGCCGCACACCCGAGCGGTACCGCGCCAGGGCGGACTCCATTTCTTCCCGCGCACGGGATGCCTCGTCGGACGTGTCGATGGCAGCCAGGTTCGACGCGGCGAGGTGCTCGGCGTTGATGGCGGCTTGTTCCTGCACCTCCAGGCGCTGGATCTCGTCGGTCAAGGCCTGGCGCTCCATGTCGAGGGCCAGGCTGTCCTGATCCTCCAGCAGGTGGCGCAAGGTGTTCAGTTCCTTTTCGCTGGCCCCCGCCAGTTGCGCTCGTTGGTGCTGCAGGCGCTCTGCCATGGTTCGGCGATGTTCAGAGCGGGTTTCGGCCTCAGTCAGCTCGTCGGCGGTGCTCACGCCGGCTTGTTGAACCAGGGTTGCAAGTTCGGCAGCGGCGACGTCCAGCTCAGCCTGGACCCGCGTGCGGCGACGGGCCTCGTCCTGCAATTGGCGTGCGAATTCGGCTTGCTGCCGATGGGCTTCACGACTGGTTTGCAGGCGCGCCACAAGGGCATCAACCCAGGCGTCCAGGTGCGCACCCAGCGGCTCGGCAAGGAGTTGCGCCAGGGCCTGCGCCTCGGCCACGACCGCTTGTTCGGCGGCTTCACCTTGCTTGAGTTGCAAGGCTTGCTCGGCGTGACGACGGTGTGCGTCACCCCAGTCTTGCCACTCTGCCAGACGGGTGTTGATCACCTCGGGCGAGGCGTCCGGCGGCAGGTGCAGGCGCGCACAGGCGACATGCAGGCGCTCCCGCACAGGTTGTGCGGCCGACTGCAGTGCGCGCTCAGCGTCCTCCGCCTCGGCAATCTCGCGTTGCCAGGTCTGCGTGGCCTGGGCATGCTGCTCGGCAGCGACACGGCGGGCCATCAGGTCCCGTTCCAACTGCTGTGCCTGGCTGATCCGGGCTGCCAGGCCCTGCCCCGCTTGATGAAGGTGATCGGCCGGCGGCACCAAGGCCTGGATGGCTGCGGCCAGTTCGGCGTCGGCCTCTCGCTCCTGAGTACGGTATTGGTTCAGCTCGTCGGCCAATTCAGCCACGCGGTCGCGTTGTGCGAGGGCGCTTTGACGCAGCGCCAGCCATTCACGCGCCGCGCCGGTGCCCATCACTGGCAGGCCTTGTTCGCTCAGGCGCGCTTGCCAGCGGGCCTCCAGATCGGCGATGGAGGCCTGCAAGCCGGCCTCGGCGGTCCGCAACTCGGTCAAGGTGTGCTGCATGTCGGCGATGCGCTGGGCACACTCGGCCATTTCGGCGGCGCGCTGGGCGCCTTCGCGCAACAGATCGGCCTGGCGGTCGGCCTCCGAGATGGCCTGGGCACAGTGCTGCGACAGCGTGGCCTTGTCAGGGACGGCTGGCGCGCTCTCTTCCAGCACGGCGCGCACGCTCTGCCAAAGTGTGTCGCGCTGGGCTCGGGCTTGACGCAGGGTATCGGCACTCACGACCTCGCCCACGGCGCCGAGCTTGTGGTGCCTGGCGGTTTGCAGGCGCAGATCGCCCTCGGTGCTCTCGCGCCGGGCCACTAAGGCCGCCAGTTCCTGGCGCAGCTTGGCATGGGCGTGCTCGTGTGCATCGATGTCCACCAGGCTCAGCCCCCGGCTGGCGGCCAGTTGCGCGACCGTGCTCAGCCCCAGCGCCTCCAGGTCGCGCTCGAGCTGACGCTGGGCGCTGCGGTGCTGCTGCTCCAACTTTGAGATGCTCTGGCCGATGTCGCCCAAAGCAAGCGCCCGCTGCAGGCGCTCGCTGAGTGCGGCCTGCAAAGCCGTATCCGGCGCTTCGAGCGACTGCGCACGCCACTGCTCGTTCAACTGCACCAACTTGCGACGGGCCGTGTCCAGTTGCTGGCGCGCACCGATCAGGTCCCGCGCCTGGTCCAGACTCTCGGCTGCAGCGGCCCGCCACGCGGTCTGGTCGGCCAGGGAGGGCATGTGTGCCACACCTTCGTCGACGCTCAAGGTGTGCAGCGCTTCGGGCAGCAGGCGACGCATCTGGCCCAACAGGCTGTGTGCGCCCTCCTCCACCGCGGCGCGCAGTCGGGCGAGGCGGTCGCGATCGCGGCGCACCTGGGCCAAGTTGGTCTGCTGGCGCTCGATGGCCGCGCCTTCCCGCAACAAGGCTTGTTCCACCGTCAACGCCGACAGCGCCTGCTGACACTGGGCCTCTCGCTCCAGGGAGTCCGCCAGGTCGCGGCGGGCCTGGGCCTGCGTTTGCTGTGCGGCCAGACGACGCTCGCGAGCGTCAGATGGCAGTTGCACATCCCCTTCCACCGTGGCCCACTCGGCTTCCAGCCGGTCCAGCTCGCGGATCAGAGGGGCCACGGCCCGTAATTCGGTCAGCTCGTTCTGGCGGCGGCGATGACGGGCCAGTTGCTCGCGCAGCATCTGTACCTGCTGGCGGGCCTCATCGTGGGTGCGCTTGAGCGCTTTCCACTGGTCGGGCTTGGTGATGGCCTGCTTGTGGCGCTTGCGGGCCTCGTCCAGTTCATCGGCGGCCTGGTTGAGCAAGGCATTGCGCCCTCGGGGCATGAAGTAGCGCCTCGCCTCGGTGTCCAGCAAAGTCTGCAAGGCCTTGATGCCCGCCGAGCCCGTGCTGGCCTCGAACAGGGCCGCGCCCAGTTCGCCCTCCCCTCGGATCAGTTGCTGACCGCCCTCGCGCAGATGCGCTGAGTTCAGCCCGTACATGGTCTCGAACTGCTCGCGCTGCACGCCACCGGTCAGCGCAAGTTGCACATCGGGTGGAACGGTGCTGTTCGGAATCGGCATGCCGGTGGCCGGGTCGGCCAACATCAAGGTGTTCTTCGTGCCCTTGCGTCGGGCCAGTGCATGCACCTGCCCGGCGGCGTCTTCAAAGATGCCGGCCAGGAGCATGTCTTTGAAGGGGTGGATGAAATCATCTGTGCTGCGGGCATGAATGCCGTAGCGCAGGTCACCCAGTGCACGCAGGGCCGAAGACTTGCCTGCCTCGTTGGGGCCGTAGATCAAGTGGATGCGCGCCGGGCCGGAGACGTCCAGGGTGGCATCGGTGAAGGGGCCAAAAGCCTTCAGGAACAGTTGACGAATCTTCATGGCAGTTCCTCGCTCACGTTGAGGTGAGCCAGCAGCGTGGCTTCGGCGTCTTTCAGCAGGGCCAGCATGGCGTTGGCATCGTCCCACTGGGGCACATCGTCGGCCGCCTCCCGCTTGAGCGCCAATGCCTGCCGCAACTCGGCGGGCAGCTTGTCCAGCACCTCGGAGAGCACGGGTTGGGCGAAAGAAGTCAGGACCTGCGGCTCGGCGGCCAGGTCGTCCACCCAACGCACCAGTTCGCCCAGGGCATCGGTGCGCTGAGCCAGCTGCGCACGGTCCACCGGCGAGCGCAAGGCCAGTTGCACCTTCTCGATCCACACGTCAGCGTCGGCCAAGTCCTGGGCCGCTGCCTGCACCGCTGCGGCCAGGGTACCCGGTTGACGGGCCTCGTGCATGTGCAAGGGTGTCTCGCCCTTCAAACAGACGCGCATGGCATGCAGCCTCTCACCACCGGCCGATGCCACTGCAGCTTGCAAGGCCTCGCCCACCACCCGGGGCAAGGCGTCCAGACTATGCGAAGGATTCAGCTGCACGTCGACCTGATGCCAGCGGACCACGTCCAGCGGCACAAAGCTGGCGTTCAGTTGGCCGCCTTCCAGGCTCACCAGCTCGCAACCCTTGGGGCCAGTTTCACGCGCGTGGCGGCCCTGCAGATTCCCGGGATACACCACCCGCGGCTCATTGCACACCACCTGGCGGGCATGCACATGGCCCAGCGCCCAGTAGTCGTAGCCCTTGCTGCGCAGCGTGTCCAGCGAGGTGGGTGCGTAGGTGTCGTGCCCTTCGGCGCCGGTCAGACTGGTGTGCAGCAGGCCGATGTTGAGGTAGCCCGGCACCGCCATCGGGTAGCCGGGCACCAGGTCCTCCGGCACCTCGCGGTCAGGGAAGCTGTGGCCGTGGATGGCCACGCGCAGGTCGTCGAGCCGCACGGTCTCGGCCGAGCGGCTGGAAAACACCTTGACATTGTCGGGCCAGGGCAACTGGCGTGAGATCACGCCCTGCGCATCGTGGTTGCCCTGCACGATGAAGACTTTCACCCCCGCACGCCCCAGGCGCACCATCTGTTCGCGCACGAACAGCCCGGTGTGAAAATCCTGCCAGTCGCGGTCGTACAGGTCGCCGGCGATCAGTACAAAGTCCACTTTCTCGTCAATGGCCAGATCCACCAGCCGAATCAAGGCTTGTCGGGTGGCGCCGCGCAGGCGGGCCACAGGGGCGCCCTCAAAGCGGTTGAGCCCGCGCAAGGGGCTGTCAATGTGCAGATCTGCGGCGTGAAGGAAGCGCATGCCAACTCTCGTGTCGATGGGGGTGGTGACCGTACGGCTGAACGGCACTCTAACAAGGGATCGGCTCACGGGATGAGCCCGCCTCGCGTCTTGACGCAGATTCTGGCTCCCCTCGGCCCGCATCTTGCTGTGGGGAATTGGCCTCATCCTTTATGCTCAAGCCATGACGCATCTTCTCTTTCGCCAATGGCTCGCGCCTGCCCTGCTCCTGTGTGCTGCCCTATGGCCCGGGCTCGCCAGCGCGGGCAAGACCCTGAGTACCCTCCAGCAACGCGGTCAGATCCTGTGTGGGGTCAGCACCGGGGTGGCCGGCTTTTCTGCACCCGATGCCAAGGGCCAATGGCAAGGACTGGACGTGGACATCTGCCGGGCCGTGGCTGCTGCCACCCTGGGCGATGCCAACAAGGTGCGCTACGTGCCGCTCAACGCCCAGCAGCGCTTCGCCGCCTTGAAATCCAGTCAGGTGGACCTGCTGTCGCGCAACACCTCGTGGACGCTGAGCCGCGATGCCTCGCTGGGCTTCCACTTCACCGCCATCACCTTCTTCGACGGTCAGGGCTTTCTGGTCAACAAGAAGTACAAGGTCACGCAGGCCAAGCAACTCAAGAATGCCCAGGTGTGCGTGCAAGCAGGCACCACCAATGAGAAGAACCTGGCCGACTTCTCGCGCACCCATAAGCTCAACATCAAGCCCGTGGTGTTCGACAGCTTCGAGGCCGCCTTCAAGGCGCTGTTCAGCGGCCGTTGCCAGGCCTACACGGCGGATGCCTCTGGCTTGTCCAGCGTCCGTAATAAGGAAGCGCCCCGCCCCGACGACTACCTGATCCTGCCGGACCTGATCTCAAAGGAGCCGCTTGGGCCCCTGGTGCGCCGGGGTGACGACGAATGGTTCGCCATCGTGAAGTGGACCGTGTTTGCCTTGCAGGAGGCCGAAGAGCTCGGCATCACCCGGGCCAACGTCGAGCAATTGCGCAAGACCTCGACCGACCCGGCCATCCAGCGACTCATCGGCACCGGCGAGGACACAGGGGCCATGCTGGGACTGAAGAAAGACTGGGCCTACCGCGCCATCCAGGCCGTGGGCAACTACGGTGAAATCTTCGAGCGCAACGTGGGTGCACAGTCGGTGCTCAAGCTGCCACGCGGACCCAACCGACTGTGGAACCAGGGCGGGCTGATCTACCCCCCGCCGGTGCGTTGAGGCGGGCGCGGGCCGATGCTGTCCTTCTTCTCGCAACCGGCCGGTTTCGACATCGGTGAGACCGGGCTGCTGGTGTTCGACGCGAGCCAGCCTTTGTGGTGGGCGATCGTGGTCGGGCTGGGTAACACGCTGCGGGTGAGCCTGCCGGCCCTGCTGCTGGCCACGACGCTGGCGTTGACCATGGCCCTGCTGCGCCGTTCGCGCACGCCGGGCTGGTCCCAACTGGCCACCGGCTATGTGGAACTGATCCGAAACGTGCCGCTGCTGCTGCAGGTGCTGATCTGGTACTTCCTGCTGGTGGAATGGCTGCCGGACTCCAACGAGGCGCTGTCGCTGCTGCCTGGCGTCTGGCTGAGCAAAGGTGGTCTGGCGTTTCCCTGGCTGATGCCAGACGAGCTGGGCGCCTGGCACTGGGAGGTGCCCGCTCAGGACGTGTTCAATGTGCACGGTGGCGCAGCGGTGACGCCGGAGTTTCTCGCCCTGACCCTGGCGCTGAGCGTGTACACCAGCGCATTTCTGTCGGAGGTCATCCGCAGCGGCCTGGAGGCCGTGCCCCACAGCCTGTTGGAAGCAGCCAGCACCCTGGGCGCCACGCGCTGGCAACAGATTCGACTGGTGCTGATTCCGCAGGCACTGCGCACCATCATCCCGGCCACCACCAACCAGTATCTCAACCTCATCAAGAACTCGTCGCTGGCCGTGGCCATCGGCTACCCGGATCTGGTGTCGGTCAGCAACACAGCCCTGAACCAGACCGGCCGCGCCATCGAATGCCTGGCGGTGATGATGGCCGTTTACCTGAGCCTGTCGCTGCTGGTGTCGGTGCTGATGAACTGGTTCAACGCCCGCCAGGGGCTGAAAGGCGTGGCATGACCGGCGTGTGGCAGCGCCTTCTTGCGCTCCTGGGGCTGCTGCTGGCAGCCACCGTGCTGTGGCACCTGTACGCCTGGGGCATCCGCGATGCGGTGTGGGCGCCCGATGCCGAGGCCTGTCGTGCCCTCGCTCACGATGGTGCATGCTGGGGCGTGATCGCCGAGAAAGGCTGGCCCATGCTGATGGGCCACCCCGCCGACACCGGCCTGAGTGGCCTGCCGCTGACGCTCGTGCTCTTTGCCGGCAGCCTGTTGGCGTCCTGGCCCCTCAGCCTGGCACTGGCCTTGGCCCGCCACAGCGGTCCAGCCTGGCTGAAAGTGCCTGCGGTGGCCTTCATTGAACTGATCCGGGGCGTGCCCTTGGTCACCCTGCTGTTCGTGGCCGCCTTCATCCTGCCGCTGATCCTGCCCGAGGCCTGGCAGCTGAGCCTGGGCTGGCGGGCGGGCATCGCGCTCACTCTGTTCTCCGCCGTCTACCTGGCCGAGGTGCTGCGCGGCGGCTTGCAGACCGTGCCCGCCGAGCAGCGCGAGGCCGCCGCCACTCTGGGTCTGTCCTGGCTGGGCATCCAGCGGCGCATCGTGCTGCCGCAAGCCGTGCGCGCCGTCTTGCCCGCCCTCACCGGCCACGCCATCGGCCTGCTCAAGGACAGCTCCCTGGTCATGGTGATCGGGCTGCACGAGCTCACCGGCGGCCTTTCTCTCAGCCTGGGCGGTGATCCGGTCTGGCGCCCCTACTACTTTGAGGCCTATCTGTTTGTCGGGCTGGTCTATGCGTTGATGTGCTGGGGGCTTTCGGCACTGGGAAGATGGCTGGAGCGCCGCTGGAACTCGGCCGCGCTGTGAGCGAAATTCAGGCACCGTGAACGGATGCGTCATAGATAATGAATCGCATCTCCCCCCTCCCCCATTTCTGCCCCTTGCATGGACCATAACGTCACGCTCATCTCCACCATTGCTGCAGGCTTTGGCATGGCCCTGATCCTGGGCTTCATCGCCGAGCGTCTCAAGGTCCCGGCGTTGGTGGGCTATCTGCTGGCGGGCATTGTCCTCGGGCCGGGCACGCCTGGTTTCGTGGCCGACATCGGCATTGCGTCTCAGCTGTCGGAAATCGGGGTGATGCTGCTGATGTTCGGCGTGGGGCTGCACTTCTCGTTGAAGGACCTCCTTGCGGTCAAGCGAATTGCCGTTCCCGGTGCTGTGGTGCAGATGTCGCTGGCCACACTGTTGGGCATGGGGGCGGCATGGTCGTGGGGCTGGAGTTGGGGCGCCGGCCTGGTGTTTGGCCTGTCCCTGTCGTGCGCCAGCACCGTGGTGCTGCTGAAGGCGCTGGAGTCGCGCGGACTGATCGACACCATGAATGGCCGCATCGCGGTGGGGTGGCTGGTGGTGGAAGACCTGGCCACCGTGCTGGTGCTGGTGCTGCTGCCCCCGTTGGCAGGCGTCCTGGGTGGTGCAGCGGTTCAGCAGGCGGGCACCAGCACGACAGAGCTGTGGTGGACGATCGGGCAGACCCTTTTGCAGGTCGCCGCGTTCATCGTCGTCATGCTGGTTGCGGGGCGCAAGGTTTTGCCCTGGCTGCTGTGGCAAGTGGCCCGCACAGGCTCACGCGAGTTGTTCACCTTGTCGGTGGTGGCCATGGCCATCAGCATCGCCTACGGTGCCGCGGTACTGTTCAGCGTGTCGTTCGCCCTGGGCGCGTTCTTCGCCGGCATGGTGATGCGTGAATCCGAATTCAGCCACCGGGCCGCGGAGGAGTCCCTTCCCCTACGCGACGCCTTCTCGGTGCTCTTCTTTGTCGCCGTGGGCATGCTGTTCAAGCCGGAAATCCTGCTACAGCAGCCCGTTCATGTGGCCGTGGCTGTGGCCATCATCATCCTTGGCAAGTCTCTGGCGGCACTGGCCTTGGTCCTGGCTTTTCGCTACCCGCTCAACACCGCCATCACAGTGGCCGCCAGCCTCGCGCAAATTGGGGAGTTCTCTTTCATTCTCGCTGGCCTGGGTGTGACCTTGGGCCTGATGCCTGCCGAGGGCATGAGTCTGGTGCTGGCCGCCGCGCTCATCTCGATTGCGCTCAACCCGCTCATCTTTGCCTCTGCGCAGCCCATCCAGCGCTGGGTGCTGGCACGATCCGAGTTTGCGCGCCGCCTGGAGAGTCGTGACGACCCCTTTGCAGAGCTCCCCATGAGCACCGAGCGCCGCTACCTCGCAGGACAGGTGGTTTTGGTAGGCTACGGTCGTGTCGGGCGGCGCATTGCGCAGGCACTGGAGGACAACAGCATCCCCTACGTCGTCGCCGAGCAAAATCGCGAGCTGGTCGAAGACCTGCGCAAACAAGGCAAGGCAGCCGTCTCAGGCAACGCTGCCGACCCCGCGGTGCTGATCCAGGCGCACATCGCCGATGCCGCCTTGCTCGTCGTGGCCACGCCTGACCCACTCAATGTGCGCCAGATGGTTGACACCGCGCGCACGCTGAACCCAAAGATCGAGATCGTCTTGCGCACGCACAGCGAGGAGGAATCACTGATGTTGCGCAAAGAGGAAATGGGCAAGGTCTTCTTTGGCGAGGAAGAGCTGGCCAAGGGCATGACCAGCTACGTCGTTGACCGTTTCGGTCCACCGCCGACAGAGAGCCAGCACGGGCGACTGTGAAGCCTCACCAGGGACACAGGCGCTTGTCAGTCGGAACGCACGAGCAACACGTCTGACGGCAACCATTGCAGCAGCCGCAAAGCGGTGCTGCCCAACAAGGCACCCAACAAGCCCGCCCTGGCCTGAATACCCAGCACGACCAAATCCACATCGTGCGTTCGCACATACGACGGCAAGGTGCTCGCCACAGCCCCCCGCTCGCACTGAATGCTCACCGCAGTACTTGGCGGCAACGGCGTTTCGGCAAGCAAGGCCTCACACGCCTGCTGTGCCGTACGGCTCACTGGCGGCGCCTCGTCCGCGCGGCCGGCCAATCCAGCCAGAGGCACATCATGTGCGTGGTACAGCTGCAAAGGCTGCCCGGGAAACAAGCGCGCCGCTGCCTGCAACCCAGCATGAGCCCCTGCCGACAAATCAGTGGCCACCACGATGCGTCGATACGGTTGACGAGCACGCTGCCGCACGATCAGCAAAGGCTGAGTGAGCCTGCGGGCCAGTTGCTCGACCGTGGACCCCAGCAAAAAGCGCCCCAGCACCTCGCTGCGGGCCACGCTCGACACCACCAGGTCAGCTTGCACCTCATCGGCGACGTTGCACAGAACGTCAGCAGGCTCATCTCCCCGCTCCACCCGCAAGGTGATGGGAGCCTTCACCCCCTGCGTGTTGCGACGCAGTTCATGCAGGGCGATTTCTCGCATCTCCCGCTCGCTCGCCCGCCCCGCCCAGGCAAGGATCTGGTCAGGGGTGTTGGCAACATCCAGCACGTTGACCGCCACCAACGCTGCCCCCCAACTTTCTGCCAGCAAACCGGCACGGTCCAGCGCCCGATCGCATCGGGCACTGAGGTCGGTGGCCAGCATCAACCGCTTGGGAATGGCTGTCGAGGTCTGATCGTTGGTCATGACAACAGGCTCCAGGAGGGCGACATACGCCGGTCAGACATGTGCCACGCGAGTGGCGAGCGGCGTGCGCCGGATCACGAACTTCTCGAACTCTGCCACAGTGAACACCAACAGCCCTGCCCCCAGCACCTTGAGCCACTCCAGCGGCGTCAAATGGGTCGAGTCGAAGATGCTGTGCATCACTGAGGTGTGCGTGAAGGCCAATTGCAACAGCACACAAAACGCCACCGCCACCAACACATAGCGGTTACCGAGCAGACCACGCACGTTGGTCACCGGCGCCAGAACGTAGCGGCTGTTGAACAGGTAGAACATCTCCGCCATCACCACAGCATTCACCGCCATGGTCCGCGCGGTCTCGACCGAACTGCCTGTGCGCAACTCCCACAAGAACAAGCCCAGTGCACCCGTCATCATCAAAACCGAGACCATCACCACGCGCCAGACGAAAAACCCTGAAAGCAAGGGCTCGGCAGGCGGGCGAGGTCGTCTGCGCATGATGCCCGACTCCGCAGGCTCGAAGGCCAACGCCAAGCCCAAGGTGCTGGACGTCACCAGGTTGATCCACAGAACCTGAGCGGCAGACAGTGGCAAGGCCAGTTCGAACAGGATGGCTGCGATCACGACCAAGGCTTCACCGCCATTGGTCGGCAACATGAACAGGATGAACTTCTTGAGGTTGTCGTAGACCACGCGTCCCTCACGCACCGCCGCTGCGATCGTCGCGAAGTTATCGTTGGCCAGCACCACATCAGAGGCCTCTTTGGCGGCCTCCGTCCCCTTCAGCCCCATGGAAACACCCACATCGGCCCGCTTGAGGGCCGGCGCATCGTTGACGCCATCCCCCGTCATGGCAACCACCTGACCATCCTCCTGCAAGGCCTTGACCAAGCGCAGCTTGTGCTCGGGACTGGCACGCGCGAACACATCGACCTCCATGGCCACGCGGCGCAGATCCGCATCGCTGATCAAGGCGATCTCAGCCCCTGTCAGGGCGGGCTTGCCCACACCAATGGCGAGTTGGGCGCCGATGGCCTTTGCTGTTTCAGCGTGGTCACCCGTGATCATCTTCACCCGGATGCCCGCGTGATGACACTCGCCCACCGCCGCAATCGCCTCCTCACGCGGCGGGTCGATGATGCCGACCAGGGCCAGCAAGGTGTAGCCCTGCTCCACATCACTGAAGGTCAGGCGATCATGAGCCGGCGCCGCCTGCTTGCAGGCCAGAGCCAGCAAACGCAGGCCTTGCGCCGCCGTGTCCGTGGCCATCCGACGCCAATGGTCCACATCCAGCGGATGCTCTCCATCGTGGCCAAGCTGCCGGTTGCACATGCCCAGAATGACCTCCTGTGCACCCTTGACGAAAATCCAGGGAGCGCCGTCGGCATCTCGATGGCAGGTCGCCATAAAGCGGTGCTCTGACTCGAACGGAATCGAATCCACACGCGGCCACGCCAATTCGCCTGCGTCCTGCGTGAAGCCCACCTTGCCTCCCAGCACGAGCAAGGCACCCTCGGTGGGATCGCCCTCCACACGCCACAGATCGTCTTCGACGCGCAATCGGGCGTCGTTGCACAGCACGCCTGCGCGAATCGCCAGGGCCAGGGCAGGATAGTGCTGAGAATCGATGATGCGGCCGTCGATGCTCAAGTCCCCCACGGGGGCATAGCCCACCCCACCCACGTTGAAGGCGTGGCCGGCACACACCACACGCTGCACCGTCATCTCATTACGCGTCAGCGTACCGGTCTTGTCCGAGCACACCACGGTCACGGAGCCCAACGTCTCAACCGCCGGCAGGCGTCGCACGATGGCATGGCGTCGCGCCATGCGTTGCACCCCCAGCGCCAGGGTCACGGTCATGATCGCAGGCAAACCTTCCGGGATGGCCGACGCCGCCAGTGCCACAACCATCATGAACATTTCAGAGGGAGGATGGCCACGCAGCCAGACGCCCAACACAAAGGTGGCCGCGGACAATGCCAGAATCACCAGGGCCAGGAGACGACCAAACTTGTCGACCTGCCTCAACAGAGGGGTTTGCATCTGATCGATGCCCGACAGCATCTGGTTGATCTTCCCCAGTTCGGTACGTCCTCCCGTCTCGACCACCACCCCGGTGGCCTGCCCGTACACCACCAGGGTGCCCGAGTACGCCATCCCATGGCGATCGCCCAGGGACGCGTCGGCTGGGGTGTGCTCCGTGCTCTTTTCGACGGGCAGCGACTCCCCCGTCAGGGCGGCCTCTTCCACGCGCAACTCCCTCACCTTGATGAGTCGGAGATCGGCCGGCACCCGATCGCCAGAGACCAGTTGCACCACATCGCCGGGCACCAGGTCGGCCGCATCGACCTCCCGCACCAGACCATCACGCACGACCGTGGCATGCGGGGACAGCATGCCTCTGATCGCATCCAGAGCCGACTCGGCCTTGCCCTCCTGAATGAAACCAATGATGGCATTGATGATCACCGCCGCCATCAAGACACCTGTGTCGACCCAGTGCCCGAGGAAGGCCGTGATGACGGCCGAGCCCATCATCACGTACAGCAAAATGTTGTGGAACTGCATGATCAGGCGCATCCACACAGACCGCTTGCGGGTTGCTGCCAGGCGATTGGGCCCATGCTGCAACAGGCGTTTGCCAGCCTCTGCCGTGTCCAGCCCCTTGTCCGACGTAGACAGAGACTGCTCCACCTCGGCCGATGTCATCGCATGCCACGTCAGTGCTGCTGTCTCTGGCTGACGGAATGCGTCGGAACGTGTTGCCATCTGTTCTCCATCCGGCTCATACATTTGAGCAAATTAATTATGATGATTATCACGTCCTCGGTACGCCTCCATCGGCAAAACGCTACACTGAATCATGAGCAAGCTTCACAGCATCCTCTCCGCCACTGACCTGTCCACACCGGCTCGCCACGCTGCGGAACGCGCCGCGCAGCTCAGTCAGGAATGCGGTGTCCCCCTGTGTCTGTTGCACGTGGCCAACCTCGCGCCTTTGCAACGTCTGCGGCAAATGCTCACCAGCGACCACGAGTCTGTGGAGCACAAAGTGCTGAGCACTGCTCGCGAGCGCTTACAGGCCGAAGCCGACGCGTTGCACAGCCTTTACGGGGTGAACGTCGACGACCGCCTCGTCGTGGGCTCGCTGATCACCGAGATCCGGGCCGTGGCCGACGAGCTCGCGAGCGGACTGCTGGTGTGTGGCGCTCGCGGTGAAAGTCTGTTGCGCCACATGCTGCTGGGCTCCACGGCCGAGCGCATGCTCAGCAACACCACCCGCCCGCTGTTGGTCGTGAAGCAGGCACCGCACGGCGCATACAAGACCGTGCTGGTGCCTGTCGACTTCTCTCCCTCATCCGTTCGCGCACTGCGCCACGCGCGATTGGTGGCGCCCTCCGCCCAACTCGTGGTATTGCACGTGTTTGAAGTCCCATTTGAGGGGCATCTGCGCTATGCCAATGTCAACGAGGACATCATCAACCACTACCGTGTAGCAGCGCTGCAAGAAGCGTCACAACGCCTCCAGTCCCTGTGTCAGGATGTGGGACTGAGCGCAGCGAACAGTCGGCAGGTCGTCATTCAGGGAGATCCAGCCACTCGCGTACTGGAGCAGGAGATCGAGCAGGACTGCGATCTGATCGTCATGGGCAAACATGGCGAGAACGCGCTGGAGAATCTGCTGCTGGGCAGCGTCACCAAGCAAGTGCTGGTTGAATCGCAAGCTGACGTTCTGGTGTCAGTCTGATCGAAAAAAAGCCCGTCGTGAGACGGGCTTCAAACACGATTGCGGCAAGCCGGACGATCCGGTCAACTCGGCAGCGCGTCTTCCATTGAGCGCTCCTGCCGACGCGTCGTGGATGACGAAGCAACCTCCTGCGCCAAGGCTTCGAGCCGGTCCAGCGGACGGCACACCCTGCTTTGCAAGTGATTGAGGCGCTCGGAGCGCTCCATGGCTGCCAGCACGGCCTCGGGATCCATCATCAAGGCAAAGGGATTGGCATGAAGACTGATCTTTTGCATGGAACCTCCTGTGTGGTGAACCGTGGCGGAGGTCGCTTCAAAAAGTGTTCCGCCTGGAGGAAATTTTCTGCCAATGGCTGCCAGATGGACGTGGGCTAACCCTCAGTGTGCACGCACGAGTGAGAACAAATCCTCGAAGTTGGTCGATGTGATGCGGCCCACTTCATTGACATCCAGGCCTTTGAGCTCAGCGAGTTGACGCGCCACAAAGGGCACGTAAGCCGGTGAGTTGGTCTTGCCACGATGAGGTGCTGGAGCCAGATAAGGGCTGTCGGTTTCAATCAAACAGCGCTCAATGGGGACAAACCGGGCCACATCCCGCAGCTCAGCCGCGTTCTTGAAGGTCAGGATCCCTGAGAACGAAATCATGAAACCCAGGTCCAGCGCGGCACGGGCCACCGCCTCATTCTCTGTGAAACAGTGGAAGACCCCACGCACCTCGCCCTGCCCTTCTTCTTTGAGGATGGCGATGGTGTCGTCGCTGGCCATGCGGGTATGGATGACCAAGGGCAAGCCTGTCTGACGCGCCGCCTGAATGTGCACGCGGAAGCGGTCGCGCTGCCAGGCCATGTCGGCCACACTGCGCTCGCCCAGGCGGTAGTAATCAAGCCCGGTTTCACCAATGCCCACCACACGCGGCAGACGCGCGCGGCTCAGCAGGTCATCGAGCGTGGGTTCCTGCACGCCTTCGTTGTCGGGGTGAACGCCCACCGTGGCCCAGAAGTTGTCATAGCGGGTGGCCAGGTCATGCACCTGCGGAAACTCTTCCAAGGTGGTGCTGATGCACAGAGCACGGTCCACGCCTGCTTCACTCATCTCGGCGCGAAGCGTGTCGAGTGTGTCAGCGTATTGCGGGAAGTTCAGGTGGCAGTGCGAATCGACAAACATGGTGTTTGGGGCAGAAATACGGATCGGCAAACCCGTGATCTTGCCTCAAAGCGCCTCACAGTGTTTGCGTGGGCTTGCTCGATGAGATGTTGGTGCCCAGGATCTCTTCGATCTTCAGGCGCAGCAAACGCGTTTTCTCATCGGCCGGGAAACGCACGCCAACACCCTGTGTGCGGCCGCCCGAGGCATTGGCCGGTGTGATCCACGCCACCTTCCCTGCCACGGGGTAACGCTGGTTGTCATCCGGCAGGCTGAGCAAAAGGTAAACGTCGTCACCGAGAACGTAATCGCGGGTGGTGGGAACGAACAAACCGCCGTCGGTGAACGCGGGGATGTACGCAGCATACAGCGCACCCTTTTCACGGAACACCAGTTGGATGACGCTGGGACGCCCCGCCGCACCAGCCGCCGAACCCGCTGCGGGGCCGAGTTTACCCATCGCGCTGGGCGCGAACGCGGAAGGCATGCTGGTGTTTTGAAACTCGCTCATGATTCAAGAAGTGTAACGCTGCGCTCGCCGTCGCATACACGTATTTCACCGCAGCGCGGCACGGGCTGGACGTGGGCGCATGATGGCCCGCGCCTGCAGGAGCAGCGTCTCAATCTTCAGGTTCTGATTCCAAGGGTGCTCGGCATGGCGCGCCACCTTGCCCAACTCCTGAGACCAGGTGGTGAGCAGCCCCAAGTCCGGCGCCGCGGGCAGGCTGGACGCCGGAAAGTACCGGGGCGTCGCGCCCTGGGCCGTGCGGGCCAAGTCATGGCAAAGTTTCTGGAGTGTCTCCACCACCAGAGGCAGAGGCCACTGGGTCAGGGTGGTGGCGCCCCCTTGCATCAGGGCCTGAGGCAATTGGGGCCACGAGCGTGCATCCAAACCCAATTGCTGTCGGTCTCGGGCCGTCAGAGGCTGTCCGCCGGCAGCGGCGAGCAGCACCTGCGCGTCCTCCAGGCTCATGCCCTCGGTCTGAGCCTGCAGCCATTGGGCAGCAGGCATGGGGTCTGGCATGGGCAAGCGCCACGCCTGGCAACGGCTGCGTATGGTTGGCAGCAACTGGTCCAAGGTGGCGCCGCTGAGCACAAAGCGCACCTGCCCCGGGGGCTCTTCCAGCGTTTTGAGCAGCGTGTTGGCCGCAATCAGGTTCATGCGCTCGGCCGGGTGAATCAACACCACCTTGGCACGTCCACGCGACGCCGTGTGCTGCGAGAACTGCACCACCGCGCGGATGGCATCGACCTTGATTTCCTGGCTGAGTTTCTTGCTCTTGCCCTCGGCCTTGTCGGACGCCTTGTCGCCGCCCTCGTCTGCGCCGCTGGCCTGCCACCCGAGTGAGGCCTGCAGCGCCTCGGGCAAGATGACCTGCAGATCCGGATGCGAGCCAGCATCGATCAGGTGGCAACTGGGGCAACGGCCACAGGCCATCTGGGGGGCGGAACCGCCCGGCTGGGATTCACACAGCCAACTGCGCGCCAGGGCGAGTGCAAACTCGAACTGCCCGACCCCTTGCGGGCCATGCAACAGCACGGCATGGTGCCCACTGAGTTGCTGCAATGCCGACTGCAGCGGTTGCTGCAGCCAAGGCCACAGCGGCGCGCGAGGTCCATCGCTCATGCCACACCCCGGGCTGCAAGCGCCTGGCCAATGGCGCGCGCCACGATATCTTGAGGTTGGTCCGCCTGAATCAGCACGAAGCGCTCCGGGTGCTGGGCCATGCGGGTGAGGTACATCTCGCGCACACGCTCGAAAAACACCTGATCCTGGGCTTCGAAGCGGTCAGGCTGGCGGGCGCCGGCAAGGCGTGCAGCCGCCACCGCGGGAGGCAAGTCAAAGAGGAACGTCAGATCGGGCTGGCGGCCGCCCTGCACCCAGCCTTCCAAGGTCGTGAGCACCGACAGGTCGAAGCCTCGCCCGCCCCCCTGATAAGCGAAGGTGGCATCGGTGAAACGGTCGCACAGCACCCAGGCGCCGCGGGCCAGCGCCGGCTCAATGACCTGGGTCAGGTGATCTCGGCGGGCCGCGAACACCAGCAGCGCTTCGGTGAGCGAATCCATGGGCTCGTGAAGAAACAGCCCTCGCAACTGCTCGGCCAGCGGGGTGCCGCCTGGTTCACGGGTCCGCACCACTTCATGGCCCGCCTCCCGCCAGATGCGCTCCAGGGCATCGAGATGGGTGGTCTTGCCTGCACCGTCGATGCCCTCGAACGTGATGAATCGACCTGTGCTCATGGGTTCTTCCTGGGCGTGCGTTGATAGAGGTTCACAGCACGATTATGTTCGTCCAAGGTGGCGCTGAATGCGCTGCTGCCGTCGCCGCGTGCGACAAAGTACAAAGCCTTGGTTTGCGCAGGACGCACCGCAGCCATGAGGGCCGCTTTGCCTGGCATGGCGATGGGCGATGGCAGCAGCCCACGCCGGGTGTAGGTGTTGAAAGGCGTGTCGGTGCGCAGATGCACGCGCCGAAGATCCCCATCAAAGCTGTCGCCCAGTCCGTAAATGACCGTCGGATCGGTCTGCAGGGGCATGCCGATGCGCAAGCGGTTGGTGAACACCCCGGCAATCAGGGGGCGGTCGGCGTCCTGGCCGGTCTCCTTTTCAACAATGGAGGCGAGGATCAGCGCCTCGTCGGCACTTTTCAGAGGAGTCTGGCTGTCGCGTTGGGCCCACGCGGCATCCAGATGCTTTTGCATCGCGTGCTGAGCACGACGCATCACGGCGAGGTCCGTATTACCTTTGGCGTAAGCATAGGTGTCCGGGAAAAAGCGCCCCTCAGCTGGCACGCCGGGCAAGCCCAGCGCGTCCATGATCTGCTGCGCCGTCCAGTCTCGGGTGGTGGGCTCCAGGCCATCGGCTTTGGCCAACTCCTCACGCCAGCGCTGGAATGTCCAGCCCTCGATCAATTTGACACGGGCCAGGCTCTCATCGCCCTGCACCATCATGCGCAGCAGGTCACGGGCGCTGGCACCTTGCTTCAATTCGTAGCTGCCTGCGCGAATCTGCCGCGACTGTCCTGACCATCGAAACCACTGATAGAGCACCCAAGGCGAGGTCTGCACACCGGCCTCGGCCCAGCCTTGCGCCACCTCGCGCGGGGTGCTGCCAGCCTCCACCGAATACTCCACCGTGGGCGTGCTGGTGGGCAAGGGTTGACTCAGCCACCACCACGCTGCCGCAGCCACGAGTCCTGTCAGCGCAAGCAACATCGTCAACAGACGGGCGAGGATGCCGCCGTGTTGGCGCACAAAGCGTGGGGGATAGGGCAAGGCAGTGGAATGTTTCATGGCGACCGTGATGATAATGAGGCTATGAGCGAGATCCACCTTCCCGACCCAACTTCCTGGTCCGGCGCCTTGCTGGTGTCCGATCTGGGCGTCATCCAGGCACACGGCGATGAGGCTGCCACATTCCTGCACGGTCAACTCAGTCAGGATGTCAGCGGCCAAAGCGCCAACCAGGCCCGACTGGCCGCCTACTGCTCCCCCAAGGGGCGCATGCTCGGCAGTTTGTTGAACCTGCGTCCCCAGCCCGATTTGCTGTGGCTGATTGCCGACCGGGACACCGTGCCCGCCCTGGTCAAGCGCCTGTCGATGTTTGTCCTGAGGGCCAAGGCCAAGTTGACGGACGCCTCCTCGACCCTGTCGGTTATCGGCCTGGTTGGCACGGCAGCCGGCGCGGCGCTGGGCGCCACCGTCGATGCCCCGATCTGGTCGGCCCAGTCGGCCGCTGAAGGCCTGTTGGTTCGACTGCCCGATGTGCTGGGCGTTGCGCGCTGGTTATGGGTGGGCGAAGCGGCGGCCGCGCCAGCCTGCCTGGCCAAACTCCCCCCCCTGCCCGCCGAACAATGGCAATGGCTTGACGTGATGAGTGGCATCCCACGGGTTCAACAAGCCACGGTCGATCTGTTCGTGCCGCAAATGATCAACTATGAGTTGATCGGTGGCGTGAACTTCCAGAAAGGGTGCTACCCCGGTCAGGAAGTGGTCGCGCGCAGCCAGTACCGGGGAACCACGAAGCGCCGTGCCTTCGTCGCGCACGCAGAGCAGACCTTGACGCCGGGGCAGGAGTTGTTCACAGATGCCGATCCAGGTCAGCCCGCAGGCGTGGTGATCAATACAGCGGTCATGCCAGGTGCGGCGCCGCGCTGCAGTGCGCTGGTCGAGCTCAAGTTGGCCGCGCGCGGTGCGCCTTTGAGGGCCGGCAGTGCCGATGGCTTCACTGTGACCTTGGGCAACTTGCCTTACGCACTCCCCACCGACGACGCCAAGGACTGATACACCCCGCGGTATTGCTGTGTCGCGACCGCAGCGATCCGCGTTTGCGTCAACTAGTTAACGGTAACCACGCACAATGCTGGTGCGTTCACACATCAAGGGCACGTAAGCGGCACTCCTTGCGTTAGTCTGCCTTGCATCGCTGACTTTCCCACGGATCCATGTCCTCGCCTGAAGGCCTGCGCGCCTTGTTCATCTACTACCGGGTGTCCCAGACACGAACCGCCGAAGCGCTCCATGCTGTGATCACCATGCAGGAAGCACTCATGCAGCGTTGGCCTGGTTTGCAGGCCCGCCTGTGGCGACGTACGGATGAAGTCGCGAGCCCTGCCGTGGAACAGACCTGGATGGAGGTGTATGAACACCCCGCCGGTGTGGATGTGCTGTTTGAGCAGATGCTGGCTGAGCAGGTGCACATGCTCCCCCCAGGCCTCATCGGACCACGCCATGTGGAAAGTTTCGTTCCCATGGGCTTGTCGCCTGCCGTGCTCGGGCAGCCTCCATCCACATCGAAGGGGTAAAGCATGTGCCTGGTGGCTTTCTCCCTGGATCAGAGCAGCAGGTTCCCCTTTGTCCTGGCCAGCAACCGCGACGAGTTCTACGACCGCCCCGCTGCACGCCTGGGGTGGTGGGAGCCCGAGGGGGGTGGACCTGCCATCCTCGGAGGGCGTGACCTGTCGGAAGGCGGCACCTGGCTGGGGCTGACGGCGTCGGGTCGGCTGGGATTGGTGACCAACGTGCGAAACCCGGCAAAGATGGATGCGCTGGCGCCTTCGCGCGGCCACCTCGTCACGCAGTGGCTCAAGGGTGACACCGACATGAGCCGCTTGTGGCCTCGCCTGGCAATGACGGGATACAACGGCTTCAACATGGTGGCGCTGGACTTTGCCGAGGGCGAGTGCTTCTGGCTGAACAACGAAAGGCTCTACCCCGAGCGTCTGCAGAAAGGGGTGTTTGGGCTCTCAAACGCGGAGTTGAACACGCCTTGGCCCAAGGTGCAGGCCCTCAAAGCCAGGCTCAAGGCAGCCATGCCTGCCGCCGTCGATGCAGAGGACCTTGCCAATCGCCTGTTCTCTGCGCTCGCCGATCCGGCGCAAGCTGCAGATGCCGAATTGCCTCATACAGGGGTGGGACTGGAGTGGGAACGAATGCTCTCATCGGCATTCATCAAGGCACCCGAGTTTCGATACGGCACACGGGCCTCGACGGTGATCATCACCGAGCGGGTGAACAAACGGGTGGTGACGCATGTGTTGGAGCGCAGCTTCAGTGCCCACTCCCCGATGGCCTTGATGCGACGTGTGACCTTGAAAAACTGGCCGCCACGGCACACGATGAACAGTGCTGAGGTGGCTCGGCTCAGTGCCACCCTGCCTCCGCCATCGGTGCGTTCCGATGACAGCTTTGAAAGCAGCGAGGTTCAAGAGCAGGACAACCATGAGTTGTCGACCGATCTGCCCGTTCGCAAGACTCGCGCTCGAAGCCTGATCAAAAGCAGTCCTGGTGCCCTCAAAGGCGAATGACCATGCGCTGGTGGGGAATGCCCACCTCGTTGAACACCGGACCTTCAGCAACGAAGCCTGACTTCTCGTAAAAGGCTCGCGCGCTGAGCTGTGCGTGCAGGCTCACCTGGTGCAACTCCCTGCGACGCGCTTCGGCCATCAAGGCGCTCAGGACACGTTCACCCAAGCCCGTGCCTCGGCTGCTGCGAAGGACCGCCAAGCGCCCGACCTTGGCTTGCCCGGCTGGCAAGCCAAGGTGGAGGAGCCGCCCCGTGGCCAGCGGCAGGCCAGCCAGGTTGCTGACCAAAGCATGAACTGCTGTGGCATCGTCTGCGTCCCATTCTTCGGACTCGGGAATGCCCTGTTCTTCGATGAACACCGCACGTCGCACGCGGGAAGCACCGGTCTGCAAAGTGGTCCAATCGCCCAACTCATCGCGATAGACGTTGTCGTGCCGCGCAAATGCGGCCAACTGATCGCGCATGGCCTGAGGCACCGCCGTGGGCACGCGGGTGTGCGCGTCGACGAAGACATTGACGACCTCACCGGTGACCAGCAGGCGGCCCTGCGTCCAGATGGCCCACGCCACGGTGATGGACGAATGCCCGATGCGTTCGCAACGCAGCCCGATGTCGAGCCAGTCGTCCATGCGCGCAGGCGCGTGGTACTCGATCAGGTTGCGGCGCACGAACATGTCGCCCTGATGGAAGGCCAGGGCATCGGGGTATGGGAGTCCGGCATGGCGCCAGAACTCGGTGATGGCCACATCCAGATAGGTCAGGTAGTGGCCATTGAACACCACATGCTGCCCGTCCACCTCAGCCCAACGAACGCGCAAACGGTGGATGAAGGTGAAGTCAGCAGGCGCGGTCATGATGTGGGTCAGCGAAGTTCTCGTCGCAAGATCTTACCCACAGGCGTCTTGGGCAACTCGGTGTCGCGGAACTCGACCACACGCGGGATCTTGTAGCCAGTCAGGTTCTTGCGGCAGTGCTCGATCACCGCTTCCTTGGTCAGCGTGGGGGTGCGCGGCACGATGATGACCTTGACGCGCTCGCCGGCGACTTCGTCGGGCACCCCCACGGCTGCCACTTCCTTGACGTCGGGGTGCATGGCAATGACGTCTTCGATCTCGTTGGGATAGACGTTGAAGCCCGACACCAGGATCATGTCTTTCTTGCGGTCCACGATCTTGAGAAAGCCTTTCTCGTCCATCACCGCGATGTCACCCGTGGCCAACCAGCCTTCGGCATCGATGGTCTTGGCCGTATCCTCGGGACGCTGCCAGTAGCCCTTCATCACCTGCGGGCCACGCACGCACAACTCGCCTGGCTCGTTGATGTCGGCCCAGCTGCCGTCCTCACGGCGGCAACGCACCTCGGTGGAAGGCACTGGCACGCCGATGCTGCCCGTGAAGGCCGGGCCGGGGTTGCTGATGTCCACCGGCGCCTGGGTGACGATGGGTGAGCATTCGGTCAGGCCATACCCTTCGACGATGGAATTGCCCGTGACCTCTTTCCAGCGCTCGGCGATGCTGCGTTGCAGCGCCATGCCACCGGCCACGGCGAGCTTGAGATTCGAGAAGTCGCGCTTGCGGAAGTCAGGGTCGTCCAGGAAAGAGGCGTACAGCGTGTTCACGCAGGTGATGCCGCTGAAGTTCTCCTTCTTCAAAATCATCATCACGCGCTTGGTGTCACGCGGGTTGGCGATGAGGATGTTGCGACCGCCCAATGCCATGAAGATCAGGCAGTTCACCGTCAACGAGAAGATGTGATACAGCGGCAACGGTGTAACCACGGTCTCGGTCTCACCCGTCAGTTGGCCTTCGGCAAATGCCAGTGCCTGCTGGCAGTTGGCCAGCACATTGCGGTGCGTGAGCATCGCACCCTTGGCCACGCCTGTGGTGCCGCCCGTGTATTGCAGGAAGGCGAGGTCCTCAGGCTGCACCTCGGGACGTTTGACCTGCACTTTGCCACCGGCCTTCAGTGCATCGCGCATCCAGACGGCACCTGGCAGGTTGTAGGCCGGCACCATCTTCTGGACCTTGCGGATCACGTAGTTGAGCGCACGCCCCTTCGGATTAAGCCAGCCGTCCGACAGGAGATCGCCGATCTGGGTCAGCACGATGCGCTTGACCTGCGTTCCACCCAGGGCTTCTTGCAAGGTGCTGGCAAAGTTCTCCATCACGATGATGGTTTCGGCCCCGCTGTCCTTCAACTGGTGATTGAGTTCTCGCGCCGTGTACAGCGGGTTCACGTTCACCACCACCGCCCCGATGCGCAACACCGCGAACAGGCACACCGGGTACTGGAAGGTGTTGGGCAGCATGATGGCCACCCGATCGCCCTTGCGGATACCCTGCGATTGCAGCCAGCCTGCGAAAGCGTTGACCAGTCGATCCAACCGGTCGTAGCTCATCTCGGTGCCGATGCTGACAAAGCCCGGGCGATGGCGGAACTTCTCGATGCACTCGTCGAAGTAATGCCCCAATGAGCGGTACTTGTTGACATCGATGTCGTGCGCCACCCCCTTCACGTAAGACGACAACCAGATGCGGTTGGTTGACCCATCTGGGTTGACGATGGACTGGCCTGCTGGGCGGACGGCGGCGGCAACGCTGGCGTTCATGCGAATCTCCTCTTGTACTTCTGGCTGTGCGAACTTCGGATCGCGCGGGGCTCAGCGCTCGATGATGGCAACGACGCCTTGGCCACCGGCCGCGCAGATGGAGATCAAGCCCCGGCCCGAACCCTTTTGCGCCAGCATCTTGGCCAGCGAGGCCACGATGCGCCCACCGGTGGCCGCGAAGGGGTGGCCGGCGGCCAGCGAGCTGCCGTTGACATTGAGCTTGCTGCGGTCGATGGCGCCCAGCGGCTTGTCCAGACCCAGACGCTCCTTGCAGTACTTCGGGTCTTCCCAGGCCTTCAGGGTGCACAGCACCTGGGCGGCAAAGGCTTCGTGGATTTCGTAGAAGTCGAAATCCTGCAGGGTCAGGCCGGCGCGTTGCAGCATGCGCGGCACGGCATAGGCCGGTGCCATCAACAGGCCTTCCTTCTTGTTGAAGAAGTCCACCGCCGCCACTTCGCTGTGCGTGATGTAGGCCTGCACCGGCAGGTTGCGAGCCTGGGCCCACTCCTCACTGGCCAACAGCACGGCCGAGGCGCCGTCGGTCAAGGGGGTGGAGTTGCCCGGGGTCAAGGTGCCTTGGCCCGGTGCCACCTTCTTGTCGAAGCAGGGCTTGAGCGAGCGCAGCTTTTCAATGGTCAAGCCTTCGCGCAGGTTGTTGTCCTGGCTCACGCCCTTGAAGGGGGTGATGAGATCGGCCATGAAGCCTTCCTTGTAGGCACGCGCCAGGTTGGCGTGGCTGGCGCAGGCCAGTTGGTCCTGCTCTTCGCGCGGGATGTTCCATTCGCGCGCCATCAGCTCGGCGTGCTCACCCATGGAATAGCCGGTACGGGGCTCACCATTGCGGGGAATGGCCGGCTTGACCAGCATGCTGGGGCGGATCTTGGACAGCACCTTCAGCTGCGCCACGGTGCCCTTGGCGCGGTTGGCCTCCATCAGGATCTTGCGCATCTTTTCGTTGATGCCGATGGGGGCGTCGGAGGTGGTGTCCACGCCGCCGGCAATGCCGGATTCGATGTGACCCAGTGCGATCTTGTTGGCCACCAGCATGGCCGCTTCCAGACCGGTGCCGCAGGCCTGCTGCAGGTCGTAGGCCGGGGTTTCAGGGGCCAGCGTGGTGGACAGCACCGATTCGCGCACCAGGTTGAAGTCGCGGCTGTGCTTCATCACGGCGCCGGCGGCCACGTCCCCCAGGCGTTCGCCATGCAGGTGGAAGCGGTCGACCAGGCCTTGCAGCGTGGCGGTCAGCATCTCCTGGTTGGACACGTTGGAGTAGACCGTGTTGGAGCGGGCGAAGGGGATGCGATTGCCGCCCAGGATGGCGACGCGGCGGATGGTGTTGCTCATGTGTGAAAGTCCTTGAAACTGATGAAGGGGGGCGACAGGCGTCAGTACGTGACCCGGCCGCGTAGGTGAGGTTTGTCGCCCCGGGCGTTGCGCACCTCGAAGACCGCGCCGTGCTCATCGCGCACGGCCCACAGCGAGGCGCGTGCCGGCAGGAACAGCGGTGTTTTGAACTCGACTTGCACCGAGGCGTAGGCCACGTCTTCACGCGGCAACAAGGTGCTCAGGGCCTTGGCCTTGGTCCACATGCCGTGCGCCACGGCACGGCGGAAACCCAGGAACTTGGCTGTGATGGCCGACAGGTGGATGGGGTTGATGTCGCCCGACACCAGGCCGTAACGACGGCCGATACCGGAGTCGGCATAGAAGTCCGCCTGGCGCGCCAGTGGCGGCAGATCGCCGAGCGCGCTGACATAGGGCGCGCCCTGAGGCTGCCTCACGCCCATGCGCAGCAGGGTCCAGGTGCTGTCCCACACCAGTTGCCCGTCGCGCAGGGCGCGGGCGTGCAAGGTGAAGACCTGCCCCTTCTCGTGCTTGAACAGCTCCCCCGTCTGCACTTCAATGCGCAGTGCATCACCGGGCTGCACACGCTGGTGCAAGGTGCCACTGTTGGCCAGATGCACGATGCCCATGGCCGGCCACGGGAAGCGCTTGCTGCCAAACAGCATCATGGCCAGCGGGAAGGCCTCCATGTGCAGGAAGAGCATGGGCACGCCATGCGCTTTCTGGAAGCCGCACACCTTGGCATAGGCCTGGGCCTTCTTGCCGTCCACCACCACATGCGGGCGCACATAGGTGACCTGCGGCAGGGACTCGACCACCCCGGGGCGCTTGGTGCTGGAGCGCAAGGCCCCCAGGTTCAGACTCAAAGGGCTGGGCAGCTTGTTGACTTCGATGATCTTCATGGCCGTGCGCCTCGGGGTGCTGTGAAGATCAGGCGCCGATCAGGCTCTGGCCGCAGACACGGACCACATTGCCCGTGATGCCGCTGGAAGCGGGGCTGGCGAACCAGCCAATGGCCTCGGCCACGTCCACGGGTTGACCACCCTGGCTCATGGAGTTCATGCGGCGCCCGGCTTCGCGGATGGCGAACGGAATGGCGGCCGTCATCTGGGTTTCGATGAAACCGGGGGCCACCGCGTTGATGGTGATGCCCTGCTTGGCAAAGATCGGTGCGCTGCTTTGCACCATGCCGATCACGCCCGCCTTGGAGACGGCGTAGTTGGTCTGGCCCATGTTGCCGGCGATGCCCGAGATGGACGACACGCAGACGATGCGACCACCGGCCTTGAGCGCACCGGATTCGACCAGGGCCTCGTTGATGCGCTCCTGTGTGGACAGGTTGACGTTGACCACCAGTTGCCAGATTTCGGGCTTCATGTTGGCGATCGTCTTGTCGCGGGTGATGCCGGCGTTGTGCACGACCACATCCCAGCCCCCCTGGGCCTTGGCGGCGTCCACCAGCTTTTGCGGGGCTTCGGGCGAGCCGATGTCCAGGGCCAACGCGGTGCCGCCAATCTTCTTGGCCACTTCATCGAGACCGGCCTGCGCCTGCGGCACGTCCAGGCAGATCACCTGGGCGCCGTCGCGGGCCATCACCTCGGCAATCGACGCGCCAATGCCGCGGGACGCCCCGGTCACCAGCACCTTCTTGCCGGCCAGGGGCTGCTGCCAGTCAGCGGGCGACTGCGAGGCGCCCACGACCTGACCGATGCGGATCACCTGGGCCGACACATAGGCCGAACGCGGCGACAGCAGGAAGCGCAGCGTGGACTCGATCTGGTCTTCGGCGCCTTCGGCCACGTAGACCAGCTGGGCGTTGCTGCCCTTCTTCAATTCCTTGCCCAGCGAACGGGTCAGGCCTTCGAGCGAACGCTGCACAGTGGCCTGGCGCGGCGAGGCACAGCCTTCAGGCGGACGGCCCAACACCACCACGCGCCCGCAAGGCAGCAGCGAGCGAGCGGCGTCGTGGAAGAACCAGTACAGTGCGTCCGACTGGGTGCTGTCGGTCAAACCGGTGGCGTCGAACACCAGGGCCTTGACCTTTTCACCGCCCTTGCCGGGACCGCCCCATCGGCCGGTCGTCAAACCGGCCTGGTTGCCTATGCTCACCCACTGAGGCAGCCGCTCGTGCGCCAGCGTTTGCGCACCAATGGCCTTGAACACCTTGGCCAGGGCGGGCAGCAGCGGCGCCTGTTCGCCGCCGCCCACCAGCACCGTGCCCTGGATCACCGGCTGACCGGGCTGATAGCGTTCCAGCGGCAGCGGCTTGGGCAGGCCCAGCATGTTGACCAGCTTGGCGCCCAGGCCCGAATTGGCGAAGTCAAGGTATCCGTCACTCATCAGAACACTCGCAGAGATAGTGGTCTGCGCCCGCATTCCCAGGCATCAGACCGGTTGGAAAACATGGCGGCCTTGGGAGCCGCTTTCACAGTTGGATCAAGCTTCCGGCGCCAGGCGAACCACCGCCGGCATCCGGACGATGGCGTCCAGCACCGTGGTGTCACCGGGCCCAGGCAGGGGCGCCTTCAGCGCTGCCACCATCAGGGAAATCAGGCGAGAGAGCAGCGTGACCTCCTGGTCGCCCTGCCCTTGGGTGAAGTCACGGATCAGCCGCTGGGTGTTGCCACCGGCCAAGATGCCGGACAACGCGCCCATGGCGAAATTGAGGCGGAACCCCAGGTCTTCGCGGCTCAGTTCGGGCAGCGTGCGCTGGAAGGCCAAGAAGAAACGGCCCAGGGTTTCGAGGTAGTGCGTGTCGATAAACTCGCGCACCACCGGAGACGGGTCGGTGTAGGCGCGCCCCAGGAAGTGCAGGAAGCGCTCGGCGTTGGGCGCACCGCTGCGCGACATGCGCACGGCCGGCAGGAACATGGCCACCAGCACGTGCTCACAGGTCATGCGCTCCCCGAGATCGGTCTCCAGGGCGCCGAGCAAGGCCACACGCGCGTCGTTGAGCGGATCGAGCTGACGGGCCAGCACTGCCTGGATCAACGCATCCTTGCTGCCGAAGTGGTAGTTGACCGCCGCCAGGTTGACGCTGGCCGTGGTCGTGATCTGGCGCATCGACATGGCATCGAAGCCACCGGCCACGAACAGCGCCTCGGCCGCATCGAGGATGCGGGACTTGGTGTCAGCAGGGGTCAGGCGTGGGGTGGCCGCGGTCATGTGCGAAAGGTCTCCGAGATACAGACGTTTCAAACGCCCGTTTCATGCATGAAGCGTATCGTATGACACAGCTTTGACCATGGGGCAAACCAGCAGGTACTTTTTAGTGGGAACCCCCTGCTTTGAGGGGAGAATCGTCCGTCGGCTTTTGATCCCGCCACCCTCTTCATCCCCTACAGCGCCATGGCCACCATCCTGTACCTCACCCAGATCCAGTTCGAGTTCGGCGCCATCCGCCAGATCGCAGCCGAGTGCGAACGCATCGGCATCCGTCGTCCCCTCGTTGTGACCGACGCAGGTGTGCGGGCAGCGGGCGTGCTGCAGAAGGCGCTGGACGCGCTGGCCGACCTGCCGGTGACCGTGTTCGACCAGACCCCGCCCAACCCGACCGAGGCGGCCGTGCGTGCAGCGCACGAGGTCTGGCAAGCCGCGGGCTGTGATGGCCTGATCGCCGTGGGCGGCGGCTCCAGCATCGACTTGGCCAAGGGCCTGGCCATCATGGCCACCCACCCCGGCCCCCTGACCACTTACGCCACCATCGAAGGCGGCTCACCCAAGATCACCGCGGCCGCCGCGCCCCTGATCGCGGTGCCGACCACCGCCGGCACGGGCAGCGAGGTTGCGCGAGGCGCCATCGTCATCGTGGACGACGGCCGCAAGCTGGGTTTCCACTCCTGGAACTTGATGCCCAAGGCCGCCATCTGCGACCCGGAACTGACCCTGGGCCTGCCCCCAGCACTGACGGCGGCCACCGGCATGGATGCGATCGCGCACTGCATGGAAACCTTCATGGCGCCCGCGTTCAACCCGCCCGCCGACGGCATCGCGCTGGACGGTCTGGAGCGCGCCTGGGCCCACATCGAACGTGCCACGCGCGACGGCAACGACCGCGAGGCCCGTCTGAACATGATGAGCGCGTCCATGCAAGGCGCGATGGCGTTTCAGAAGGGCCTGGGCGCCGTGCACAGCCTGAGCCACAGCCTGGGTGGCGTGAACCCCAAGCTGCACCACGGCACGCTCAACGCCATGTTCCTGCCGGCTGTCATCCAGTTCAACGCTGGCGCCGAGTCGATTCAGAAGGAGCGCCGACTGGCTCGCATGGCGCACGCCATGGGCCTGGCCTCCGAGGGCGACATTCCCCAGGCCATCCGCGACATGAACGCCCGCCTGGGTTTGCCCACCGGCTTGGCCGCCATGGGTGTGCAGCGCGAATGGTTCGACCGCATCATCAGCGGTGCCATGGCCGACCATTGCCACAAGACCAATCCGCGCGTGGCCACGGCCGAGGAATACCGCGCCATCCTCGAAGCGTCGATGTGATCAGGCAGCCGTATCGAGCGAAGTGGTAGATACCACCGGCTCGATGCGGCTGACCATCACCTGGTCGATCCGGTAGCTGTCCACGTCCAGCACCTCGAACTGGTAGCCCTCGCACACGACCTTGTCGGTGCGACGCGGCACGCGGCGCAGCATCACCATGATGAAGCCCGCCAGGGTCTCGTACTCCTCCTGGCTGGGCAGGCTGTCCAAGTCCAGGGCACGCAGCACATCCTCGATCGGCGTGACGCCGTCAATCAGCCACGAGTTGGCATCGCGCTGCACGATCTGCTCTTCATCCTGCGGCCCCACCAGCCCGCCCATCACCGTGCTCATCACGTCGTTGATGGTGATGATGCCCACCACCAGGCTGTACTCGTTGATGATGACCGCGAAGTCCACATAGGCCTGGCGGAACTGCATCAGCACTTCGGACAAGGTCAGACGGTCGGGCACCGTCAGCACCTTCTTGACCAGACCGTCGTTGCCACGCAGGCTGATGGGCAGGCCTTTGAAGGCCAGGCTCAGCAAGTCCTTCGAGTCCACATAGCCGACCACATGGTCGATGTCGCCATCGCAGACCAGATAGGTCGAGTGCGGGTACTGGTCGATGCGGGCCCGGATCAGCGCCTCGCTGTCGTCCAGCATCAGGTGCACGATGCTGTCGCGTGCGGTCATGGAACTGGTGACCAGGCGGGTGTCCAGCTCGATCACGTTTTCAATGACCTGGTGCTCCTGCGCCGCGAGCACACCGGCTTCCGCGCCTGCGGCCGCCATGGCCAGGATGTCGTCCGAGGTCACGCCCTCGTCGCGGCGATCGGGCAAGCCCAACAGGCGGAAGAGCCCTTCCGACATGCCCTTGAACAGCCAGACCATCGGGCGCACCACGCGCTGAAACAGGTGCATGGGGCCGACCACCCGCAGGGCCACTTGCTCAGGTGCCGACATACCCAGACGCTTGGGAAACAGGTCGGCCAGCAAGATGAACAAGCTGGTGACGATGACAAACGACACCACCGCGGCAGCCGTGTTAGCCTGGCTCTCGCTCAACGGCAGTGCAGCCAGCAGTGGTTGCAACAGCGGGGCAAACGCACCCTCCCCCACCACACCGCCTAAGATCGCGACGGTGTTCACCCCGATCTGGATGGCGGTGAAAAAGTCACCGGGCTCGTCCTGCACCGCCAACACCTTGGCCGCGCGCGCCTCGCCTTGCTCCAGCATCTGGCGCAGCCGCAGGCGGCGGGAGGCCGCGACCGACAGCTCGGCAATCGCAAAGAAGGCACTGGCGGAAATCAGGGCGGCAATGAGCAACAGGCTGCTGAGGGTGTCCATGCGTTCAAGTGTAGCGAGCCTGCCCGGCTCAGGTCATGACATCACAGCGGCAAGACCTCGCCAGCGGGGCAGCCACGCTGCAGCCAGTCCTGCCACTCATCGGCCAGTTGCGCGGCCTGCGCCACGGCCTGCGTCCAGGCGCGCACCCGGGCCTCGCGGTCCAAGCCCGTGAAGTCCTTGCGGTCGGGCAGCTTGCGACCCGGAAGGGTCTCCACCCAGGCCGGGTTGGGCGCCAGCAGCACCATGTTGTCCAACCAGGGCGTGGCACCATGCCGCCATTTCCAGGCCTTGTCCAGCCAGCCCGGCACCACCTGCTTCTGGAAATGCGGGTACAGCACCAGCCCGGGCTGCATGGCCGCATAATGCCAGTGGAAGTGGTAGTCCACGATGCCGCCGTCCCAGTGCGAGCCCGGCACCGCGCCGGGAATGTCCCGCACGGCCTCCAGCATGAAGGGGATGGAGCAAGACGCCAGCATGGCTGGGATAAAGTTGCCTGTGTTCAGCTCCACGCGGCCGGTGGGCAGGTCGCGCAATGGCACGGGCAAGGCCTCGCCCGGGGTCGAGAACACCGTGCGCTCCAGAAACAGGCCGACGGCCTTGCGCGACACCGCGTTGCCCAGGGCCAGGCCGGTGAAGCCCAGCATGGTGCGCGACGGGGTGGCCTGGCGCAGCACCTGCCGGCCGCGGGACGTCAGCACATGCAGGCGATAACGAGGGTGGCTCAGAATGCCCGGGACCTCCTCACCGAAGAAGCCGTTCAAGGTGTCGGTGAAGCCCTGCGTCACGCGGCGAGGCGACGGCATCTTGCGACCCGGCTCCGGCTCGATGTGCTGCGCAATGTAGCCATGGGCCAGGTCGGCAAACGAGCGCACCGGGTCGGCCATGCCCGCCGTGGCCATGCGCCACGCACCAATGGATGCGCCCACCAGATGCACCGTGTGGCCCCCTTGCGGCAACCAGTGCCCGAACAGATGCCGGTCCAGGTGGTTGAGGATGAGGCCTTTGGGGCCGCCGGCCGCCGCCGGGACGACGCGGATGTCGCTGGGCTGCAGCCCGTTCGCCTCAATGTGTCGCCGGGCGCGTTCGCCCACGTGGATGTGCAAGGCTTTCATGGGCGGCAAGGATAGCGCAGCGACCTGCGCCACATCGTCGGGCGCGCAGCGTCAGAACAAGGGCAAGGCACTGCCCTCGGCGCACACCGCCAACCACGCCCTCGCCGCATGCGACATGTGCCGCTCTGGCACCCACACCTGCCCCACACGCCAGCTCACCTCGGGCTCACACAAGGGGCGGATCACCACGTCGGCCGGCAATCGCAGCCGTTTGAGCAAGGGCTCCGGCATCAGGGCCGTGCCCAGGCCGGCCATCGCCATCGACAACAGAAAGTCCCACTGTCCACTCTGCGCCACGATCACGGGCTCGACCCCGGCCTGGATGAAGCCCGTGCGCAGCCGTTTGGTCAGGGCGTAGTCTTCACTGAACATCAACAGCGGCTCTTGATCCAGCGTCGCCAGCGTCGGCTGGGCGACCCGAAACCACGACGATGCCGGGGTGCCGACCAGGCAAATGGGAAAGCGTCCCAGTTCGGTGCTGGTCAAGCCACTGTCGGCGGGCACCGGCAACACCGTCACGCCCACCTCCAGTTCGCCCGCCAACACCCGCTGCTCGATCACCTGCCCCCCGGCCTCCTGGGCGTGAAACTTGATCTGCGGATAGCGCTCTTTGAAACGCTTGATCAAGGGCGGGAAGAACAGATTGACCATGGGCGGGATGCCCACCGTCACCTCCCCACGGACCAGGCCACTCAGGTCGGCCACATCCTGTGTCAGGCTCCTGACCACCCCCAGTGCCTCCTGCCCCCGCTCGAAGACGATCTTGCCGGCGTCGGTCAGGCGCACCCCTCGCCCCTCGCGGATCAACAGGGGCTGGCCGATCTCCTCCTCCAGTTGGCGCACCATCTTGCTCACCGTGGACTGGGTCACACACAGGTGCTCCGCCGCGTGGGTGAAGCTGCTGTGACGCACGGTTTCAACAAAGTAACGCAGGGCTCGCAGGTCCATGATGCTCGACGCTCAATGACATTCGTTTTTCGACTGAATCTTATGAATATAAGTCGCCCCGCGACTATATGTCCGTTTTTATACTGATTTCCATATTGCACGCCGGCAAGGCATCGGCGTGTACGCCCCACTGGAGACACCATGTACGAAGACCGCATCCGTCTGGCTCGCCTGCGCGACAAGATCATGTCCGCGCACGACGCCGCCACCCTGTTCGAAAACGGCATGACCGTGGGCATGAGCGGGTTCACCCGCGCCGGCGACTGCAAGGCCGTGCCGCTGGCGCTAGCCGACCGCTCCCGCCAGGAGCACCTGCAGATCACCCTGATGACGGGCGCCTCGCTGGGCAACGACACCGACAAGATCCTGGCCGAGGCCAACGCCATCTCGCGCCGCCTGCCCTTCCAGGTGGACGCCACGCTGCGCAAGAAGATCAACAACGGCGAGGTGATGTTCCTCGACCAGCACTTGTCCGAAACCGTCGAGCAGCTGCGCTCGGGCCAGCTGGCCCCCGTGGACATTGCAGTCATCGAAGCCTCGTCTATCACCGAAACCGGCGCCATCGTGCCGACCACCTCGGTGGGCAACTCCGCCAGCTTCGCCATCCTGGCCAAGAAGGTCATCATTGAAATCAACCTGAAGATGCCGGTCGAGCTCGAAGGCCTGCACGACATCTTCATCCCCACCTACCGTCCGTACCGCCAGCCCATCCCGCTGATCAATCCCGAACAGCGCATCGGCGTGCCCTTCATCCCCATCGACCCGGCCAAGATCGCCGCCATCGTCATCACGGAGAAGGACGACAGCCCGTCCAACATCCTGCCGCCCGATGAGGAAACCAACGCCATCGCCGGCCACTTGGACCAGTTCCTGCGCCACGAAGTGAAGATGGGCCGCCTGTCGGCTTCGCTGCAACCGCTGCAATCGGGCATTGGCACCATCTCGAACGCCGTGCTGACAGGCCTGATCGACTCGCCCTTCCACGACCTCAAGATGTACTCCGAGGTCCTACAAGACAGCGCCATCGAGCTGCTGGACAGCGGCCGCCTGAGCTTCGCCTCGGCCTCGTCCATCACTCTGACCAAGCCGACCTACGAGCGCGTGCTGGGCAACATCCAGAACTACAAGTCGCGTCTGGTGCTGCGTCCGCAAGAGGTGTCCAACCACCCCGAGGTCATCCGCCGCCTGGGCCTGATCGCCATCAACACGGCGCTGGAGTGCGACATCTACGGCAACATCAACTCCACGCACGTCAACGGCACGCACATGATGAACGGCATCGGTGGTTCGGGCGACTTTGCCCGCAACGCCCACCTGTCGGTCTTCGTGACCAAGTCGATGGCCAAGCATGGCGCCATCTCGTCCATCGTGCCCATGGTCACCCACGTGGACCACACCGAGCACGATGTGGACGTGATCGTGACCGAGCACGGCCTGGCCGACCTGCGTGGTCTGGCGCCGCGCGAACGCGCCGCCGTCATCATCACGAACTGCGTGGACCCGAGCTACCGCGGCATGCTGCAGGACTACTTCAAGGCCGCCACCCAGCGCGGCGGCCACACGCCGCACCTGCTGGAAGAAGCCTTTGCCTGGCACACGCGCTTTCAGAAGACCGGCAGCATGCGCTGACAGGCCCCGCCTGACATCAGTGCCATCAGGGGTGATGCCTGCGTGCCAGAATGAGGCATGAGCCAGCAGTCGCCTCAGACGCCTCCAAAGCGCGCCATCATCCCCATTCACATTGCGCCACAAGCGCCATGTTGTGCCCCCTCTTCGCCCACCGATCACGGTGACGACCACGGGCACACTGACAGCTGCTGCGGTCCTGCCACCCAGGCCGCGCAGCTTGTCTCCCCTAGCTCTCAAGAAGCCCCGCCCGATGCCGCCCGAGTGCGCTACCGCATCGAGCAGATGGACTGCCCCACCGAAGAACGCCTGATCCGCAACAAGCTTGAGCCCATGCCGGGCATCGTGCGGCTGGACTTCAACCTCATCGGGCGTGAGCTCACGATCTATCACCGACTGAACGACCTGCACCCGGTCGAGGAAGCGCTGATCGCCATCGGCATGGGCCCTCACCTGATCGAAGCCGGCCAACGCCCGACGGCCTTGCCCCCTGCCCTGCCCATGCGGGCGCGCCTGTGGCTGGCCGTCTCCGGGGTGGCCGCCGTCGCAGCCGAAGCCACCGCCTGGATCACTGGCAACGAGCATCACCCCCTTGGCGCCGTGCTGGCCGTGGTCGCCATCCTCACCAGCGGCCTGCCCACCCTGAAGAAGGGCTGGATCGCGCTGCGCCACTTCACGCTCAACATCTACTTCCTGATGACGCTGGCGGTCGGCGGCGCCCTGATCATCGGTCGCTGGTCGGAAGCCGCGATGGTGGTCTTCCTCTTCGCCCTGGCCGAGGCCATCGAGGCCTTGTCGCTGGAACGGGCCCGTCACGCCATCCAGTCTCTGTCCGCCCTCGCACCCGACACAGCTCAGGTCTGGCTCGGCAGCAACTGGGTCAGCCAACCGGTAGAACAGGTGCGCACCGGCGCCCGCATCCGTGTGCGCGCTGGCGAGCGCGTGCCGCTCGACGCCCGCGTCACACAGGGGCAGGCGGCGCTCAACGAAGCCCCGATCACGGGTGAGAGCCTGCCCGTCGAAAAGCAAGAAGGCGACACCCTCTACGCCGGCACCATCGTCACCAACGGCGTGCTCGAAGCCCTGGTGACGGCCGCCGCCAGCGACAGCACCCTGGCCCGCGTGGCACGCGCCATCCAGGAAGCGCAATCGCAACGCGCCCCCATGCAGCGCTTTGTCGATCAGTTCGCGCGCTACTACACCCCCATCGTCGTGCTGCTGGCCCTGGCCACCGCCGTGCTCGGCCCCTTGCTCACCACGCAAGGCTGGCTGCACTGGGTCTACCAGGCCCTGGTGATGCTGGTCATTGCCTGCCCCTGCGCACTGGTGGTGTCCACCCCGGTCACCGTGGTCAGCGGCCTGGCCGCAGCCGCCCGACGCGGCATCCTGGTCAAAGGCGGCGCGCACCTCGAAGGCGGCCGTCTGCTCAAGGCCATCGCACTGGACAAGACCGGCACCTTGACACACGGCAAGCCAGCCTTGACCTTGGTGCACTCCCTGGGCGCCCTGACCGACACCGAGGCCCTGCGCCTCGCCGCCACCCTCGATCACCACAGCGCCCATCCGGTGGCACAAGCCGTGGTGCAGGGCTGGGAAGCTCGCGCCGCTGGCCAGGCTCCCTTGTCCGAGGTCACCGCCTTCCACAGCCTGCACGGCCAAGGTGTGCGGGGTGACATAGACCAGCAAACCTGGCACCTGGGCAACCACCGTCTGCTCGAAGACCTCGGCTTGTGCTCCCCCGCGCTGGAGGCCCAACTGGCCGAGATTGAGCAAACCGGCCAGACCGCCCTCATCCTCATCAACCGCGCCGGCCCGCAGGCCTTGCTGGCCGTCTCCGACACACTGCGACCGGAATCGACCGATGCGATCAGCCAACTCAAGGCGCTGGGCATTCACCCCGTCATGCTCAGCGGCGACAACGCCCTGGCCGCCCGCCACATGGCCCAGCAGGCCGGCATCGACGATGCACGCGGCAACCTGCTCCCCGATGACAAGCTGAAGGCCATCGAAGACCTCATCCTCGAACACGGCCACGTCTGCATGGTGGGCGACGGCGTCAACGACGGCCCCGCCCTGGCGCGCGCCCACATCGGCCTGGCCATGGGCGCCGCCGGCACCGCCACGGCCCTCGAGGCCGCCGACGTCGCCATCATGGACGACGACCCACGCAAGATCGCCACCTTCGTGCGCCTCAGCCACCGCACCTCGGCCGTGCTGAAGCAGAACATCGCGCTGGCGCTGGGCATCAAGCTGGTCTTCTTTGGCCTGGCGCTGACGGGTCACGCCACCTTGTGGATGGCCGTCTTTGCCGACATGGGCGCCAGCCTGATCGTGGTCTTCAACGGCCTGCGACTGCTGCGCTTCAAGGACTGAGCGGCTCGCACAACCTCAGCCCATCACTTAGACAAGCGCACACAGCAAAACGCCCGGATTCCACCGGGCGTTTGTCGTTTCACCGTCGACCCATTGCAGCCTCGTCGTGCCGCCATGGGTCCATGGCTCCTCAGCGCTTGGTTTGTAACTTGGCAAAAGCCGCAGCCATGGCCGACTGCCCTTGCGCCGCCCCGCCAGCAGCGCCCGCCCCGCGACCGCCACCCTGCACGCGCTCGTTGCGCGCCGCCGGACGGAAGCCGCTGTCACGCCCGGCTCCTGCGGCCTTCGGCCCCGTCGCCGCATCCAGCTTCATCGTCAGCGAAATCCGCTGGCGCGACAGATCGACCTCCAGCACCTTCACCTTCACGATGTCGCCGGTCTTGACGACCTCACGCGCATCGGTGACGAACTTGTTCGACAACTGGCTCACGTGGACCAGGCCGTCCTGGTGCACGCCCAGGTCAACGAAGGCGCCAAACTGCGCCACGTTGCTGACCGTGCCTTCCAACACCATGCCTTCCTTCAGGTCCTTGATGTCTTCCACGTCATCGTTGAAGCGGGCCACCTTGAAGTCCGGGCGCGGGTCACGGCCGGGCTTCTCCAGCTCACCCAAAATGTCCTTCACCGTGATGACACCGAACTTGTCGTCGGCAAACAGCTCCGGCTTGAGGCTGCGCAGCACATCGCTCTTGCCCATCAGCTCGCCAATGGGCTTGCCGGTCGTCGCCAGCATCTTCTCCACCACCGGATAGGTCTCCGGGTGCACCCCGGTCACGTCCAGCGGGTTGTCGCCATCGCGAATCCGCAAGAAGCCGGCCGCCTGCTCGAAGGTCTTGGCCCCCAGCCCGGCCACGTCCATCAACTGCTTGCGGTTGCGGAAGGCCCCGTTGGCATCGCGCCAGCGCACGATGCTGTTGGCCACCGCCGTGCTCAAACCCGACACCTGAGCCAGCAAAGGTGCCGACGCGGTGTTCAGGTCCACGCCCACCGAGTTCACGCAGTCTTCCACCACCGCGTCCAGCGTGCGCGCCAGTTCGCTCTGGTTGACGTCGTGCTGGTACTGGCCCACGCCAATGCTCTTGGGGTCGATCTTCACCAGTTCGGCCAGCGGGTCTTGCAGACGACGGGCAATCGACACCGCGCCACGCAGGCTCACGTCCAGATCCGGCAATTCTTTCGACGCAAACTCGGACGCCGAATATACCGATGCGCCAGCCTCCGACACCACCACCTTTTCGATGTGCGTGCCCGGCGCCAGTTGCTGGATGCGCTTGATGAGGTCAGCGGCCAGCTTGTCCGTTTCACGGCTGGCGGTGCCATTGCCAATGGCAATCAGGTTGACGCCATTGGCAGCGCACAAACGCGCCAGCGTGTGGATCGAGCCTTCCCAGTCCTTGCGCGGCTCATGCGGGTACACGGTCGAGGTGTCCAGCACCTTGCCGGTGTCGCTCACCACCGCCACCTTCACTCCGGTGCGGATGCCGGGGTCCAACCCCATCACCACGCGCTTGCCAGCCGGCGCGGCCAGCAACAGGTCGCGCAGGTTCTCGGCAAACACCTTGATGGCGGTGGCTTCTGCTGCCTCGCGCAGGCGCGCAAACAGGTCACGCTCCAGGCTCAGCGACAGCTTCACCTTCCACGTCCACGCAATGCACTTGCGGATCAGGTCGTCGCTGGGACGCTTGCTGTGGCTCCAGCCCAGATGGACGGCAATGCGCCCCTCGGCCAGCGAAGGCTTGCCGGGCACCACTTCCTCGTCCAGCACCAGCTTGGCATCCAGGATCTCTTGCGTACGGCCGCGGAACACGGCCAACGCGCGGTGCGAAGGCACGGTGCGAATCGGCTCGTCGTAGTCAAAATAATCGCGGAACTTGGCCACGTCCGGGTTGTTCTCGTCTTTGCCCGCCATCAGCTTCGACTGGAACAGCCCTTCCGACCACAACCAGTCGCGCATCTTGCCAATCAGCGTGGCGTCTTCGGCCCAGCGCTCCGACAGGATGTCGCGCACGCCGTCCAGCACCGCAAACGTGTCGGCAAAGCCCGCATCGGCGTTGACGAACGCAGCGGCCTCGGCCTGCGGGTCCAGCGTCGGGTCGGCAAACAGCTTGTCGGCCAGTGGCTCAATACCCGCCTCGCGGGCAATCATGCCCTTGGTGCGGCGCTTGGGCTTGTAAGGCAGGTACAGGTCTTCCAGTTCCTGCTTGGTCGGCACCGCTTCAATCGCCGCACGCAACTCGGGCGTCAGCTTGCCCTGCTCTTCGATGCTTTTGAGCACCGCGGCACGGCGGTCTTCCAGCTCACGCAAGTAGCCCAAACGGGCTTCCAGGTCACGCAGTTGGGTGTCATCGAGGCCATCGGTGGCCTCCTTGCGATAACGGGCAATGAAAGGCACCGTCGCACCGCCATCCAGCAGTTGCACGGCAGCGTTGACTTGCGCGGGGCGAACATTCAGTTCCGCCGCCAGTTGCATCAGGATCTTGTCCAAGCTCGGCCTCGTTCAGAAACGCTCACGCGGGTGGGGCCATGCACGTGATCACCGTCACGCCCAACCCAGCTACAAGGGGCGCAGTTTGCCATACCGACACTGTCGCCTCCCCGCCTTGCCCCACACGAAAGACCGTCGACGGCCACCTCCCCGAGATCGGGGACAATAGCGGCTTGTTTCACACGTGTGCCGTTTCTGCCACCTCATGGCCTTACTTCCCTACTCCCTGCCGAAATCCGTGTTGTTCAAGATGGACCCGGAGGCCGCGCACGAGCTGACCATGGCCGGTCTCGCCCGTTTCCAGAACACCCCGCTGGCCTGCCTGTGGGGTGCCGAACGGGTCAACGACCCCGTTGAAATCGCCGGCATCACCTTCCCCAACCGGGTGGGCATGGCTGCAGGCCTGGACAAGAACGGCCGCGTCATCGACGGCCTGGGCGCCATGGGGTTCGGCTTTGTGGAAGTAGGCACCGTGACCCCCAAGGCGCAGCCGGGCAACCCCAAGCCCCGCATGTTCCGCCTGCCCGAGGCCAACGCCCTCATCAACCGCCTGGGCTTCAACAACGAAGGCCTGGACGCCTTCCTCGCCAACGTCAAGCGCGCGCGCTTTCGCCAGAATGGCGGCATCCTGGGCCTGAACATCGGCAAGAACGCCGTCACGCCCATTGAAAACGCGGTTGACGACTACCTGATCTGCCTGGAAGGCGTGTACCCACACGCCGACTACGTCACGGTCAACATCTCCTCGCCCAACACCAAGAACCTGCGCGCCCTGCAAAGCGACGAAGCCCTCGACGCCCTGCTCGCGCAGTTGCAGGAACGCCGTCAGGACCTGATCAAGCGCCATGGCCGCACCGTGCCCATGTTCGTCAAGATCGCACCGGACCTGGACGAAACCCAGGTGGGCGTCATTGCCGCCACGCTGCAAAAGAACGAGATCGACGGTGTCATCGCCACCAACACCACCATCTCGCGCGAAGCCGTCAAGGGCCTGCCCCACGCCGAAGAAACCGGTGGCCTCAGCGGTGCACCTGTGCTGGAAGCCAGCAACCAGGTGATCCGCCAACTGCGTGCCGCTTTGGGCCCGCGCTACCCCATCATCGGGGTGGGCGGCATCATGAGCGCCGCCGATGCCCGCTCGAAACGCGATGCTGGCGCCGACCTCGTCCAGATCTACACCGGCCTCATCTACGAGGGGCCTGAATTGGTCAAGGCCTGCGCTCAGGCCCTCAAGTTGGGCTGACCACTTCCGCCCGCCGCCCGCCGTCCACCAGGCGGGTGGCCAACTCCAGGTTCTGGATACACTCTTTCGGGGTCAACTCCAGCGCACGCGCATAGCGTGTGTACACCTGGTGCACGGCCGAAGGCTGTTTCTCCAGTTCCAGCAGCACCGACGCAGCCAGCTCATTGGCCAGGCTTGCCACCGTGCGCAAGGTTTCCTCTCGGGTGACGGGCTTACGCACCGGATTGCTTCGACTCAAGGGCCGCGCCGCCGACAGTAGGCGCTCATGCAGCCCCCAGTGACGCAACACGGCAGCCGTCAACTCATCCATTTCAACCCCCAACACTGCACTCACGGCAGCATCTGGCTGCATGCCGGGCGTGGGTCGGCCTTCAGGCTCGGTGGCGGGCAACTCCTGCATCAGCCGCATGATCTGTGCGGCCTCTTCCGGAAAATGGTAGGCGATCAAAGCCGGCCCCAGTGACTGCGCCATCGCAGCCAAGGCGGCTTCCTCATCCTGAATGGAAAAAGGTGCCATCAAGCGGGCCACATGCCCGGCAATACAGTGCCGACGCAACTCACCGGCCAGCACCGCCACAGCAGTGGCCCCCTCGTCGGCATTCAAACTGACCTGCGCAGCCAAGGCCCCAGGCCAGGCACGAATGCTCGAAGCAACCCGTCGAATCCCCTCCTGCCCCAACATCACCAGGGCCCTCGACAAGGTGGTCACGCCGTCGCCATCGCCCGGGCTCTGGAACGATGCGGTGTTGACCGAACGCAACATTTCCCAGGCCATTGCGGGGTTCTTCAACACCACCTCGACCAGATCATCGACGCGCAAGGTTTCGACCGACAAGGCCGACACCAGCGCCCGCTCGGTACCAGGCCGACCAGGCAAGGCACCCACTGTGTTGAGTCGATCCAGCAACAACACCAGAGGCCCGCCGGCATCCTCGGTGTGCGTCTTGATCCACCGCTGCAGGGCACTCAAGAGCGTGCGCGCATTGAGGTAACGCTGGCGCTGCTGGCGATCCGTGGCCCGGTTGGCGATCGCACGCAGCGGATCCGGTACGGTGTGCGGCGTGCTCCAAGGCAAACGCACGATTTCTGTGCCAACACGCGTCACCGCATTGCCCAGATCAGGCTCATCCAGGGCGGGCTGGTTCGCCAGCAAACGGTGCAACAGCAAGCCAACCATCAACACGTCGCGCTCACATGCCTGACGCAAGCTGAACAGATCCAGCCTGGGTCGCCGCGGCTCACCAGGAGGCATCGCTCGCAGGCCCACAGCCAATGCGGCAAGTCGAGCACGTCCAGATCGTTCCAGCAACACACTGTGCAAGCCGATGTCCTGATGCACCAGACCAGCCTCGTGCGCATAAGCCAAGCCATCCAGCACATCTACCACGATGGCCGCAGCCTCGGGTGGCGTCAACGGCGTTCCCTCAGACAGGCGTGCGCCCAAGGTCACCAGATCGCCCCACTCCAGAATGACAAAAGGCCATCCCTCGTGAACACCCACCTCCAGCACCTGAGCCAGATGCGGGTGCTTCAGTCGCGCCCCGAGTTGCACATCCTGCATCCAGACGTCGCGCTCAGCATCGTTCAACGGCTGCACACGCGGCACACACAGGGCGACCTCATGCTTCAAATGGCTGTCCAGCACCAACCACAACTGCGACGCACTGGAGCGACCCAATTGCTGGCGCAATTCGAATCGCCCGAAATAGCGTGGCGTGGTAGGCGATGTGGACGAGGCTTGCGTCATGAAGTGCGCACTGGAAACAAGAGAGTAGCCGGGCCAGAAAGACCGCAGCCCCTCCATTTCACGACATATTCAGACCAGCCAATACTGTAGCCTAGGGGTGAGAACCGGCGCATTTCCAGCGATGCGTGCGCCTCCGACGCAACAGATTTCGGCTATGGACGCCATCAACAAGGTCTCTCAGGTCAGACCCTGATACCGATCTCTTCTGTGTCAAAATCTTCACATAAGTGGAAATGAGCGACATTACATCAAACGATCGCTCCTTTCCTTGCACCCACAAGGACAGTTTCATGAGCAGCGACCTGATCAAACACATTTCCGACGCATCCTTCGACGCAGACGTGCTGCAATCGAGCCAGCCCGTGCTGGTGGACTACTGGGCCGAATGGTGCGGCCCCTGCAAGATGATCGCCCCCATCCTCGACGAAATCGCCAAGGACTACAACGGCCGTCTGAGCGTGGCCAAGATGAACGTCGACCAGAACCGCGACGTGCCCGCCAAGTTCGGCATCCGCGGCATCCCCACGCTGATGATCTTCAAGGATGGTCAATTGGCTGCCACCAAGGTCGGAGCCCTGTCCAAAGCCCAGCTGACCGCCTTCATTGACGGCAACCTGTGATAGCCGGGCTGATTTCCTCCCTATAATGCGAACACCGACTGCTTCAACACAGTCGGTGTTCGTTTATCTGCACGGTCGCCTGGCCGTCAGTCTGGGTACAGAACCCGTCGAGTGAGACACCCTCACCGACCTGAGTCCTCTACCCGAGCGAACCGAGGCGTTCGCCTCAATCTATCTGTTCACCCACGCGTTTCTCACCTGCTCGGCCGAACGTTGCTGCAACGTTGATGTGCCTGCGGGTTTCGTTCAGGGTACCCCCACATGCATCTGTCAGAACTGAAGGCACTGCACATCTCCAAGCTGGTCGAGATGGCAGAGGCTCTTGAAATTGAAAACGTCTCTCGCATGCGCAAGCAAGAGTTGATGTTTGCCATCATGAAGAAGCGCGCCAAGGCTGGAGAGCAGGTCTTCGGCGACGGCGTCCTCGAAGTGCTTCCCGACGGCTTCGGCTTTCTGCGCGCCCTCGACACCAGTTTTCTGGCCAGCACCGACGACATCTACCTGTCGCCCAGTCAGGTGCGCCGCTTCAACCTGCACACCGGCGATTTGATCGAAGGCGAAGTGCGCGTGCCCAAGGATGGCGAGCGCTACTTTGCCCTGGTCAAGGTCGACCGCGTCAACGGTTTGTCGCCTGAGGTCAACAAGAACAAGCTGATGTTCGAGAACCTCACGCCGCTGTTCCCCGACCAACAGTTCAAGCTTGAAAGCGACGGCCTGCGCAGCGACGACAACGTCAGCAGCCGCATCATCGACCTGATCGCCCCCATCGGCAAAGGCCAACGCGCCCTGATCGTCGCCCCGCCCAAGAGCGGCAAGACGGTGCTGATGAAGAACCTGGCCCATGCTCTGGTCGCCAATCACCCCGACGTGCACCTGATCGTGCTGCTGGTGGACGAGCGCCCGGAAGAAGTGACCGAGATGCAGCGCACCGTGCGCGGCGAGGTCATCAGCTCCACCTTCGACGAGCCGGCCCAGCGCCACGTTCAGGTCGCCGAAATGGTGATCGAGCGCGCCAAGCGCCTGGTCGAACTCAAGAAAGACGTGGTCATCCTGCTGGACTCGATCACCCGTCTGGCCCGCGCCTACAACAACGTCCTGCCCTCATCGGGCAAGGTGCTTTCGGGCGGCGTGGACTCTAACGCCCTGCAACGCCCCAAACGCTTCTTCGGCGCGGCCCGCAACATCGAAGAAGGTGGCTCGCTCACCATCATCGGCACCGCGCTGGTGGATACCGGCAGCCGCATGGACGAAGTGATCTACGAAGAGTTCAAGGGCACCGGCAACTGCGAAATCCACCTGGACCGTCGCATGGCCGAAAAGCGCGTCTACCCTTCCATCCTGATCAACAAGTCGGGCACGCGCCGCGAAGAGTTGCTGCTCAAGGCCGAAATCCTGCAAAAGAGCTGGATTCTGCGCAAACTGCTTTACCCGATGGACGAGATCGAGGCGATGGAATTCGTGCTCGACAAGATGCGCTCCACCAAGAACAACCACGACTTCTTCGACATGATGAGGCGTGGTGGCTAATCCACCCCGAAACCCGCTATAATTGCGGGTTTTCCGGCTGTCGGAAAGTGCCAGGCATGGGGCTTGGTGGCTACCGATGATGCAAACAGCAAGAGGTTTTCATATGCCTAAGCAAGGTATTCACCCCAACTACCGCGAAGTCGTGTTCGTTGACCAGTCCAACGGCTTCCAGTTCATCACCCGTTCCTGCGCTCCTACCAAGGAAAGCATCAAGCTGGACGACGGCCGTGAACTGCCCCTGTTCAAGCTGGAAACCTCTTCCGAATCGCACGCTTTCTACACGGGCCAGCAAAAGAGCGTGGACACCCTGGGTGGCCGCGTCGAGAAGTTCCGCAACAAGTTTGCGCAGTTCCGCAAGTAATCCGGTCCACGGGTCTGCACACACAGCGCCCGTTTCCGCGATACTCAAAAGGGTGGCTCCGGCTGCCCTTTTTCATTTCTGCTCTGCTTGTCGCCACCTCGCATGAACGCTCGCCTTCAGGAATCCCGCGTCTCCCCTGCCCTGGTCACCCAGAAGGCAGTTCAGCGCCTGCCGCGCTGGGCATTGCTGCTGTTTTGCGCGGCCTACGTCATCCCCGGCCTGTTCGGGCGCGACCCCTGGAAGAACGAAGACATCGCCTCCTTCGGGCACATGTGGAGTCTGGCCCTGGGGCAAGCATCATGGCTGCATCCCAATGTGGGCGGCGTGCTGCCCACCTCGGGCGGCGTGTTGCCCTACTGGCTGGGTGCGGCGTTCATCAACCTGCTGAGCCCCTGGGTTGACCCCGCTGTGGCAGCCCGCCTGCCCTTCGCCATGCTGCTGGCAGCCGTGCTGGCCTTGACTTGGTACACCACTTACCATCTCGCCCGCACGGATGCAGCCCAGCCCCTGCCCCTCGCCTTTGGTGGAGAAGCTGCACCGGCAGACTACGCCCGCGCTGTGGCAGACGGCGGCTTGCTCGCACTCATCGCCTCACTCGGCCTGCTGCAACTGGGTCATGAGACCACCCCAGAGTTACTGCAACTGACGGGCAGCACCCTCTTCCTGTTCAGCCTGGCAGTAGCCCAAGTTCATCCCGTCAAGGCCCGCTGGGCTGCCTTGCTGAGCCTGCCCGTGATGGCGGCCAGCGGGAGCCCTGCTGTCGCTGTGATGCTGGGTCTTGTCGGTGGCGCCATCTGCCTGCTGTCCCGACAAGACGTGATGCGTCAGCATCTGCGCTGGGTCGCAGCATCCACCGTGTTCGCGCTGGTGCTGGCCACGGCCTTGTCGGCCATGAACCTGCCCGGCTGGTCGTGGCGCCTGGCTTGGCCTGATGGCCCCGGCGAGGTGCTGCGCCTGCTGGTCTGGTTCACCTGGCCAACGCTACCTTTGGCAGCACTCACCATCTGGCACTGGCGCAGGCAGATCACGCACCGGCACATTGCCGTGCCGCTGTTCACCGCATTGGTCGGGCTGCTTGCCTCTCTGGCCATGAGTGCCAACGAACGTGCTCTGTTGGCCGTCTTGCCTTCTCTGGCGGTGCTCGCTGCATTTGCGCTGCCGATTTTGCAGCGTAGCCTGGGCTCTGCCCTTGACTGGTTTTCGGTCTTTTTCTTCACCATTTTTGCCAGCCTGATCTGGCTGGGTTATGTGGCGCTGCACACGGGCGCCCCTGCCCGTACGGCTGAGCGAATCACCAAACTCGTGCCCGGTACCCAAGCCGATTTCTCTTGGCTGGCTTTGGTGGCTGCCGTCATCGGAACGGTGCTCTGGCTGGGATTGGTGCGCTGGCGTACCGCCCGGGTATCGCATGCGCTGTGGAAGAGTCTGGTGCTGCCCGCGGGGGGCGTGGCCTTGTGCTGGCTGCTGTTCATGACACTGTGGCTGCCCATCCTGGACCAGGCTCGCAGTTACCGTTTCCTGATCGAGCGCATGCAGGCCGATGTGCCCGCTCATACCCTGGTGTGTGCGCCCAAGGCCTCTGTGGCCTTGTTGACCGGAATGGAGTATTTCGGTCAGTACCGCGTGGATGGCAGAGCGTCCACGACGGGTGATGGTTCAGACCACTGCGAGGCACTGGTCGTACAACTCCCCGGGCGGGCGAAGGCGCCTGACATTGAGGGTTGGACTTTGTTGGTGCGCCACAATCAGCGCACTCGCAACTCTGAGCAAATCGCCATTTACCGGCGTTGAGGTCAAGGGCAGCAACCGCTGCGCACAAGGCGCGTCACTTGAGACGCACCCGGACAGCAGGCAGCACAAGTGTGAAAGTCGAGCCTTTGCCCACCTCGCTCGTGACCTTCAGCTCACCGCCGTGACGCTGCACCACGTGCTTGACAATCGAGAGACCCAAGCCGGTACCACCGGTATTGCGAGAGCGACTGCTGTCCGCACGGTAAAAGCGCTCTGACAATCGTGGCAAGTGCTCAGGAGCAATGCCCACGCCCCCATCCTTGACGCTGAACTCTGCACGCCCGTCAGGCAGCACACGCCAAAGAACATCGATGGGTTGCCCATCCGGCGTGTAGCGCACGGCATTGGACACGAGATTACCCATGGCACTCAGCCATTCGCTCTCTACTGCCGCGATCTCGCATGACTTGCCGTCCACATTCATGCTCACTGTCACGGGATGACGCCCGCGAGACAAGCCCCGCACATCGTTGTCGATGCGCTGCATGAGGTCGTCCACGTTCAACCAGCGATCCGGCGCGGGGCGCGGACTCCCCTCGATCTGCGCCAGCGTCAAGAGGTCGGAAACCAGCGTTTGCATGCGCTCCGCCTGCTGCGACATCAAGCCAATGACACGCTGCCGCTCCACCTCGGTCAGCGGCAGGGAGCCCATCGTTTCAATGAAACCGCTCAGCACGGTCAACGGGGTTCGAATTTCGTGTGAGACGTTGGCCACAAAGTCACGACGCATGCGGTCAGCACGCTCACGCTCGGTGATGTCCTGAGACAGGATCAGCTTGAGCCCATCGCCATACTCTTTCACATGAATCTGCAGCCAGTTGTGAGCACCACTTGCCATCGGGCATTTGACGCCCTCACGGTAGTCACCAGCACTGAGGTACTGCACAAACGCAGGCTGACGAATCAGATTCGTCACCCGTTGCTGCAAATCACGCTGTGGATCCAGCCCAAAATGATTGGCAGCGCTGGCGCTGATCCACGTGATGTGCTCAGCGGCATCGAGGAGCATCACACCGTTGGGCGACACCTCGATGGCCGACAGAAAGTCCGCCAACCGCGCCCGTTCATTCTCAATGGCCTGCTCGCGCGACTGGAGTAAACGCTGCACGCGGTAGCCAATCTCGCCCCAGATGCTGGAAATGGGCGGCGGCTCGGTATCGGGCGTGCGCAACCAGTCAAGGAGGGTCTGACCACGCCAGGTGTCGATTGCTGATTGAATGATCAAGGCTGACGCGCAGCCTGTCAGTGCCAAGGTCACAGGGTACGCGGTGTACGTCCCCAGCAACCAGCCTCCAAATGTGCCGACGCTGGCATACCCCACACGCGAGGTGATCCGGGCCAGCAACCACGATTGGTTAGAGTCCACCGCTCGCCTTGAGTCAGATCAGGCCGCAGCCTCGGTCAACTGCTGGGTGAGTCGGTAACCCGCCCCCCGCACCGTTTCGATCAACTGTGAGCGCTGCACGGGCGCCAGGGCTTCGCGCAAGCGCTTGACATGCACATCCACCGTGCGCTCTTCGATGAACACATGGTCCCCCCACACACGGTCGAGCAACTGCGCACGACTGTGCACACGCTCAGGGTGTGTCATGAAGAAATGCAGAAGCTTGAACTCCGTGGGTCCGATCTTGACCTCCTGCTCGCCCCGTGAAACACGGCGGGTGGAAGGATCCAGGCGCAGTCCGGCAATCTCCACGGCAGAGTCCAGAGCCTGGGGTGCCTTGCGGCGCAAGACCGCACGCACCCGCGCCATCAGTTCATGCGGTGAGAACGGTTTGGTCAGGTAGTCGTCTGCACCGGCGTCGAGCCCAGCCACCTTATCGGCCTCCTCGGCTCGTGCCGTCAGCATGATGATGGGGATGTCACGGGTGCGCGTGGCCCCGCGCCAACGCTTGGCCAGCGTCAGGCCCGATTGGCCCGGCAACATCCAGTCGAGCAAGACCAGGTCAGGCATGACCTTGTCGATCTGCGTCTGGGCATCCTCCCCGTTGTCGACCACCGTCACCTCGAATCCGGCATGACGCAGGTTCAAGGCGATCAACTCTGCGATCGCCATTTCGTCTTCAACCACCAGCACACGGCTCATGGGCAGCTCCTGAATCACACTTACTTGATGATGGACTCAACCGCCTCGGGCGTGTTGTGCCGCACGTCGGTACCCTTGACGATGTAGATGACCTGCTCAGCCAGATTCTTGGCATGGTCCCCCACGCGCTCGATGGCCTTGGCCACAAAGACCAGGTCGATCGAGGCCGAAATCGTGCGCGGATCTTCCATCATGTAGGTGATCAACTTGCGCATCAGGCCATCGAACTCGGAGTCGATCTCGTTGTCGGCGCGGATGACCTCGATGGCGGTCTGGGTGTCCAGGCGTGCGAAAGCATCCAGGGCGCGGCGCAGAGAGGCGGTGGCCAACTCGGCCGCAAACTGCAGATCCCCAACCGGCAAGCGCAGGCGTGTGGACACGCCGGTATTGATCAGGCGCTGGACGGTGCGGGCCACGCGTGCGGCCTCGTCACCCACGCGCTCCAAATTACCAATGGTCTTGGAAATGGCGATCAGCAGACGCAGATCACGAGCGGTGGGCTGGCGGCGCGCAATGATGGTGGACAGGTCGGCATCGATGTTGACTTCCATCTGGTTGACCAGTGTTTCCTGGGTCAACACGCGTGTGGCTTCCTCACCGTTGAACGAAGTCAACGCGGCAACGGCCTGCGCCACCTGCGACTCCACCAGGCCGCCCATCTCCAGAACGCGGGTGGAAATGCTGCCCAGCTCCGAATCGAACTGGCTGGACATGTGCTTGTCGGTCATGAGGCAACTCCTTCAATGTTGGTTGTTGTGGGTGCTGGGGCTGCGTCATCAGCCGAAACGGCCAGTGATGTAATCCTCGGTCTCATTGCGCTTGGGCTTCATGAAGATGTCGGTGGTCGGCCCCACCTCGATCAGCTCGCCCAGATACATGTAGGCGGTGTAGTCCGAGCAACGAGCAGCCTGCTGCATGTTGTGGGTCACGATCAGCACGGTGTAGTCGTTCTTGAGCTCATGGATCAGCTCTTCGATCTTGCCGGTCGAAATCGGGTCCAGCGCCGAGCAAGGCTCGTCGAGCAGCAGCACCTCGGGCTTGATCGCAATGCCACGGGCAATGCACAGACGCTGCTGCTGACCACCCGACAGGCCCGAGCCGCTCTGGTTGAGTTTGTCCTTGACTTCGTTCCAGAGCGCGGCCTTCTTCAGGGCCCACTCCACGCGCTCGTCCATCTCGGTGCGCGACAGGTTCTCGAAGAGACGCACGCCATAGGCGATGTTCTCGTAAATCGACATCGGGAACGGTGTCGGCTTCTGGAACACCATGCCCACGCGGGCACGGATCAGGGCCACGTCTTCCTTGCTCTTGAGGATGTTCTCCCCGTCGAGCAGGATCTCGCCCTCGGCGCGCTGCTCCGGGTACAACTCGAACATGCGGTTGAAGGTGCGCAGCAGCGTGGACTTGCCACAACCCGAGGGGCCGATGAAGGCCGTCACCTTGTTTTCAGGCAAGGTCAGGTTGATGTTCTTGAGGGCGTGGAACTTGCCGTAGTAAAAGTTCAGGTTGTTGACGGCCAGCTTGATGCGCTCCGTCTGTGCAGTGTTTACCTTGGTATCCATGGTCTGGAACTCCATCAAATCAGGGGGCCAGGCGCATCAGCGCTGACGGAAAAGGACGCGGGCGATGATGTTGAGGGCCAGCACACCCAGGGTGATCAGGAACACGCCTGCCCACGCCAGTTTCTGCCAGTTCTCGTACGGGCTCATCGCAAACTTGAAGATCGTCACCGGCAGGCTGGCCATCGGTGCCGACATGTCGGCCGACCAGAACTGGTTGGACAGCGCGGTGAACAACAGCGGTGCCGTTTCACCGGCAATGCGCGCCACCGCCAGCAACACCCCGGTCACCACACCGGCGCGGGCCGACTTCAAGGTGATCGTCAAAATGACGCGCCACTTCGGCGTGCCCAAGGCGTAGGCGGCTTCACGCAGGGCCTGCGGCACCAGCGTCAGCATGTTCTCGGTGGTGCGGATCACCACCGGCACCACGATCAGCGCCAGGGCCAGCACACCGGCCCAAGCCGAGAACGATTGCATGCGGGTTACGACCACCGAATAGATGAACAAGCCCACCACGATCGACGGTGCCGACAGCAGGATGTCGTTGATGAAACGGGTGATGCTGCCCAGGGCACCCCGCTGACCGTATTCGGCCAGATAGATGCCCGACATGACCCCCACCGGCGTGCCGATCAAGGTGGCCAGCCCCACCATCAGCAGCGAACCCATGATGGCATTGGCCAAGCCGCCTTCGTCGCCTGGGGCCGGGGTCATTTCGGTCAGGATGCTCCAGCTGAGGCCGCCGACACCCAGGCGAATCGTTTCGGCCAGGATCCATATCAGCCAGACCAGACCAAAGGCCATGGCCGCCAAGGACAACGTCAAGGCCAGCAAGTTCACCATCTTGCGTGACTTGTAGCGCTGCATGCGCAAGGCTTTCATCTCTGCACTCATGCTGCAGCTCCTTCGTTACGCTTGAGACGGGACAGCAAAATCCGCGAGAACGCCAGCACCACGAAGGTGATGAAGAACAGGACCAATCCCAGATAGATCAGCGAAGCCTGGTGCAGGCCTTCGTTGGCTTCGGCAAACTCGTTGGCCAGCGCCGAGGTGATGCTGTTGGCCGCTTCGAACAAAGACAGCGAATCCAGCTGGTTCATGTTCCCGATCACGAAGGTCACAGCCATCGTTTCACCCAGGGCACGGCCCAGCCCCAGCATGATGCCGCCCACCACACCGGTCTTGGTGTAGGGCAGCACCACCTTGGAGACCACCTCCCAGGTGGTCGAACCCAGGCCGTAGGCTGACTCCTTGAGCAGCGGCGGCGTCACCTCGAACACGTCTCGCATCACCGAAGCGATGAAGGGGATGATCATGATGGCCAGGATGATGCCGGCCGACAAAATGCCGATGCCAACAGGTGGGCCGGAGAAAAACGCGCCCAGATAAGGAATGCCATCCGTCCACGACTGCAGCGGCTGCTGCACGTAGGTGGCGAGAATCGGGCCAAACACCAGCAGGCCCCACATGCCGTACACGATGGAAGGCACAGCCGCCAGCAACTCCACCGCGATGCCCAGCGGGCGCTTGAGCCAGTTGGGCGAGAGTTCGGTCAGGAACATCGCGATGCCGAAGCTCACAGGCACCGCAATCAGCAAGGCGATGAACGAAGTCATCAAGGTGCCGTAGATCATCACCAGGCCGCCGTAGGAATCCTGCACCGGATCCCAGTCAGAGCGCCACAGGAAGCTCAGTCCATATTCCTTGATGGCCGGCCAGGCGCCAATGATCAAGGACACCATGATGCCCAACAGCAGGGACAGGGTGATCAAGGCAGCCAATCGGGCCAGATTGGCGAACAAGGCATCGGCCCAGGGCGCGCTGATACGGCGTTGAGGAGGAGTGGTCATGGGTTCACGCTTGGCTCTCTGGAAGGCCGGGGCGCCAGGAAGTCTGTCAGCAGGAAGAATGGCAGTCATCGACGGCCTCCGTAGAGAGAATCAATCGGCATGGGTGAGCGACGTACGACAAGAGGCCGATCACCCCATCCCAGGTGACCGGCCAGAACTGCATGTGCAGTGATTTACTTATAAGAAACCGGCTTGCCGGAGGCGTCCTTGATCTGAGCCCACGACTTGCGCACGATGTCCTTCACCGAAGCGGGCAGCGGCACGTAGTCCAGCTCGGCAGCAGTCTTGTCACCGGCGTTGTAAGCCCAGTCGAAGAACTTCAGGGCGCCGCCAGCTTGCTGGGGCTTATCAGCCGACTTGTGCATCAGGATGAAGGTGGCGCTGCTCATCGGCCAGGCATCCTTGCCAGGCTGGTTGGTCAGCACCTGGTAGAACGACTTGTTCCAGTCAGCACCGGCGGCCGAAGCCTTGAACGCCGAATCATCCGGCTGCACGAAGGCGCCCGACACGTTCTTCATCGCAACGTGAGCCAGCTTGTTGGTCTTCGCGTAGGCGTATTCGACGTAACCAATCGAGTTAGGCAGGCGACCCACGAAAGCCGACACGCCTTCGTTGCCCTTGCCACCGGCACCGGTGGGCCACTTCACGGCAGCACCTTCGCCGACGGTTTGCTTCCACTCGGCGTTGACCTTGGACAGGTAGTTGGTGAACACGAAGGTCGTGCCCGAGCCGTCAGCACGGCGCACCGGTGCGATGGCAGCGTCCGGCAGCTTGACGCCGGGGTTCAGCGCGACGATGGCGGGGTCGTTCCACTTGGCGATCTTGCCCAGGTAGATGTTGCCCAGCACTTCGCCGGTCAGCTTCAGTTCACCGGGCTTCACACCCTGGATGTTGACCACCGGCACCACGCCACCGATCACGGTGGGGAACTGCATCAGGCCTTCCTTGGCCAGCTCTTCGTCCGTCAGGGGCATGTCAGATGCGCCGAAGTCCACGGTCTTGGCCTTGATCTGACGAATGCCAGCACCCGAACCCACCGACTGGTAGTTGATGCGCACGCCGGTAGCCGTGTTGTAGGCAGCGGCCCACTTGGCATAGACGGGGGCGGGGAAGCTGGCGCCAGCGCCAGTCACGTCATTGGCCATCACGCCAAAAGAAGCCACGGTCAGTGCCACAGCAGCGGCAGTGCGAATCAGTTTGAAGCTCATGTGTACGCCTTTCCTGTCTTGAGACAGTTGAATTTCGACAGTGGCAACTTTAAGCAGGCAATATGACGTGTCTGTGACAGAAAAGGCGGCGTTGTCACAAAGCGCCGCAGGCCGCCATCGCCCAGGCAGCTGGGCGATTTGTCATATTTCAGACGCCACATTGTCATGCGCCATCCGGCGCCCGTCCAGACACAAAAAAGCCGGCTGCTCCATGAGGCCGGCTTGTTGTGAACAGCGTGCTCGTCAGCCCACCACGGCGTCCGCCAACATCTGGGCGCAACGATCAGCAAGCGCCTGCTCGCGCGCCTCCACCATCACACGCAACAAAGGTTCGGTGCCCGACGGACGGATGAGCACACGCCCCTGCCCTGACAGCATCCCGTCCACATCCTGCTGTACGGTCGCCAGTCGAGCGTTCTGTCGCCAATCCTGTCCCGCTTGGAGCCTGACATTGATCAAGCGCTGGGGAAACAATGTCACGCCTTCCAGCCACTGCGCAAGGCTGCGCCCACTGCGCACCACGGCCTGCAACACCTGAAGGGCACTCACCATGCCATCGCCTGTCGTATGTCGGTCAAGCGCCAGAAGGTGTCCTGAACCTTCTCCGCCCAACTGCCAGCCACGGTTGATCAACTCCTCCAGCACATATCGGTCGCCCACCTTCGCGCGGACAAAATCGACACCACGCTGCTGCAGAGCCAGCTCGACAGCCATATTGGTCATGAGCGTCCCCACCGCACCAGGAACCTTTTCACCCTGCGCAAGACGGTCTGCCACCAACACGTAAAGCAACTCATCGCCGTTGTAGAGACGCCCTTGGGCATCCACCAGCTGCAACCGGTCTGCGTCGCCGTCCAGCGCAATGCCATAGTGGGCCCCATGCGCAGCGACCGCAGCAACCAGAGCCTCGGGATGGGTGGCGCCGACCCCATCATTGATGTTCAAGCCGTCGGGCGCACATCCGATGGAGATCACCTCGGCCCCCAACTCATGCAAAACAGCAGGCGCGATCTGATAGGCCGCGCCATGGGCCCCATCCACCACCAACTTCAGGCCCTTCAGGGAGAGATTGGAATCGAAGCTCGCCTTGCAGAACTCGATGTATCGCCCTCGTGCATCCTCAAGGCGGCGCGCACGCCCCAAACCTTGCGAATCCACCCATTGAGGCGCCTGCGTCAGCGCCGACTCCACATCCTTCTCCCAGTCATCAGGCAGCTTCTCGCCATTGGCGGAGAAGAACTTGATGCCGTTGTCCTGGAAAGGATTGTGGGACGCACTGATCACCACCCCCAGGCTCTGACGCAGGGCACGCGTCAGATAAGCCACGCCAGGGGTCGGCAAGGGACCGGTCAGCAAGACATCCACCCCTGCGGAAGCGAAACCGGCCTCCAGCGCAGACTCCAACATATAACCCGAAATGCGCGTGTCCTTGCCGATCAATACCGTAGGACGGGACTCGGTTCGACGCAAGACCTGACCCACTGCGTGCCCCAGACGCAGCACGAAATCAGGCGTGATCGGCGCTTGACCGACCGTGCCACGGATGCCATCGGTTCCGAAATATTGGCGTGACATGAATGAATGCAACCCTGCTGACTGTTGAGCCAGAAATCATACCCGGGAATACCCGTCAAACCACCCCATCCAGCAGCCCCGCAGCCTTCCACACTTTCAGCGCGTCCACCGTCTCAGCCACGTCGTGAACGCGCACGATGTGTGCGCCGCGCTGCACCCCTGCCAGGGCCGCACTCAAACTGGCCGCCAGTCGCTGGCCAACGGGACGTCCCGTCAAGGCCCCCAAACTGGACTTGCGTGACCAGCCAACGAGCAAGGGATAACCCAATTCCAGCAAGGCAGCCTGCTCGCGCAAGAGCTGGAAGTTGTGCTCGGGCGTTTTACCAAAACCAATGCCAGGATCCAGCGTGATGCGAGCTGGATCCACGCCTGCCTCCCGCACCACAGCCACCCTTTGCGCCAGATAAGCCTTGACCTCGGTCACCACATCAGGGTAGCTGGGGCGCAACTGCATCGTGGCGGGATCGCCCTGCATGTGCATCAAGCAGACGCCGCAGGAACCGTGGTTTGCCACCACCTCTACTGCACCGACATCCTCCAGCCCCCGGATGTCGTTGATGATGTCCACGCCCAAGTCCAGCGCACGACGCATGACCTCAGACTTACAGGTGTCCACCGACAGCGGCACACCCAAAGACAAGGCGCCGCGGATCACGCCTTCCAGCCGGGACCATTCCTCCTCGACCGTGAGGGTAGGCGCCCCGGGACGGGTCGACTCGCCCCCCAGATCCAGAATGTCCACCCCGTCTTTGATCAACTGCTCGCAATGAGCAAGGGCCTTCCGGGTATCGGCATGTTGGCCACCGTCCGAAAACGAATCCGGAGTGACGTTGACAATGCCCATGACCTGCGGACGGCTCAGGTCAATCTGAAATCGGGTGGTGTGCCAAGTGAACATGATGCGAGAGGGAGAGCTGAAATACACAACGGGGCCGAAGCCCCGTTGATGAATGAAGTGCGCGCTGGTCAGACTGCTGCCGGTGCGCCGTCTGGCTTGACCGGAGGTTTCGGATCGCTGCCGCCAGAGCGGTTGACCGAAGGTGTCCAGTCCTTGGGTGGGCTGGGCTCCTTACCGGCCATGATCTCGTCGATCTGATCCGAATCGATGGTCTCCCACTCCAGCAAGGCCTTGGCCATTGCGTGCATCTTGTCCTTGTTGTCCTCGATGAGCTTGCGCGCCAGAGCGTACTGCTCGTCGATGATCTTGCGGATCTGCTTGTCGACCTTCTGCATCGTCTCTTCAGACATGTGCGTGGTCTTGGTGATCGAGCGGCCCAGGAAGACCTCGCCCTCGTTCTCGGCGTACACCACCGGGCCGAGTTCGTCGGTCATGCCGTAGCGGGTCACCATGTCGCGGGCGATGGCGGTGGCACGCTCGAAGTCGTTGCTCGCGCCGGTCGTCATCTGGTTCATGAAGACCTCTTCGGCGATGCGGCCACCGAACAGCACCGAGATGGTGTCCAGCATGCGGTTCTTGTCCATGCTGTAACGGTCACCTTCAGGCAACTGCATGGTCACACCCAGCGCGCGGCCGCGGGGGATGATGGTGACCTTGTGCACCGGATCGGTCTTGGGCAGCAGGCGCGCCACCAGGGCGTGACCGGCTTCATGGTACGCGGTGTTGCGACGCTCCTCCTCGGGCATGATCATGGACTTGCGCTCGGGGCCCATCATGATCTTGTCCTTGGCCTTCTCGAAGTCCTGCATCTCCACCACGCGACCATTGCGGCGAGCGGCAAACAAGGCTGCTTCGTTGACCAGGTTGGCCAAGTCCGCACCCGAGAAGCCCGGGGTGCCACGTGCCAGGATGTCAGCACGCACGTCCTGGCCGACCGGCACCTTGCGCACGTGCACGTTCAGGATCTGTTCACGACCACGCACGTCCGGCAGGGTCACATACACCTGACGGTCGAAACGACCAGGGCGCAGCAGAGCCGGGTCCAGGATGTCCGGGCGGTTGGTGGCTGCCACCACGATCACGCCGGCGTTGGTGTCGAAGCCGTCCATCTCGACCAGCATCTGGTTGAGAGTCTGCTCACGTTCGTCGTTGCCACCGCCCAGGCCAGCGCCACGGTGACGACCGACCGCATCGATTTCGTCGATGAAGATGATGCAAGGGGCGTTCTTCTTGGCCTGCTCGAACATGTCGCGCACGCGAGATGCGCCCACGCCAACGAACATCTCCACGAAGTCAGAACCGGAGATGGTGAAGAACGGCACCTTGGCTTCGCCGGCGATGGACTTGGCCAGCAGCGTCTTACCGGTACCCGGGGGGCCGACCAGCAGCACACCACGCGGTATGCGGCCACCCAGCTTCTGGAACTTCTGCGGGTCGCGCAGGAAATCCACCAACTCCTTCACTTCTTCCTTGGCCTCGTCGCAACCGGCGACGTCGGCGAAGGTCACGGTGTTGTTGCTCTCATCGAGCATGCGGGCGCGGCTCTTGCCGAAGCTGAACGCCCCGCCCTTGCCACCACCGCCTTGCATCTGGCGCATGAAATACACCCACACGCCAATCAGCAGGAGCATCGGGCCCCACGACACCAGCAGGCTCATGATCAGAGAGGGCTCTTCACGGGCCTTCACATCAAACTTGACGCCACTGGCCAGCAAGTCGCCCACCAGACCGCGGTCAAGGTAGGTGGCCGTGCTGCGCAGGCGCTTGTCATCGGTGGTGATGGCAATGATCTCCGTGGCGCCAGTGCCACTCTCTTGCAGCACCACGCTCTTGATGCGTTTGGCTCGAACCTCCTCCAGGAAATCCGAATAGGCGATCTGACTGCCGCCCGCGCTGACGCGGTCGAACTGCTTGAACACGGTGAACAACACCAGTGCCACCACCAACCAGACTGCAATCTTCGAGAACCATTGATTGTTCACCGAGGCTCCTTCTTCCCATTCAACCTGAACCGGCTGATGCTGGATGCATCACCACACCTGTTCAGGGCTACATCGTTTCGCCACCGTCATCTTCTTGACAAAGTGACACGATGCCATCGCTATATGTGGATGATTCTAGACGAGTCAAGAGAGCCCCTGCAGCGTGCTACCCACAGCGAAACCACGGTTTTAGGCCCTCTGATCGACCCGATCAAGAAAATTCATCGAGGCTTGAGGCCAATCCCGACCAGAAACGTCTCGGATGACTTGTCTCGCGAGGCTTTCGGCTTGATCGGTTTCACCACCCGGAAATTCGCCTTGAACATGTCCACCAGTTGCGTGTAACCCGAGCCGTGGAAGACCTTGCACACCAAGGCACCATCTTTCTTGAGGTGATGCTGGGCAAAGTCGATGGCCAGCTCGATCAGGTTTTCGACCCGCGCGGCGTCATGGGCGCCGATGCCACTGAGGTTCGGCGCCATGTCGGAGATGACCACATCCACGGGGCGGTCGCCCACACAGGCCTGCAATTGCTGCAGCACCTCTTCTTCACGGAAGTCGCCCTGGATGAACTGCACGCCCTCAATGGGCTCGAAGTCCAGCAGGTCGAGCGCGATGATGGTGCCATTGAGCTCGCCCACAGCAGCCCCCCCCGTCCCAGCGTCCTTGGGGGCAAACTTGCGCCGCACATACTGACTCCAGGCACCGGGCGAAGCCCCCAAGTCCACGACCAACTGCCCCGGCTTGATCAGCCCGAGCGTCTCGTCAATTTCCTTGAGCTTGTAGGCAGCCCGCGAGCGAAACCCCTCTTTTTGCGCCAATCTCACGTAAGGATCGTGGATATGGTCATTCAACCAGGCCTTGTTGACCTTTTTGCTTTTGGTTTGGACTTTCATGGCTTGATAATAGAGGGATGCCTGCAATTGAATTGACCACCGCCGAACGTCGTGCCCTGCGGGCCGACGCACACCACTTGGACCCCGTCGTGATGATCGGCGGAGACGGGCTCACGCCCGCTGTCCTCAAAGAAGCCGATGGCGCCCTCAAGGCACACGGACTGATCAAAGTGCGTGTGTTGGGCGACGACCGCGCCGTGCGCGAAGAGATCTACGCCCAGATGTGCGACAAGCTCAACGCCGCACCCATCCAGCATATCGGCAAGTTGCTGGTCTTGTGGCGTCCGATGCCAGAAAAGGAAAGCGCCGAAGAACGCGAAGGTCGAGGCCCGGGCCCCCGCGAAGTCAAGATCCTCAAGTTCTCCAAGAGCGGCCTGCGTCGCCCTGAGATCAAGAAGGTCACCGTGATGGGCAACCAGCGCGTCACCGCCGGCGGCCTGATCAAGCGCGCCAAAAAGCGTACGCCGAGCAAAAAGCCCGCTTGATCTGCGGGTTCGCGGCGGGCCAGCCCGGGAGGGCTGGCTGAAACGCCGGCACTGCCCCAGAGCTGCTACATGCCCGCGCGGCTCATGCCTTCTGCGACAGCCCCGTCAGACGCCAAGCCAACACCCCGACCAGCAAGGCCTTGAGCCAGAACAGCGTGGCAGAGATGCCATGCAAGGCACCGAAGGACAAAGCCGTCGCTTGTCCGGCCTTCGCCGCCTCGATCATCGGGTGCAAGGCAAATTCACCAAACACCGTCAGGAACAAGGCCCCCAGTGTCAGCAACAGGTTCGGGCTGACCACGCTGATCTTGGCGCCCGCTTCCAACAGGTCGCGGACACGCCGACGCTCGATCATGAACAACACCACGGCAAAGGCCAGGCTCAAGCGTGCTTCCACGCCAAAAATCCGGCCTGCGCCCTGCCCTGCGATCTGGCGATCAAAGGTGGCAAACAGCGTGGGCGCTGCCACAGCCCCCACCGCGATGATGATGCCGACCCACACCGCCGCCAGCCAGGCTTGAAAGCGCAGCAACTTCATGGTCTCAGCCCCTGCGAGATCAGATGTAGCGGACTTCGATGATTTCGTATTCGCGCACGCCACCCGGCGCCTGAACCGATGCCACATCGCCGGCCTCTTTGCCAATCAAGGCGCGGGCAATGGGGGAGCTGATGGAGATGAGACCCTTTTTGAGGTCAGCCTCATCGTCGCCCACGATCTGGTAGGTCACCACGTCACCTGTGGCTTCGATTTCCATCTCAACCGTAGAGCCGAACACCACGCGGCCACCAGCGTCCAAAGAGGCTGGGTCGATGATCTGGGCTGCAGACAGCTTGCCTTCGATTTCCGCGATGCGGCCTTCGATGAAGCCCTGCTTGTCTTTGGCGGCGTCGTATTCGGCGTTTTCAGACAGGTCGCCTTGTGCGCGCGCTTCGGCAATGGCCTGCACCACAGCAGGACGTTCCACATGCTTGAGGCGATGCAGCTCTTCCTTGAGCAACTCGGCGCCGCGCTTCGTGATTGGAATGGTGGACATGGCTTTGTCTCGCAAAAAAGAACTGAGCCGCGGCCCAAACCAACCCGAAGGTGGTGAAAGGGCGCGGCCCAGAGGTGATGACTTGTGGCGCCACAGGCGACCCGCGCCTGTGGCTGAGCACACAGTTTAGTTCAATTTGGCGTGCAGCTCTTGCAGCGAATACACGACCAGATCGTCGTGGTGCTTGAGGGCCTGCACGACCGCTTCGCAGCCGGCCATGGTCGTGTAGTAGGTCACACGATTGGCCAAAGCAGCCTGACGGATGCTGCGCGAGTCGGCGATCGCGGTACGGGTTTCGTCCACGGTGGTGAACACCAGCTGGATCTCGCCGGCCTTGATGGCGTCGGAGATGTGCGGACGGCCGTCCTTGACCTTGTTCACCGGCTTGACCGGAACACCGGCTGCCGCAATGGCGGCCGCCGTGCCCTTGGTGGCCACGACGTTGAAGCCCAGCTCGACCAGATCCTTGGCAACCTTGACCGCACGAGCCTTGTCACCGTCCTTCACCGAAATGCAGACGGTGCCCTTCTCAGGCAGACGCGAACCGGCACCCAGCTGGCTCTTGAGCATGGCTTCACCAAAGGTGGCGCCCACGCCCATGACTTCACCGGTCGAACGCATTTCAGGGCCGAGGACGGGGTCCACACCCGGGAACTTGTTGAACGGGAAGACAGCTTCCTTGACCGTGAAGTAGGTCGGCACAACTTCGCGCGGGGCCTTGCCATCAGGCGACTTCTGCGTAGACAGCTTCTGGCCGGCCATGCAGCGTGCGGCGATCTTGGCCAGGGGCTGACCCGTGGCCTTCGACACGTAAGGCACGGTGCGCGAAGCACGCGGGTTCACTTCCAACACGTAGACGGTGGCGTCGTTCAGACCCTTGGTCACGTCGCCCTGGATGGCGAACTGCACGTTCATCAAACCAACCACGTTGAGGGCCTTGGCCATCAGGGCAGTCTGGCGACGCAGTTCGTCTTGCAGTTCGGCGCTCAGGGTGTAGGGAGGCAGCGAGCAAGCGGAGTCACCAGAGTGCACGCCAGCTTGTTCGATGTGCTCCATGATGCCGCCGATCATGGTGTCGGTGCCGTCGGCAATGCAGTCCACGTCCACTTCCACCGCGTCGTTCAGGAAGCGGTCAAGCAGCACCGGCGACTTCTCGGAGACACGGACGGCTTCGCGCATGTAGCGCTCCAGGTCCTTGTCACCGTGCACGATTTCCATCGCGCGGCCACCCAGCACATAGGAGGGGCGAACCACCAGCGGATAGCCAATCTCGTTGGCCAGCTTGATGGCGTCTTCCTCGTTGCGTGCGGTACGGTTGGGCGGCTGCTTCAAGCCGAGCTTGTGCAGCAGAGCCTGGAAGCGCTCGCGGTCTTCCGCGATGTCGATGCTGTCAGGCGTGGTGCCGATGATGGGCACGCCGTTGGCTTCGAGGTCGAGGGCCAGCTTCAGCGGGGTCTGACCGCCGTACTGCACGATCACACCAACCGGCTTTTCCTTCTCGACGATTTCCAGCACGTCTTCCAGCGTCACCGGCTCGAAGTACAGGCGGTCGGAGGTGTCGTAATCGGTCGAGACGGTTTCGGGGTTGCAGTTGACCATGATGGTCTCGTAGCCGTCTTCGCGCATGGCGAGGGCAGCGTGGACGCAGCAGTAGTCGAACTCGATACCCTGACCAATGCGGTTCGGGCCACCGCCCAGCACCATGATCTTCTTCTTGTCCGTCGGCGCAGCTTCGCACTCGCCACCTTCGGACTCGTAGCACGAGTACATGTAGGCGGTTTGCGTTTCAAACTCGGCTGCGCACGTGTCCACGCGCTTGTAGACCGGACGCACGTTCAGGGCGTGACGGGCCTTGCGCACGGCGTGCTGGTCGGTGCCCAGCAGCTTGGCCAGACGGCGGTCCGAGAAGCCCTTTTGCTTCAGGTAACGCATTTCAGCGGCCGTCAGCGACTCGAGCTTGCGGGCCTTGACCTGCTCTTCGGTCTTGATGATGTCTTCGATCTGGGCGAGGAACCAGGGGTCGATCTTGGTTTCTTCAAAGACCTCGTCCAGGCTCATGCCCAGGCGGAAGGCGTCACCCAGGAACAGGATGCGCTCGGGGCCGGCCGTGCCGATTTCCTCGACCACTTCGTCCTTGTCGGTGCTGCGCTCGCTCAGGCCGTCGATGCCGGTCTCCAGACCACGCAAGGCCTTCTGGAACGACTCCTGGAAGGTGCGACCCATGGCCATCACCTCACCCACCGACTTCATCTGTGTGGTCAGACGGTTGTCGGCAGCTGGGAACTTCTCGAAGGCGAAACGCGGGATCTTGGTGACCACGTAGTCGATCGAAGGCTCAAACGAAGCCGGGGTGGCACCGCCGGTGATGTCGTTCTTCAACTCGTCGAGGGTGAAGCCCACGGCCAGCTTGGCCGCGATCTTGGCGATCGGGAAGCCGGTGGCCTTGGACGCCAGGGCCGACGAACGCGACACGCGGGGGTTCATTTCGATCACGATCATCCGGCCGTTGTCCGGATTGATCGAGAACTGCACGTTGGAGCCGCCAGTTTCCACGCCGATTTCGCGCAGGATGGCGATGGAGGCGTTGCGCAGCAGCTGGTACTCGCGGTCGGTCAGGGTCTGAGCCGGGGCCACGGTGATGGAGTCACCGGTGTGGATGCCCATTGGGTCCAGGTTCTCGATCGAGCAGACGATGATGGCGTTGTCCGCTTTGTCGCGAACCACTTCCATTTCGTACTCTTTCCACCCGATCAGTGACTCTTCGATCAGCAACTCCTTGGTCGGAGACAGGTCCAGACCACGCTTGCAGATCTCTTCGAACTCTTCAGGGTTGTAGGCAATGCCACCGCCCGTGCCACCCAAGGTGAAGCTGGGACGGATCACCATCGGGAAGCCGGAGCCGCCGATGTCGGCCTGGATGCGCTTTTGCACCGCCCAGGCTTCTTCCATCGAGTGAGCAATGCCCGACTTGGCGGAATCCAGACCGATCTTGGTCATGGCTTCCTTGAACTTCTGACGGTCTTCGGCCTTCTCGATCGCGTGCTCGTTGGCACCGATCATCTCGACCTTGTACTTGTCGAGCACACCGTTCTTGTGCAGATCCAGGGCGCAGTTCAGTGCGGTCTGACCACCCATGGTGGGCAGGATCGCATCCGGACGCTCCTTGGCGATGATGCGCTCGACCACCTGCCACGTGATGGGCTCGATGTAGGTGACGTCGGCCGTGTTCGGGTCGGTCATGATGGTCGCAGGGTTGCTGTTGACCAGGATGACCTTGTAACCCTCTTCGCGCAGAGCCTTGCAGGCCTGGGCGCCAGAGTAGTCGAATTCGCAGGCCTGACCGATGATGATCGGGCCGGCGCCGATGATGAGGATGCTCTTGATGTCTGTGCGCTTAGGCATTCTTCTTCTCCATCAATGCCACGAAGCGGTCGAACAGGTAGCCGATGTCATGCGGTCCGGGCGAAGCTTCCGGGTGACCCTGGAAGCAGAAAGCAGGCTTGTCAGTGCGGGCCAGGCCTTGCAGCGTGCCGTCGAACAGCGACACGTGCGTGGCACGCAGGTTGGCCGGCAGGTTGGTCATGTCCACAGCGAAACCGTGGTTCTGGCTGGTGATGCTGACGCGACCGGTGTCCAGGTCCTTCACGGGATGGTTACCGCCGTGGTGGCCGTGGTTCATCTTGAAGGTCTTGGCACCCGAAGCCAGGGCCATGATCTGGTGACCCAGACAGATCCCGAACGTGGGGATGCCGGTTTCGACCAGTTCTTTGACCGCCGCGATGGCGTAGTCACAGGCTTCCGGGTCGCCGGGGCCGTTGGACAGGAAGATGCCGTCTGGGTTGTACTTCAGGGCCTCGGCGGCAGGCGTTTGTGCCGGCAGCACGGTGACCTTGCAGCCACGCTCGGCCAGCATGCGCAGGATGTTGCGCTTGACGCCGAAGTCATAGGCGACGACGTGGAACTTCGGCGCGGTCTGCTTGCCGAAACCAGGCTTGCCGCCCAGTTGCGGGTTGGCGAGTTGCCACTCGGTCTCGTCCCACACGGTCACGCTGGTCTGGCTGACCACCTTGGCCAAGTCCTGACCGTTCATGCTCGGCGCAGCCTTGGCCTTGGCCACGGCATCGGCGATGACGGCGTCGGTCACTGCCTCACCCACGGGCAGCGCCACGATGGCACCGTTCTGGGCCCCCTTGGAGCGCAGGATGCGGGTCAGCTTGCGGGTGTCGATGTTGGCGATGCCAACGGTGCCCTGGGCTTGCAGGTACTGAGACAGCGTCTGAGTCTGGCGGAAGTTGGAAGCGCGGATGGGCAGGTCTTTGATGATCAGACCAGCGGCATGGACTTTCGAGGCTTCGATGTCTTCACCGTTGACGCCGTAGTTGCCGATGTGCGGATACGTCAGGGTGACGATCTGGCGGCAGTAGCTGGGGTCGGTGAGGATTTCCTGGTAGCCGGTGAGCGAGGTGTTGAACACCACTTCGCCGACTGTGTGACCGGCAGCGCCGATCGAAGTGCCTAGAAAGACCGTGCCGTCTGCGAGGGCCAGAAGAGCTTGGGGCAGTACGGGCAGCACGGGTTCATTCTCCGTTTGTTGTGCGCGCCCAGCTCAGCCCTTGTGACTTCTGTGCGGCTTGCGCCGACTGGAACAGACGTGACAAAACGAGTCCGGTGAGGGAAACGATGGGGGTTTCGCTAGGCGGGGATGGTTGCGGGTAAACCTTAGGAGTATAACCGATCCGCGTACTGGGCGCGCGACACCACCCCAGCCCTCGCACTGTCACTGTCATTTGAGACACAATCAAGGCGCACCATCTCCGCACGTCTCAGCAGAAAGGCACACCATGAAGGGCGACCCCAAAGTCATCGAATTTCTCAATGCACAACTCAAGAACGAGTTGACTGCAACCAACCAGTACTTTCTGCACTACCGCATGCTGAAACACTGGGGCTTCGACAAACTGGCCAAGAAGGAGTACGAGGAGTCGATTGGTGAGATGAAGCATGCCGACAAGCTCATGGAGCGAATTTTCACGCTGGACGGCCTGCCGAATTTGCAAGATCTGGGCAAGATCATGATCGGCGAAGACGTTCCTGAGATCCTGTCTTGTGATCACAAACTGGAGACCTTCGCTCAAGGCACAGTCAAGGATGGGATCGCCTATTGCGAGTCCGTGCGCGACTATGTTTCCCGTGACCTGCTGCAGATGATCCTTGATGACACCGAGGAGCACATCGACTTTTTGGAAACGCAGATGGAGTTGGTCGACAAGGTCGGCGTTCAGAACTACCTGCAATCCATCATGGGCGATGTGACAGGCTGACTTCCGATGGCCCGCAGACTGAACCCGTGCCGGGTTCAGGGTGACTCAGAAAATGCTTGCATACGAATCATTCTTATTTAGAATGTCGTCATCAACGCTGCCGAGTCACCTCCATGATTGTTTGTGTCTGCAACCGGATCTCAGACCGGGAAATCAACCGCCACGTCCAGCAAGGCTGCATGTCTTTTGACGAACTGCAGATGGACACGGGCGTGGCAACCTGCTGCGGATGCTGTGAAACGTGCGCCCGCGAGGTGTTCCACGAGGCTCGCAGCAAGACGCACCGGATCGACTTTTCGCGCATGGTTCAGATTGCCATGCCCATGCCTGCGTGAATCGCCGCATCCCGGCACGATTTTTCACTCTTTGCGCCAACTAGTGCGCACTTGCGGCCGCAACCCCGCACCCAAGAAGCCCGCGGGTCCGGTAGCCTTGGGTTGACGTTGGAGAACTCCCTCTCCCGACCGGAAGTGTGAGGACAAGATGGCGTTCTTTCTCTACCCGCATTCGCGGACAGCCACGCAGACCACGCAGACTGCCCAATCCATGAGCATGGGGGCTGCAGGTCGTGCTGAGGTCTTGCCGCCATCAAGGTTTGCCCCACAGGCGCCAGTGTTGCTGCGCTGGGTGAGCCAGTGCTGGCGTTGGTTGTGGGACCTGGACGCGCCAGCCCCCAAGCCCGCCCCCATCAGCGAAATTCGACAGATCAGGGCGGCGTTCCATGCAGCCTTGATGGACATGCAGTCGGCCAAGGCCTACCAAGTACGCTATCAGATCGAAGCCTCACGGTCTTTGCGCGAGTTGTGGCATTTGCGTGCAGATGTGTTCGAGATCGTGGCAGAAAACCGGGGGGAAGGAGAAGCCAAGCGTCGGGTGGCTGGACTCAACCGCCATTTCCCCGACGGCCCCGCCCGCAGCCCCCGCGAAACACGCTCGGCAAAAGTCACCACGTGGTAACGTTCTTTTCGTCATGAGCCGTGTTGGCAACGGCACAAGCGTTGCAAAATGGGCGGCTGGACTGCATACCGCCCCATGAACATCATCATTCTGGACGACTACCAAGACGCCGTCCGTAAGCTCTCTTGCGCGTCCAAACTGGACGGCCTTTCTGCCAAGGTTTTCACTAACACGGTCAAAGGCGTGGGCCAGTTGTCTGTGCGCTTGCGCGATGCGGAGGCGCTGGTTCTGATCAGGGAACGCACACACTTTCCCAAGGCCCTCCTGGAGAAGCTGCCCAAACTGAGACTCATCTGCCAGACGGGTCCGGTTGGCCCACACATCGACCTTGAAGCGTGCAACCGCCTGGGCATTGCCGTGGCCGAAACGCCCAGCGACCCCGTTTCCACAGCCGAGTTGACTTGGGCGCTCATCATGGCCGCCATGCGGCGCTTGCCTCAGTACATTGGCAACTTGAAGCACGGTGCGTGGCAGCAATCAGGCCTGAAGGCTGCCTCAATGCCCACCAATTTCGGTTTGGGCATGTCGCTGAAGGGCAAGACACTTGGCATTTGGGGCTACGGGCGTGTCGGACGACTGGTGGCAAGCTACGGCGAGGCGTTCGGGATGCATGTGACGGTGTGGGGCAGCAACGAAGCGCGCGCCCGTGCCGTGGCCGACGGCTATGTCCCCGCACCCAGCCGGGAAGCCTTCTTTGCTGCCAGCGATGTACTGAGTCTGCACTTGCGCTTGGGGGCATCCAGCCATGGCGTGGTGACCAGCGAAGATCTGGCGCACATGAAGCCAACAGCCTTGCTGGTGAACACCGCCCGCGCTGAACTGATCCAAGAGGGGGCACTGGTGTCCGCCTTGAACCGTGGCCGGCCAGGCATGGCCGCAGTTGATGTGTTCGACAGTGAACCCATTTTGCAAGGACACCCGTTGTTGCGACTGGAAAACGCCATTTGCACGCCCCACATTGGCTTTGTGGAGCAGAACAACTACGAAAATTTGTTCAGCACCGCTTTCGACAATCTGCTGAACTTCATGGCGGGCACGCCCACGAACATCGTCAACCCGGAAGCCTTGCGCGTTCCACATTGAGACTGAGCCAAAGTGGAACTGGAGCGCGCCTTGTCTCGCAAGGCCATGAACAGAGCCCTATGGGCTTTGTTGTTTGGCAACTTCATCATCGGTTGCGGCGTGATGTCAGTGGGTGGTGTGCTCAACGACCTGACGCGTGACCTGAGCATTTCCGTCAGCACAGGGGGCCAGCTGATCGCGATTGGTGCGGTGATGATGGGCGTGGGTGCGCCCCTGCTGGCGGCTGCCGTCACCAAGGTGGATCGGCGGCGCCTGCTCAGTTGGGCCATGGCTTGGTACGCATTGGGATTTGCGCTGTGCGCGCTGGCCCCCTCTTATGAATGGCTCTGGCCGATTCGGGCACTGACCGTCCTGTCGGCGGCAGTGTTCACGCCTCAGGCCGCGGCGGTGATGGGCTTCATGAGCACCCCTGCCCACCGTGGTCGGCATATCACGTTCGTGTTCATGGGTTGGTCAGTGGCCTCGGTCGCGGGCATGCCCTTGTCTGCCTGGGTAGGCGAGCGTGTGGGCTGGCGTGTGGTGATGCTGATGGTGGCGCTGGGCGCCTTGGCGGCCGCGTGGATGGTGCATCGCGCCTTGCCCAAAGGGATTCGCCCCCCTGCTCTGTCGTGGAGGGCGTGGCGCAAGGTCTTCAAGTCGCCTTTGCTGATGGCCGTCGTGCTGGTCACCGCCACGCAAAGTGCGGGGCAATTCACGGTGCTGGCGTACGCCGCCCCCTATTACAAGCATGATTTTGGCGCGAGCCCAGAGCAGATCAGTTTGTTGTTTGCCTGGTTTGGAGGCCTGGCGCTGGCTGGCAACCTGGTGCTGAATCGAACCGTGGATCGCATTGGCGCCGCCCCGGCCGTGACATTGACACTGGGGATGATGGCCCTGAGCCTGCTGATCTGGCCGCTGGCCACCTCTTTGATCGGGCTTGCCCTGGTGCTGCTCCCCTGGGCATTGAGTGGTTTCGCCACCAACTCGGGCCAACAAGCAAGGCTGGGCGGCCTCTCACCACGCCTGGCGCCGGCCCTCATGGCGCTCAATACCTCTGCCATTTACCTGGGGCACGCTTTGGGCGCGTCAGGCGGAGGATGGGTGCTCACAAACCATGGATACAGCCAGCTGCACTGGCTGGGCTTGGTATGGATGCTGGTCGCTTGGGCCTTGAGTGCCTGGGCCCAGCGGGCGCAGCGTCGCCGCGATGAGGCCCACTTTCGGGGCCTAGCCTGACAACCATCAGCCCAGACGCTGGCGACGTGCCTCATACAGACACACGCCGCTTGCGACCGACACATTGAGGCTGTCGACCGAGCCCATCATCGGGATGCTGACCAAGGCATCGCAGTTTTTGCGGGTGAGTTGGCGCATGCCCTCACCTTCGGCACCGAGCACCAAAGCGGTTGGGCCACGCAGATCCGTTTGATAGAGGCTGGCCGGCGCATCGTCCGAGGTGCCGATGATCCAGATGTCACGCTCTTTGAGTTCGGCGAGCGTACGCGCCAGGTTGGTCACCATGAAGTAAGGCACCGTCTCGGCTGCACCACTGGCCACCTTGGCCACCGTGGCATTGATGCCGACTGCGTGGTCTTTCGGGGCAATCACAGCATGAACCCCCGCACCATCGGCCACGCGCAAGCACGCGCCCAGGTTATGGGGGTCCGTGATGCCGTCAAGCACCAGCAGCAACGCTGGCTCGGTCAGGCCATCCAGCAGATCGTCCAGAGAGTTGCTCTTCTGAATGACTTCGACACGCGCCACCACGCCCTGGTGGCGATGGGTTCCGCACATCTTCTGCAGCTTGTCGTCATCGCTTTCGATGACCTTCAGGCCGGCCTCTTCAACCTTGGCGAGAAACTGCTTCATGCGCTGATCGCGACGGGTCGCGTCAACGTGCAATTCACGGATGGATTTGGGCGCCACTTTCAGGCGCACGGTCACGGCATGGAAGCCAAATAGCAGTTTCAGACTCATCCCGGCATCCTAACCGCTCAGGCGCCCCGCACTGATGCGAATGCGCTGCTGACAGCGTTCTGCGATCTGGTTGTCGTGAGTCACCAGAACCAAGGTGGTGCCGGATTCACTGTTGAGGGCGAACATGAGATCCATGATGGCCTGCCCGGTGGCGTGGTCGAGGCTGCCCGTGGGCTCGTCGGCAATGAGGATGTCTGGCTGCATGACAAAAGCCCGCGCCAATGCAACCCGTTGTTGTTCGCCTCCCGAGAGCGTGGCGGGCTTGTGCTGCAAGCGCTCCCCCAGACCGACACGCTGCAGCATGGCGATGGCTTTGCTGCGCGCCTGCCGATCACCGCGCAGCTCCATGGGCAGCATGACGTTCTCCAGCGCGGTGAGGTGCCCGATGAGCTGAAAGCTCTGGAACACGAAACCGACATGGCGAGCGCGGTGCGCTGCGCGCTGGTCTTCATCCAAGTCAAACAAGGCTTGGCCTGACAGCCACACTTGCCCGGTACTGGGCACGTCCAGCCCCGCCAACAATGACAACAAGGTGCTTTTGCCAGACCCGGACGCCCCCACGATGGCCAGTGAAGCCCCACGCGGCACATCCAGATCGATGTTGTGCAGAATGGTCAACGGTCCGGAAGAGTCCTGGACGGTTTTGGTCAGCGCCCGCACTCGAATGGCCAAGGCTGTCGCCGGATTTGGGCTGTTTGGAGGCTCGGTCATGAATGAAAGGTTGTAGCTCAATGCAATTCCACTGTAAGCGACGGATGCTGGTGCTTGCTGGCCTGGGGTCATGCTACCCACTCGTCCAGGCCGCTCAAACAGCCCCCTCCTCTGTGATTCTGGTCTTGGGTGACAGCTTGTCAGCAGAGTATGGACTGCAGCGCGGCAGCGGCTGGGTGTCCCTGATGACGCAGCGGCTGCAGCGCGAACAGATACATGCACACGTGGTCAATGCCAGCATCAGCGGGGAAACCACCTCAGGTGGGCGTGCACGACTGCCGGCTCTGCTCCAGCAGCATCGTCCTCGTTTTGTGGTGATCGAGTTGGGCGCCAATGACGCGTTGCGCGGACTGTCTCTGCGGGGTACGCGAGACAACTTGAGCGCCATGGTCGCGTCTTCGCAAGCGCAAGGCGCACAGGTGGTGTTGGTGGGCATGCAAATGCCGCCCAACTTCGGCAAACGCTACGCCGATGACTTTGCTCGCCTGTTCGAGGAGGTGGCGCAGGCGCGGCGTTGCGCGCTGGTGCCGTTTTTCCTCAAGGGTGTGGCCGACCGTCCAGATGCGCGCAACTGGTTCCAGCCCGACGGGATTCACCCAACAGAAAAAGCACACCCGATCATGCTGGACAACGTGTGGGGGGCGCTGAAACCTTTACTTCTTCGGCGTCAGGCCCGCACCTAGGTTACCCATCAGGGTTTCGGCCTGCTTGCCCATCTGCTCCTGCATCTGGGCGAACATCTGACGAGACTGTTCGATGTAGCCTCCCATGAAGTTCTGCATCAAGGGGTTTTGCAGGCTCTTGACAGAGTTCTCAGTGAGACGGGATTGCAGGTCGATGAAGGACTGGATGTTCTTCTCAAGGTAGTTACCCATCAGCCCCTGCATCGTGTTGCCGTACAGACGAATGATCTGAGCCAGGGCCTGGGTGGAGAACATGGGCATGCCCGCCGACTCCTCCTCCAAAATGATTTGAAGCAGGATGCTGCGGGTCAGGTCCTCACCGGTCTTGGCGTCAACAATGACGAACTGCTCACAGGCCATCACCATCTCTTTCACGTCAGACAGGGTGATGTAGCTGCTGGTCTGGGTGTCGTAGAGGCGGCGATTGGGGTATTTTTTGATGGTGCGCACGCCTGGCACATCACCTGAGGGTGCCGCGGCCGCATCGCCACCCACTTCATGAGTCTGGTTGCCGGGCTCGGCTTCGGTTCGTTTTTGTCTGGGGGCTGCACTCATGTCCGACTCCATTGGGATCGGTCCATTGTAGGAGCACAGACCGCCCAGAATGAACAAAGCCGACGCGTCGCAAACGTGTCGGCTTTGAAAGGTACCAAATTTGGTAGGCGCGATTGGATTCGAACCAACGACCCCCACCATGTCAAGGTGGTGCTCTAACCAACTGAGCTACGCGCCTGAAGTCGTTTTGCCTTTTGCCAAGCCACGCTGTAAGCGTGGTAGGCGCGATTGGATTCGAACCAACGACCCCCACCATGTCAAGGTGGTGCTCTAACCAACTGAGCTACGCGCCTGCAAATGCAAGACTGCAACTATAGCATCATTTCCGTCGGGCCCGCAAAACACCGCTGATTTGCAACACTTTGGCCAACAGCGACTGCAATCTGGCGGAGTCGGAGGTTTGCACGGTCAAGGTGATGGTCACCCGGTCGCGCACCGCCTGGCTGTGCATGGACAGCACATGGCTTTTACCCTGCGCCAACACATCGCACACATCGCGCAGCAGCCCCGAGCGGTCGTGCGCCTCGATGAGGACGTCAACGGCGTAGTGGGCGTTCTCGGCCATGGCCTGACGGCCCCAGGCGACCGGGATGACGCGCTCGGGCTCCTTGGCTGACATCTGGCGGAAGTTCACGCAATCGAGGCGATGAACGGCCACCCCCTTGCCTCGGGTAACGTAGCCATCAATGGCATCCGGTGGCGCAGGCTTGCAGCAGCGTGCCAACTGGGTCAGCAGGGAGTCCATGCCAACCACCAGCACACCCTTGCCCTCCCCACCCATGCGACTCGTGTCGCTGCGCGCGAGTTTCTGAGCGATCAGCTCGTCAGGATCCTGCTCAGGCGCCGCCGGGCGCAGGTACTGCTCGATGTTGCGCAAGGAGTATTCGTCCTTGCCAACGACATCGAACAGCGCCTCGGCGTTGCGAAAGCCAAGGTTGCTGGCCAGATCTTCGAGCTTGATCGCCGTTTTGCCTTCGCGCTGCAGCAACTTCTCGACCGCATCCCGCCCACGCGCGATGGTGGCCTGCTGTGCCAGGGCATTGAACCAGGCCCGCACCTTGGAGCGAGCGCGTGGACTGCGAATGTAGCCAAGCTCGGCATTGAGCCAGTCAAGCGATGGCCCCCCCTCTTTGACGGAGACGATTTCGACCGTCTGACCGCTTTGCAGCGGGGTGTTGAGTGGCACCATGGCCCCATCCACGCGGGCGCCACGGCACCGGTGGCCCAGATTGGTGTGGAGGGTATAGGCGAAATCAACGGGCGACGCGCCTGCCGGCAGGTCGATGATTTCGCCACCCGGCGTGAACACGTAGATGCGGTCATCGAACAGGCCTCGGTGAGCCTCTCCCGATGCCGCGTCATCGGCGGCGGCCAGATCGCGCTCCCACGCCAACAGTTGGCGCAGCACGGTCTTGCGGGCCTCGGCCACGCGGCTCTCAAAGTCACCCGCTGCCTGCACGCCGGCATAGCCCTTGGTGCCCGCTTCCTTGTAGGCCCAGTGCGCGGCCACACCACTTTCGGCGTGATCGTGCATGGCCTGAGTCCGAATCTGGATCTCGATGGAGCGTCCCTGCTCGTCACGCACCACGGTGTGCAGAGACTGGTATCCGTTGGGCTTGGGTTTGGCGATGTAGTCCTTGAAGGCCTCCGGGATGGGCGACCAGAGTTCATGGGCACGGCTGAGGGCCGCGTAGCAAGCGGGCACGTCTTCCACGATCACCCGCAGCGCACGCACGTCAAACACCTTGTCCAGGGTCAACTGCTTGCCCTTCATCTTCTTCCAGATGCTGTAGAGATGCTTGGGGCGCCCCTGCACCTGGGCTGGCAGGCCGGCGTCTGCGAGGGCATGAAGCAGTTGCTGGCGAATGCGTTCAATGTGCTGCTCGCGCTCGACACGCTTTTCGTCCAGCCCCTTGGCAATCGAGCGATACACATCAGGCTGCAGAAAGCGGAAAGACAAGTCTTCCAGCTCCCACTTGATCTGCCAGATGCCCAGGCGGTTGGCCAGGGGCGCGAAGACCTGCATGGATTCACGAGCAAGTGCACGGGGGCAAGGCTGCTTGCTCTCGGCGTAGTAGCGCAGCGTCTGCAGACGCGAGGCCAGGCGCAGCAAGACCACTCGCAAATCACGCGAGAAGGCGAGCAGCATCTTGCGAATGCGCTCAATCTGTTCGGCGGCCAGCGGGCCGTCGGCATCGTCACCCAGCGTGTCACGGGTGTTGCGCTGCACCTGAACCAGTTTGCGCGTATACGCAACCAGTGCGGCCTCGTCGGGACCGAAAGCACGCCCGATGATCTCTTCAGGTTGGGTGAGGTACTGACTGGCGTAGACCAAATACGCTACGCCACGCAATGACGGAGGCGCCCCGATACCGTGAAGAATGAGGCTGACCCCATCGGCGTGCGCGAGAGCCTCTTCGCCTGTTTCAAAGCGCTCGTTCTGCAGCAGTGGTTCGGCAAAGGCACGGGCCTTGACCAGCAGTGCCGCCGACTCGGCGTGCCCCGTTGCCATGTCCATGAGGTCCACGATGGGTGCATGCCCCATCGCGTCAGGCGTCAAAGGCGTCGGATTGAGCAGTCCGGTTTTCATGCCAGCAAAAAGTCGTGAACGGCGGCCACCTGGTCAGGCGCGATCAAGGTTGGGGCGTGGCCCACACCAGCGAACTCGACCAATTGGGCCTTGGGGCCGCGTTGGGTCATGCTCTGAGCTGTTTCAGCATCCAGCAGATCGGAGTCACGTCCGCGCAGCAAGAGCACCTGGCAGCGAAGGCCATCGTAAATTTGCCACAGAGCGGCCTCGCCGCTGCTGGCACTGTCGGCCGACACGGCACGGAAAGGCTCGGCAATGGCGGGATCGTAGTGCAGGATGAGCCCTTGACCGTCAGCCGCGGGACGCAGCAAGGGCCGACACAAGGCCAGCCACTGCTCAGGGGTGTGGGGACCAAAGCCTGTGGAGATGCTCCAGAGGTAATCGGCCGCTTCTTGCTCGGACGTGAAGCGCCGCGGCTGGCCCAGGTACTCGCCGATGCGGACGATGGCATCGTGACGCAGTCGCGGCCCAACATCGTTGAGCACGAACTTGCGCAGGTGTGCGCCGGACGCCTCAGGCGGCAGCGTGGAGAAACCAAGGCCGATCAAGCCCCCCATGGAGGTGCCCACCCAATCGATCTCAATGGGCGCACTGGCCTGACGTTGCGCACGCAGGTGTTGCACGAGCGCCACCATGTCGGCCACATAGCCGAACACCTGATACCCCTTGGGGTCCGCCAGCCAGTCGGATTCGCCGCGCCCCACCACATCCGGGCAGACCACGTAGTAGTGCTGACACAGGCTGCGTGCCAGGGTGTCGAAATCGCGCCCCTGGCGGCTCAAACCGTGTACGCAGATCAGGACACGCTCACTCGACGGGTCACCCCAGGCCCAGTAGGCCATGCAGTGGGTGGCAGCGTCTGTCTTGCTCGCGCCGGGGCACGTGACGTGGTGCAGAACCGGTTGCACCGGCACGGAAGAGGAAGAGGTGCTGCTCATATTGGCAAAACGACATCGGATAATGGGCCACTGCTCATTGTGTTTGTTCTTGCCGACAGGAGGCCCGAGATGTTGAAAGGAAAGACTGCCCTGGTCACCGGTTCCACCAGTGGGATCGGTCTGGGGATCGCCGAAAAGCTGGCCGCTCAAGGCGCCAACGTCATTCTGAACGGATTTGGCGATGTTGAAGCGCCCAAGGCAGCCGTGTTGGCGGCAGGTCAGGCATTTGGCATCAAGGTGGGCTATCACGGCGCCGACATGTCCAAGCCTGCAGAGATCGAGGCCTTGTTCGCCTACGCAAAGGCCGAGTTTGGTGGTGTGGACATTCTCGTGAACAACGCAGGCATCCAGCATGTGGCCAAGGTGGAAGACTTCCCGGTCGAGAAGTGGGATGCCATCATCGCGATCAACCTGAGCTCGGCCTTCCACACCATGCGTCTGGCCTTGCCGGGCATGCGTGAGAGGAACTGGGGGCGCGTGATCAACCTGGCCTCGGCGCACGGTTTGGTGGCCTCGGCTGGCAAGTCGGCCTATGTGGCGGCCAAGCATGGTTTGGTGGGTCTGACCAAGGCTGCAGCCCTGGAAACCGCCACCACGGGCGTGACCGTCAATGCCATTTGTCCCGGCTGGGTGCTGACCCCGCTGGTCCAAAAGCAGATTGACGCCAAAGCGGAGCGCGAGGGCATCTCCCTGGATGCCGCGCAGCGCGACCTGCTGGGTGAGAAACAGCCGTCCCTGCAGTTCGTCACGCCTGCGCAGTTGGGTGATCTGGCTGTGTTCCTGTGCTCGCCCGGCGCGGACAACGTCCGAGGTGCAGCCTGGAACGTCGATGGCGGGTGGGTGGCTCAGTAAGCATGTCGGTAACGCCTGCGACCCTGGGGGAGAGCCCCTCAGGCAAGGCACCGGGAGTGCCCTACTCACCGGTGTACGACGATCTGTATCACCCGCCGTCAGGGGCACAGGCCCAAGCTCGGCGGGTGTTCATGGCAGGCAACGGCCTGCCTGGACGCTGGCAGGGTCGCACGCGCTTTGTCATCCTGGAAACCGGCTTCGGGCTGGGCAACAACTTTCTGGCCACCTGGGCGGATTGGCAAGCGGACCCGCAGCGTTGTGATCGACTGGTGTTCATCTCGGTGGAGAAACACCCGCTCACCGCCTCAGCCTTGCGTGAGGTACATGGCATCCGTCAGGCGCCCTCGCCCTCGGCATCTGCCGAGCAGGAATTGGCGCGCAGACTGGTGGCCGCCTGGCCGGCCCTGACACCCGGTTTTCACACGCTGAATTTCGATGAAGCTGCAACGCCACAAGGATCTCCGCAAGGGGTCACGTTGCAGCTGTGTTTTGGCGATGTGGCCGACATCGTGCCGGCCCTGATGGCCGAGGTAGATGCGTTCTATCTGGACGGTTTTGCGCCGGCCAAGAACCCGCAGATGTGGGACCCGCAATGGCTGTCTCGGCTGAACCGCTTGGCGGCACCGCAGGCCACTGCCGCAACCTGGTCGTCGGCCCGCGTCGTGCGCGACGGCCTGACCCAGGCCGGATTCCAGGTGGAACGCACGCCGGGGTTTGGCGGCAAGTTTCACTCGACACGCGCAGACTACGCGCCACGTTATACGCCTCCACCACAAGCAGGGGGTCTGTGGCCCCCACCCGCCGCCGCGCATCGCCACGCGATCGTGGTGGGCGCAGGCTTGGCAGGCTGCTCGGCTGCCTGGGCGCTGTGCCGAGAGGGGTGGCGTGTGACCTTGCTGGATGCGCACGCTGGCCCCGCACAGGAAGGCTCGGGCAACCCTGGCGGCTTGTTTCACAGCGTGCTGCACGGCGATGACGGCATCCACGCCCGGGCCCACCGTGCCGCGGCACTGGCCACCTGGCGACAGGTACAGCCCTGGATTGCCGCTGGCGAGCTGTCCGGCCAATGCGCAGGCTTGCTGCGTCTTGACGCCAAAACACAAGCAGAGGAAGCGCACGCCTTGCTGACCCGCCAGGGTCTGCCAGCAGACCATGTACGCTGGCTGGACACGGATGAAGCACGCGCCGTGGCAGGTATGACGGTGCCGAGTGGCGGCTGGCTGTTCGAGCAAGGCGGGTGGTTGCATCCGGCAGGCTATGCCCGCCATCTGCTGCAAGAGGCCCAAGCCTGGCGAGCCCAGGGGCAGCCATTGCTGACCTGCCTGTGGCGACGCGCGGCGCATCGCATTGAGCCCACCGAACAAGGGTGGGGCGTGTTCGATGCACAGGGACAGCGCATCGCCCATGCACCCAGTCTGGTGTTGGCCAATGCCCACCAAGCCCCCACCTTGCTGGGCACGCTCCCGGCAGAACATGCCGTATCCCCCCTGCCACTGTCCAGGGTTCGCGGGCAAATCTCGGCCTGGCCCAAGCTGTCTGACACCGATGAGGCGGTGCGTTTGCCCCATCTGCCTGTGGCTGGCAGCGGATACGTGTTGCCGCTGCGTCAGGACTGTCTGCTGTTTGGGGCCACCACCCAGCACCACGACGAAGACCCGACCATCCGAGACGCGGACCACCGTCACAACCTGAGGCAGGCCGCCCGACTCGGCGCCTGCGCCGACCACCCGGCTGACGCCCCCTTGCCCACCTCTTTGCAAGGCCGCACCGGTTGGCGCGCCACCACCCCCGACCGCCTGCCCCTGGTCGGTGCCCTGCCCTGGTCGGCCGAACGCTTGACACAGGCTCCCGCCAAGACAAGACTGGACCAAGTGCGCCTGATTCCACGTGAACGCAACGACCGAGGTGGCTTGTATGTGGTGTCGGGGCTGGGCTCGCGCGGCATCACGTGGACCGCTTTGGCGGGCGCTTTGCTGGCCCATTGGGTCACAGGCAGCCCCTGCCCAGTCGAGTCTGACCTGCGCGACGCCCTTGACCCTGCCCGTTTCCTGTCACGCGCCCATCGCCACTGACCCCATGCCCACCGAAGATCGCCCCCTGCCCGGCCTGACCGACCGCCTGCGTCTGGACAAATGGCTCTGGGCCGCCCGTTTTTACAAGACCCGCGGCCTGGCCGCCGACGACATCGACAAAGGTCGGATCCAGGTCAATGAGCAGGTCGCCAAGGCCTCCCGCGAACTCAAGGCCGGCGACCGCGTGGACATTCGCCAAGGCCCTGTGACCCGCACTGTGATGGTGAAGGCCCTGAGCACCGTGCGCGGCCCCGCCCCCCAGGCTCAGCAGTTGTACGAAGAGACCGCAGACAGTATCCTGCGACGCGCCCAGCACGCCGAAACACGGCGACTGGCGGCCGAGCCGGCGGACAGCATCGAGCAGGGCCGCCCCACCAAGCGAGACCGTCGCCAGCTGGTGGACTGGCAGCGCTGGTCGGCCAGCGTGGACGAGTGAATCCCAGGTCGCAAATATTTTTCATGGCAGGCTCTTGAAGCCCGCAACCCCACCCTGATATAGGCAGGGTTTTCGCAATCAACACACCGAATCAGAGATGAGCGACACGAGCAACACGCCCGAACAGGCAGCCAGCACCGCCCCCGAGACCGAAGCCCTGCCCAACGAGTCGGTGGCCCAGGACATGACGGAGTTGCTGGCCAAGCACGCCGAAGTGTCTGACGCCTACCTGCGCGCCAAGGCCGAAGTCGAGAACATCCGCCGCCGCAGCGAAGAAGAAATCGCCAAGGCACGCAAGTTTGCGGTGGAGTCGTTTGCCGACAGCATGCTGCCCGTGCGCGACAGCCTGGAGGCCGCCTTGGCATCCCACGCCGCCAAGCCCGACACCCCCATCGAAACCGTGCTGGAAGGCGTGCAGATCACCCTGCGCCAGTTGACCTCTGCGCTGGAGCGCAACAAGGTGTTGGAGATCAACCCGGCCGCCGGCGAGAAGTTCGACCCGAACCGCCACCAGGCCATCAGCATGGTGCCGGCCGAACAGGAAGCCAACACCGTGGTGGGCGTGCTGCAAAAGGGCTACGTCATCGCCGACCGCATCCTGCGCCCGGCCCTGGTGACCGTCGCCGCCCCCAAGTAAACCGCGTCTTCAACCGTTTTCTCACCGCGCTGACGATATCCAAAGGCCTTTTTTGATCCGGGCCTCTTGAAAACCCCGTCAGCGCGCACAGATACAGCATCAATCGGAAGCCACCGGCCTCCACACCAAAATCCTCTAGGAGCACACCAACATGGGCAAGATCATTGGCATCGACCTGGGCACCACCAACTCGTGCGTGTCCATCATGGAAGGCAACACCACCAAGGTGATCGAGAACAGCGAAGGCGCTCGCACCACTCCTTCCATCATCGCCTACCAAGAAGACGGCGAGATCCTGGTGGGTGCCTCGGCCAAGCGCCAGGCGGTCACCAACCCCAAGAACACCGTGTACGCCGTCAAGCGCCTGATTGGCCGCAAGTTCACGGAAAAGGAAGTGCAAAAGGACATCGACCTGATGCCCTACACCATCACGGCCGCCGACAACGGTGACGCCTGGGTGGAAATCCGCGGCAAGAAGCTGGCCCCCCAGCAGGTCTCCGCTGAAATCCTGCGCAAGATGAAGAAGACCGCCGAAGACTACCTGGGTGAAGAAGTCACCGAGGCCGTCATCACGGTCCCCGCTTACTTCAACGACGCCCAGCGTCAAGCCACCAAGGACGCTGGCCGCATCGCCGGTCTGGACGTCAAGCGCATCATCAACGAGCCCACCGCTGCAGCCCTGGCCTTCGGCCTGGACAAGACCGGCAAGGGCGACCGCAAGATCGCTGTGTATGACCTGGGTGGCGGCACGTTCGACGTGTCCATCATCGAAATCGCCGATGTGGACGGCGAAAAGCAGTTCGAAGTGCTGTCGACCAACGGCGACACCTTCCTGGGCGGCGAAGACTTCGACCAGCGCATCATCGATTACATCATTGCCGAGTTCAAGAAGGAATCCGGCGTGGACCTGACCAAGGACGTGCTGGCTCTGCAGCGTCTGAAGGAAGCCGCTGAAAAGGCCAAGATCGAACTGTCGAACTCGGCCCAGACCGACATCAACCTGCCCTACATCACCGCTGACGCCACCGGTCCGAAGCACCTGAATGTCAAGCTGACCCGCGCCAAGCTGGAAAGCCTGGTCGACGAGCTGATCGAGCGCACGATTGCCCCCTGCCGCACCGCCATCAAGGACGCTGGCGTGGCCGTGGGTGACATCGACGACGTGATCCTGGTCGGCGGCATGACCCGCATGCCCAAGGTGCAGGAGAAGGTCAAGGAGTTCTTCGGCAAGGATCCACGCAAGGACGTGAACCCCGACGAAGCCGTGGCCGTGGGCGCCGCCGTGCAAGGTCAGGTTCTGGCCGGCGACCGCACCGACGTGCTGCTGCTGGACGTGACCCCGCTGTCCCTGGGCATTGAGACCATGGGCGGTGTCATGACCAAGATGATCTCGAAGAACACGACGATCCCGACGAAGTTCGCCCAGACTTTCTCGACCGCCGACGACAACCAGCCTGCCGTGACCATCAAGGTCTTCCAGGGTGAGCGCGAAATGGCTGCTGGCAACAAGCTGCTGGGTGAGTTCAACCTCGAAGGCATCCCGCCCGCACCGCGTGGCGTGCCCCAGATCGAAGTCGGCTTCGACATCGACGCCAACGGCATCCTGCACGTGAGCGCCAAGGACAAGGGCACCGGCAAGGAAAACAAGATCACCATCAAGGCCAACTCGGGTCTGTCCGAGGAGGAAATCCAGAAGATGGTGAAGGACGCCGAGCTGAACGCCGCCGAAGACAAGAAAAAGCTGGAGCTGGTGCAGGCGAAGAACCAGGGCGACGCCATGGTCCACAGCGTGCGCAAGTCTCTGACCGAGTACGGCGACAAGCTGGATGCGGGCGAGAAGGAAAAGATCGAAGCCGCGATCAAGGACGTCGAAGAAGCCATCAAGGGCGACGACAAGGACGACATCGAGGCCAAGACCAACGCGCTGATGACCGCTTCGCAGAAGCTGGGCGAGAAGATGTACGCCGACATGCAGGCTGCCCAGGGTGCTGAAGGTGCCCAGGCTGCCGGCGGCGCCGAACAGGCCAAGCCCGCGGACGACAATGTGGTCGATGCCGAGTTCAAGGAAGTCAAGAAGGACTGATCCAGTCTGACTTCTCGCCGACAAGGCACAGGTTGCGTGAGCCCCGCGCTCAGGCCCTGTGCCTTTGTCGGATCTAGCCCCGATCCGCGAAGCCCTTCGCTCAGTCCGACAAGATCATGGCAAAACGCGATTTTTACGAAATCCTCGGTGTCGCCAAAGGCGCATCCGACGATGACATCAAGAAGGCCTACCGCAAGCTGGCCATGAAGTACCACCCTGACCGCAACCAGGGTGACAAGGCCAAGGAAGCCGAAGAGAAGTTCAAGGAAGCCAAAGAGGCTTACGAGATGCTCTCCGACCCCAAGAAGCGCGCGGCCTACGATCAATACGGCCACGCCGGCGTGGACCCGAACATGGGTGGCGGCGCAGGCGGTGGCTTTGGTGGCGGCGGTTTCGCTGACGCCTTTGGCGATATCTTTGGCGACATCTTCGGCCAGGGCGGTGGGCGCCGTGGCGGTGGACCACAGGTCTACCGCGGCAGCGACCTGTCGTACGCCATGGAGATCACGCTCGAAGAAGCGGCCGCCGGCAAGGACACGCAGATCCGCATCCCCTCATGGGACGAGTGCGATGTGTGCCACGGCAGCGGCGCCAAGCCTGGCACCAGCGCCAAAACCTGCCCGACCTGTAACGGCTCGGGCACGGTCCACATGCGCCAGGGTTTCTTCAGCGTGCAGCAAAGCTGCCCGCACTGCCAAGGCACCGGCAAGATCATTCCCGAGCCCTGCACCTCGTGCCACGGCCAAGGCAAGGTCAAGAAGACCAAGACGCTGGAAGTCAAGATCCCGGCCGGCATCAACGAGGGCATGCGCATTCGCTCGGCGGGCAATGGCGAGCCGGGCACCAATGGCGGCCCTCCTGGCGACCTGTACATCGAGATCCGCATCAAGCAGCACGACATCTTCGAGCGCGACGGCGACGACCTGCACTGCAATGTGCCGGTGCCGCTGACCACGGCGGCGCTGGGTGGCAGCATCGAAGTGCCAACGCTGGGCGGCAAGGCCGAGATCGACATTCCCGAAGGCACCCAACACGGCAAGACTTTCCGTCTGCGCGGCAAGGGCATCAAGGGCATCCGCTCCAGCTACCCCGGTGATCTGTACTGCCACATCGTGGTGGAAACGCCCGTCAAGCTCACCGAGCACCAGCGCAAGCTGCTCAAGGAGTTGGACGAGTCCTTCCGCAAAGGCGGCGAGAAGCACTCGCCCACGTCCAAGAGTTGGACGGATCGCGTGAAGAACATCTTCAAATGATACAGATTCGCGAAAGCGGACACACGAAGGCACCCTCGGGTGCCTTTTTCATTGCACGTGCATCGCATACCATTGACGTATGCGGCCCTTCCTGACCAAGCCTACCGAACTTCAGGCACCTGACAGTGACCTGAGAAGTTGCAAAGCCCTGATCATCGACACGAATCAGACCTCTCGCAGCATCTTGCGAAGCATGCTGGCCGATCTGGGGCTGACCGGCATCATCCAAGCTTCCAAGGTGGTGGAAGCGCGACGTGCACTGGAAACCCGCTCATTCGATGTGGTGCTGTGTGACTACCACTTTGACGATTGCGGGATGACCGGCGCGGACTTGCTGGACGACCTGCGACGGGCCCAGTTGTTGCCTTACTCCACCGTTTTTGTGATGGTGACCAGCGAGGCTTCCTATGTGAAGGTGGCAGAGGCAGCCGAATCCGCACTGGATTGCTATCTGCTGAAGCCCCACACTGCGAACGCACTGGCTCAACGCCTGCACCTGGCCCGACATCGCAAGGTGGTACTGGGTCCGATTTTCGCAGCGCTGGAAGCGGAGGAATTCGAGAAAGCGGCTGAGTTGTGCCTGGATCGCTTTGCCGACCGCGGTGAGTACTGGGTGTATGCCGCCCGCATCGGGGGAGAGTTGCTGCTGCGACTGAACCGGTTTGACGAAGCCAAGGCTCTTTTCCACGCCATTGATGCCACCAAAGCCTTGCCGTGGGCACGCCTGGGCATTGCCCGCGCGCAACTGGATGGCGGACAACCTCAGCCCGCGCGGCGCACGTTGGAAAGTCTGATCGCCGAGCATCCGACCTTCACAGATGCCTATGACGTGATGGGCCGAGCTCAGTTGCAAGCGGGTGAATTCAAAGAAGCGCTGGAGACTTACAAGAAGGCCGCCGAGGCGACTCCCGCGTCCATCGCGCGACTTCAGAAGGTGGGCATGCTGGCCTTCTACCTTGGCGACAACAGCGAAGCGCAGCGCGCCTTGGAGCGTGCCACCAGCCTGGGCGTGTCATCCAAGATGTATGACTATCAGACCTTGGTCATGCTCGCCCAGATCCGATTCGACGAGAAGGATTACAAAGGGGTTCAGCGTTGCCTGGACAATGTGGCACATGCCTACGAAAAAATTCCCAACAGCGTCCGACTCAAGCGCATGCATGGCCTGATCAATGTGCTGGGGCTGATGCTACAGCGGCAGGTCAGCGATGTGGTGCGCATCGTCAAAGCCATGGTGCTGGACGCGCAACAGCCTGATTTTGATTTTGAAGCGGCCGGCAACTTGTTGAGCTTGCTGGTTCGACTGCGCACGAACGAACTGCAACTGCCCGAGGCCGATGACTGGGTGCAGAAGGTGGCGATGCGGTTCTGCACATCCAAGGCTTCGACCGACATGCTGGCCATGACCGTGCAACAGCATGCCCCCTACAAAGACATCGTGGAGCAGGCCTACAAGACGGTGTTGGAAATGGCCGAGAAAGCGCTGGGGCATGTGCGTATGGGCAACCCGACTGCAGCCCTCAAGGCGCTGGTGGTGCATGGCTCGCAAACCAGCAATGCCAAGTTGCTGGATTTGGCTGACATGCTCTTGAACCGCCACCGTGGCGACATCGCCGATGCGGCTGGCATGGGCGGCATGCTGCAAGACATGCGCAGCAAGTTTTGCCGCCACAGCACTCAGGTGCAATTGGGCGCTGGCACCGGCCGTGAAGCCGGTGGTCTCAAATTGCGAGCCTGATCAGGTTTCGCTTTTGACGCAGTCCACGTAGTAGCGCTTGCCGCCGCCCGGCAGGTCTTCGGCGACGAGGCCGTGCACATCGGTGGCAAAGCCGGGGAAAGCGTCATTGAAGTCGCGGGCGAACTTCAGGAAGTCCACGATCTTCTTGTTGAAGCGCTCGCCCGGGATCAACAGCGGGATGCCCGGAGGATACGGGGTCAGCAGCGCGGTGGTGATGCGACCTTCCAGCTGGTCGATGTCCACGCGCTCGGTCTGGCGACGGGCGATGCAGGCGTAGGCGTCCGACGGCTTCATGGCCGGCTCCAGGCCCGACAGGTACACGTCGGTGGTCAGACGGGCGATGTCGCCGCGGGCATAGGCTTCGTGCACGCTCTGGCAGAGGTCACGCAGACCCATGCGCTCGTAGCGCGGGTACTTCTTGCAGAAGTCCGGCACGACGCGCCACAGGGGCTGGTTCTTGTCGTAGTCGTCCTTGAACTGCTGCAGCGCAGTCAGCATGGTGTTCCAGCGGCCCTTGGTGATGCCGATGGTGAACATGATGAAGAAGCTGTAGAGGCCCGTCTTTTCGACGACCACGCCGTGCTCAGCCAGGAACTTGGTGACGATGGACGCCGGAATACCGGTCTTGGCGAACTTACCCGAGACGTCCAGGCCCGGGGTGATGATGGTCGACTTGATGGGATCGAGCATGTTGAAGCCTTCGGCCAGGTTGCCGAAGCCGTGCCACTTCTCGTTGGCCTTGAGCACCCAGTCAGACGGCTTGCCGATGTCGTCGGCAGCGATCTTGTCCGGACCCCAGACCTTGAACCACCAGTCCTTGCCGTATTCCTTGTCGACCTTGCGCATGGCGCGGCGGAAGTCCAGTGCTTCCTTGATGCTTTCTTCCACCAGGGCGGTGCCACCGGGGCGATCCATCATGGCCGCGGCCACATCGCACGAGGCGATGATGGCGTACTGCGGCGAGGTGGAGGTGTGCATCAGGTAGGCCTCGTTGAAGAGGTTGCGGTCGAGCTTGATCTGCTGCGAGTCCTGCACCAGCACCTGCGAGGCCTGACTGATGCCGGCCAGCAGTTTGTGGATGGACTGGGTGGCGTACACCACGGCCTCTTTGGGACGCGCGCGGTTCTTGCCCATGGCGTGGTAGGCGCCATAGAACTTGTGGAAGGCCGCGTGGGGCAGCCAGGCTTCGTCGAAATGCAGGGTGTCCACCCAGCCGTCGAGCATGCCCTTGATGGTTTCGGTGTTGTAGAGCACGCCGTCGTAGGTGCTCTGGGTCAGCGTCATGATGCGCGGCTTGGCGGTCTTAGGATCGACACCCTTGAGCAGCGGGTTGTTGGCGATCTTCTTGCGGATGGCCGCTGGCTCGAACTCGCTCTTGGGGATCGGGCCGATGATGCCGAAGTGGTTGCGCGTGGGCGTCATGAAGACGGGGATGGCCCCGGTCATGATGATGCTGTGCAGGATGGACTTGTGGCAGTTGCGGTCCACGATGACGATGTCGTCGGGGGCCACAGTGTGGTGCCACACCATCTTGTTGGAGGTGGACGTGCCGTTGGTGACGAAGAAGCAGTGGTCGGCGTTGAAAATGCGCGCGGCGTTCTTCTCGGACTCGTAGACCGGGCCGGTGTGGTCGAGCAGCTGGCCGAGTTCTTCCACGGCGTTACAGACGTCGGCGCGCAGCATGTTCTCACCGTAGAACTGGTGGAACATCTGGCCCACGGGGCTCTTCAGGAAGGCAACGCCGCCGGAGTGGCCGGGGCAGTGCCAGGAGTACGACCCGTCCTGGGCGTAGTCCATCAGCGCCTTGAAGAACGGGGGGGCCAGGCCGTCGAGGTAGCTCTTGGCTTCACGGATGATGTGACGCGCCACGAACTCGGGCGTGTCCTCGAACATGTGGATGAAGCCGTGCAGTTCGCGCAGGATGTCGTTGGGGATGTGCTCGGATGTGCGCGTCTCGCCATACAGATAGATGGGGATGTCGTTGTTCTTGAAGCGGATTTCTTCAATGAACTTGCGCAGGTTCAGAACGGCCGGGTCCAGGTCGGGACCTTGGGTGAACTCTTCATCGTCGATGGACAGGATGAAGGCGCTGGCGCGGCTTTGCTGCTGAGCGAACTGGGACAGGTCACCGTAGCCGGTCACGCCCAGGACTTCAAATCCCTCTTTCGTGATGGCGTCGGCCAACGCGCGGATGCCCAGGCCCGAGGTGTTTTCGGAGCGGAAGTCCTCGTCAATGATGACGATGGGGAAGTGAAATCGCAGCATGGGCCACCCACCAACAAGAATTACTGAAAAATGCGAAGTGTAGGCGCCTTGCATGTCATCTGCCCACCTTGTGCGCGCGATATGATGAATTTGCTCGGCCTCTGCCTCAATGCCGAGGACAGAACAAGAAATGAAGGAGTGATTTGTGGACGAAAGTACGCAATGGTGGCTGATGGCAGGCGTGCTGGTGGTGGCCGAACTGGCGACTGGCACGTTTTACCTGCTGATGATTGCGCTGGGGGCCGTGGCGGGTGCGTTGGCCGCGCATGCAGGCCTCCAGACCGAGGTTCAGTTGACTGCCGCCGCCGTGGTGGCGGCTTTGACGGCAGGAGGCTGGTACTTCTGGAAGCGGCAGCGTCAGCAGCGCCAAGGCGCTCAGCCTTTGGGTGCGCAGGCTGCACCGGATCTTGAACTGGACCTGGGCCAGGTGGTTCAGGTCCATGCTTGGGAGCCCGATGGCACGACGCATGTGACTTACCGTGGCGCACCTTGGCGGGCGCGCTTGCAGCAATCTGCTGACTTGGCTCAACCCGAGCCGGGCTCGTATCGCATCTGTGCCTTGCAAGGCAACCTCCTTCTTCTGGAAAAGGTCTGATCACCATGGAAATCGCCATCCTCTTTCTCATCATCGCCGTGGTTTTTGTGGTGCAGTCCGTCAAGGTCGTGCCACAGCAAAGCGCCTGGGTGCTGGAGCGTCTGGGCAAGTACCACGGCACGCTGACCGCCGGGCTGAATGTGGTCCTGCCTTTCATTGACCGGGTGGCTTACAAGCATTCGCTCAAGGAAGTGCCGCTGGATGTGCCCAGCCAGGTCTGTATCACCAAGGACAACACGCAGTTGCAGGTGGACGGCATCCTGTATTTCCAGGTGACCGATGCGATGCGGGCCAGTTATGGCTCGTCGAACTACATTGTGGCCATCACCCAATTGGCGCAGACGACGCTGCGCTCGGTGGTGGGCAAGATGGAGTTGGACAAGACGTTTGAAGAGCGGGACATGATCAACGCGGCCGTGGTGAATGCGCTGGACGAAGCCGCGCTGAACTGGGGCGTGAAAGTGCTGCGTTACGAAATCAAGGATCTGACGCCGCCAGCAGAAATCCTGCGCTCCATGCAAGCGCAGATCACGGCCGAGCGTGAGAAGCGCGCGCTGATTGCCGCATCGGAAGGCCGTCGTCAGGAGCAGATCAACATCGCCACCGGCGAGCGCGAGGCCTACATCGCCCGCTCCGAGGGTGAAAAGCAGGCAGAGATCAACAAGGCACAGGGTGAAGCCGCCGCCATCACCGCGGTGGCCGATGCAACCGCTGACGCCATTGCCAAGATTGCCGCAGCCATCCGCCAACCCGGTGGCCAGGAAGCCGTGAATCTGAAGGTGGCCGAAAAGGCTGTGGAGGCCTATGGCCAGTTGGCACAGAAGAACAACACGATGATCGTCCCGGGCAACATGAGCGAGGTGTCCGCCCTGATTGGCACCGCCATGACTTTGCTGAAGAAGCCCGGCCAGGCCTGAGTTGGCCTGGATATGCAGGAGAAGTGAATGAGCGTGGAGTTGACTGCGGGTCGCAATGTGCTGGGCGGGCCGTTGCGGGCCTGTTCGTATGACCCGGTGACGGGCTACTTTCGGGATGGCTGCTGCCGCACGCGTGAAGACGACGCGGGCCTGCATGTGGTGTGTGCCCGCATGACCCAGGCGTTTCTGGACTTTTCGCGCAGCCGAGGCAATGATTTGGTCACCCCACGACCGGAATGGCGCTTCCCGGGCTTGAAGCCGGGTGACCGCTGGTGTCTGTGCGCACTGCGCTGGCGTGAGGCCTGGGAAGCGGGTGTGGCGCCACCGGTGTCGCTGGAGGCGACGCATGAGCGTGCGCTGGAGGTGGTGACGCTGGACATGCTCAAGTCAGTGGCTTTGGAGTCGGGCAAACCAGCGATCTGACCTGCGGGAGTGTATTTTTGAAGAACGGCAGCGATTCAGGCTGCCGTTTCCGTTTGTGACCTTCGGTCTCTGGACGTGGGCTGGATTGAGCGCTAATATACTGTACATTCATACAGTATTTTGCAATGTCCACCCTGAAACATCTTGTCCACGCCGACCGCAGCGCCCTCACGCCTGCGGTACTGCCGCCGCATCTGGCTGCGCTGGTGTGGCGTGGCGAAGTCATGGGGCACCATCAGGCGTCGGTACTGAGCAGTGGGCATGCGGCCCTGGATGCAGTATTGCCAGGCGGGGGCTGGCCTTGTCACAGCCTGACCGAGATCCTGCAAGCCCAAACTTGCCTGGGAGAGTGGCGCCTGCTGACCCCAGCCCTGGCACGCCTGGTGGCGCAAGGCGGATCGGTGTTGTTGATCGGAGCGCCACGTTTGCCTTATCTGCCAGGTTTGGCGCGTGAGGGCATCCAGCCTGAGCGGGTGATTCGCATCGACGCCGATGCCCCTGCGGAGCGTTTGTGGGCCACCGAGCAGGCTTTGAAGGCGCAGTGTGTGACGGCGGTGCTGAGTTGGTTGCCGCAGGCCAGGCCCGAGCAGATCCGGCGCTTGCAGGCTTGTGCGGCTCAGCATCCCGGTTTGTTTTTTGCCTTCCGCCCGGTGCGTGCGGCCCAGGAGTCGTCGGCTGCGCCCTTGCGCCTGCATCTGGCCTTGGGGCCCTGCCCTCATCCGCTGGAGGTGCATGTGATCAAACGCCGGGGGCCCTTGCTGGCGGAGCCGGTTGTGTTGTCGCATTGGCCTCGCGGCTTGGCTGAACTGTGGTCTGTGCCAACAGGGGCCATCCCCTCGGTGCAGCCCCTGGCGGCAGACCTACCCACAGCCCTTGCCGCCCAAGCCCACCGGCGCGGGGAGGCGTCCACGTTGACACAGAGGTCTCATGCAGAACTGGATGGCCTTGTTGCCGGCCTCTCGGCATGACGTGGAGGACGGTGCCTCACCACCATCCCCCATGCTGGACGCGCAGCATCTCGGTTGGTGGGCCTTGCAGTTCACCCCGCGTGTGGCGCAACTGGAAGAGGCGGTGGTGCTGGAATACCGCGCATCCGAGCGTTTGTTTGGCGGTGCGCAGGCCTTGCGCGCCCGTTTGAGCGACGGGGCACAAAGACAAGGGGCTGCGGCTTGGGCGTTTGCACCCCATGCTTTGGCGGCTCTGTGCCTGGCACGGCATCGCCTGAACGCGGGCCCTGTGGCTGCGAAGGACGCTACCCCTGACGCGTCGACGCAGGCGCTGGACGCCTTGCCCTTCAGCACCCTGAGCGCGCTGCGCCCCCACGCCGGCACCCTGGCACGTCTGGGGTGTCGCACGCTGGGCGATGTCCGGGCCCTGCCCCGTGGCGGGGTCAGCCGGCGTTTCGATGCGGCCACGCTGCGGGCACTGGACCAGGCTTACGGGCTCAGCCCCCTGCCCTTGTCCTGGTTGACGCTGCCCGAGGTGTTCGATGAGCGGCTGGAGTTGCCCGGCCGGGTGGAGTCAGCGATGGCGCTGCTGCATGGCGCCCGCGTGTTGCTGCATCGGCTGTGTGCCTGGCTGGCCGGTCAGCACGCGGGGGTCGAGTCGTTCACCCTGCGCTGGCACCACGGTCTACGACGCCATCAAGCCCATTCAGGGCAACACACTGTGCGCTTGTCCAGTCCATCGCGCGACGTGGAGCGCCTCGCGGCATTGTTGAGCGAGCACCTGCATCATGTGACGCTGGAGGCGCCGGTGGAAGAGCTCAGCCTAAGGGCCGAACAGATCGCCCCGCTGGTGGCGCACAGCCACAGCCTGTTCCCGGAACAGGGTGGCGAACAGCTCACCGCCCAGCCCGGCAGCCTGCTCACGCCCACCGCGCAGCGGGCCCAGCGCGAAGCCCTGTGGACGCTGCTCGATCGCCTGGGCGCCCGCCTGGGAGCAGAACGGGTGCAGACTGGGCAACTCTACGCCGACCACAGGCTGGAACATGCCCAGCGTTGGCAAGCGGCCTTGCCGACCTCACCGGGCGCACAGGCCCCATCCGTCGCCCAGCACCCAGCCCTGCCCCCCTGGCCTCAGCCCAGTTGGGTGCTGGAGGCCCCAATGCCCTTGACCATGGTCGCCGATGCCCAGGGGCTGCGCGAGCACCCGCACTACCAAGGGCGACTGCACTGGCTGGCCGGCCCACACCGGGTCGAAGCCGGCTGGTGGGATACTGCCTCACCAGACAGTGCCTGCGCACGCGACTATTACCTGGCCAGCAGCCCAGGTGCCGGACTACTGTGGGTGTTCCGTGCCCGACACACCGGCAACACATCTGCCCCAGCCTGGTTTCTGCATGGACTGTTTGCCTGACGTGGGATGAAGCCCGCCATGAACCGCGCGCTCATTCGCGCGACACCCCTGCCCGACTACGTCGAGTTGCATGCGGTCTCGAACTACTCCTTTTTGCGCGGTGGCTCGCACCCGGAAGAACTGATCGAGCGCGCCCTGGCACTGGGCTACCGAGGTCTGGCCTTGACCGACGAGGCCAGTCTGGCCGGCGTGGTGCGTGCGCACCTGGCTTTGCGCAAGGCTCGGGAGGCCGGTGTGCCCGGCGCCGACACCTTCCAGTTGCTGCTGGGCAGCGAGTTCGAGGTGGCAGACGCGACGCCTTTCAAGCTGGTGGTGCTGGCCTGTCACCGCATTGGCTACGGCCTCCTGTGCGAGTTCATCACCCGGCTGCGTCGCACTGGCCAAGGCAAAGGACTCGCCCCTTTGACCCGCGAAGACATCCGGCCTTCGGCCTGGGGCGACTGTCTGGTGCTGCTGATCCCGCAGCGACACAGCGCCCCCGAGGTCGTGGCCGAGCAGGCTCGTTGGCTGCGCCGCCATTTTGCCGACCGATGCTGGCTGGGCGTGGCTCTGCACCACCATCTGGACGATGCCGTGTGGCTGCGCACCTTGCGCCAGATTGGCGAGACCGAGCAGGTGCCCCTGGTGGCCACGGGCGACGTGCACATGCACCTGCGCTCTCGCAAGCCCTTGCAGGATGTGCTCACCGCTACCCGCCTGCGGCGTCCGCTTAGCGACTGCGGCCTGCAACTGGAGCGCCACGCCGAACGCCATCTGCGCAGCCGACTGCGACTGGCCCAGCGTTATCCCGCCGACCTGTTGCAAGCAACGCAGGATGTGGCGGCACGTTGCGCGTTCAGCCTGGACGAGCTGCGCTACGAATACCCAGACGAAGTCGTGCCCGAGGGGGCAACACCCGGCAGCTACCTGCGGCAAAGCAGTGAGGCTGGCTTGAACCGACGCTATCCGCAGGGCGTGCCGCCTCGGGTGCGCGCCCAACTGGAGGCCGAACTCACTCTGATCGCCGAGCTCGGCTATGAAAAGTACTTCCTGACGGTGTACGACATCGTGTGCTTTGCGCGCTCGCGCCACATCCTCTGCCAGGGTCGAGGCAGCGCGGCCAATTCGGTGGTCTGCTATGCCCTGGGCATCACCGAAGTCGACCCCGAGCAGAGCACCTTGCTGTTCGAGCGCTTCATCTCACGCGAGCGCAACGAGCCGCCTGACATCGACGTGGACTTCGAGCACGAGCGCCGTGAAGAGGTCATCCAGTATCTGTACAGCCGCTACGGACGCGACCGGGCCGCGCTCACGGCCACCGTCATCACCTACCGCACCCGCAGCGCCTTGCGCGATGTGGGCAAGGCCCTCGGCTTCAGTCCGGACGAGATCGAGCGTGCCAGCGGCAACCTGCAATGGTGGGACAGCCACGCCGCCTTGGCCGAACGCCTGCAAGAAGTCGGCCTGGACCCCAGCACGCGCCGCGTTCAGCAGTGGCTGGAGCTCACGCGCACGCTGGTGGGCTTTCCGCGCCATCTGAGCCAGCACACCGGCGGCTTTGTGCTCTCGCGTGGGGCGCTGTGTCGCATGGTGCCCATCGAGAACGCGAACATGCCCGACCGCAGCGTCATCCAGTGGGACAAAGACGACCTGGACGCGCTGGGCCTGCTCAAGGTGGACGTGCTGGCGCTGGGCATGCTCACGGCCTTGCGCAAGGCGATGGACTTCATCGGCCAATGGCGGGGCCAGCGCTTTGACCTGCCCGACATCCCTCGTGAAGACCCCGCGTGCTACGAGATGATGTGCCGGGCCGACACCATCGGCGTCTTCCAGATTGAAAGCCGGGCGCAGATGAGCATGCTGCCGCGTCTGAAGCCCCGCCAGTTTTACGATCTGGTGGTGGAAGTGGCCCTGGTGCGACCGGGGCCGATCCAGGGCGGGATGGTCCACCCCTATCTGCGCCGCCGCCAGGGACTGGAGCCGGTCGACTACCCCCGTGGCCTGCAGGCGGCCTTGAAGCGCACCCTGGGTGTGCCGATTTTTCAGGAACAGGTCATGCAGATCGCGATGATCGCGGCGGGGTTCACCGCAGGTGAGGCCGATGATCTGCGCCGGTCGATGGCCGCGTGGCGACGCAAGGGCGATGTGCACAAATTCAAGGAGCGCATCAAGGCCGGCATGCGCGCCAACCAGTACAGCCCCGAATTTGCCGAGCAGATCTGCCAGCAGATCGAAGGCTTTGGCTCCTACGGCTTCCCCGAATCCCACGCGGCAAGCTTTGCCTTGCTGGTGTACGCCAGCGCCTGGATCAAATGCCATGAACCGGCGGCCTTCCTGGCGGGCCTGCTGAACGCGCAACCGCTGGGCTTTTACTCCCCCAGCCAGTTGGTGCAGGACGCGCTCCGACATGGCGTGGAAGTGCGCCCACCTGACGTGATGTGTTCGACCTGGGATTGCAGCCTGGAGCCGGGTACTCCGCCCAGTGAGCCGGCGGTTCGACTCGGCTTGCGCTTGCTCGCCGGGCTGTCCCCCGACGTGGCGCAACGCATCGTGGCCGCACGCCAACAGTCCCCCTTCACCGACGTGGACGACCTCGCCCGCCGCGCCGACCTCGATCAGCGCACCCTGCGCGCCCTGGCCGCTGGCGATGCGCTCATCAGCCTCTCCGGCCACCGCCGCCAGCAAGTCTGGGAGGCGTCGGCCCTGCACCGTGCGCCGCCGCTGTTGCGCGAAGCGCCGGTGGCCGAAGTGCCCTTGGCCCTGCCCGCGGCGCCCGAAGGCGAAGAAATCGTCTTTGACTACGCCTCTCAAGGCCTGACGCTGCGCCGGCACCCCTTGGCCTTGCTGCGTCCACAGTTGAGCGCCCAGCGCCTGCTCAGTGCCGCCGAGTTGCGTGATTTTCCGAATGGGAGACTGGCGCGCGCCTGCGGCATCGTCACCGTGCGGCAACAACCGGGCACCGCCTCGGGCGTGGTCTTCGTGACGCTGGAAGATGAAACCGGCACGGTCAACGTGATCGTGTGGCCGGCCCTGAAAGAACGCCAGCGACGCGAGCTGGTGCACTCACGGCTGCTGGCGGTCTATGGGGTATGGCAGCGTGAAGGCGAGGTACGCCACTTGGTGGCGCATCGCCTGCGCGACCTGACGCCCCTGCTGGGGCGCCTGAGCACCCACAGCCGGGACTTTCACTGACACGCGGGCGCGCCAGCTTCAGCGCCTCAAGGTCAGCGCTTGCGTGCCGGCGGCAAGTCGGTGCAACTGCCGTGAGCCGCTTCGGCACACAGGCCGATGCTTTCACCCAGCGTTGGGTGCGGGTGAATGGTCTTGCCGATGTCGACCTCGTCGGCCCCCATCTCGATGGCGAGCGCGATCTCGCCGATCATGTCGCCCGCATGCGTGCCGACGATGCCACCACCCAGGATGCGACCATGGCCGTGAGCCTCAGGACTGTCATCGAACAAGAGCTTGGTGAAGCCCTCGTCGCGACCGTTCGCAATGGCACGGCCCGATGCCGACCACGGGAACAGCCCCTTCTTGACCTTGATGCCCTGAGCCTTGGCCTGGTCCTCGGTCAAGCCCACCCACGCCACTTCCGGATCGGAGTAAGCCACGCTCGGAATCACGCGGGCATCGAACTGGGTCTTGGCCAGCTTCTCGTCACCCAGCAGTTCACCCGCCACCACTTCGGCGGCCACATGCGCCTCGTGCACAGCCTTGTGCGCCAGCATGGGCTGCCCCACCAGGTCGCCAATGGCGAAGATGTGCGGCACGTTGGTGCGCATCTGCACGTCCACCGGAATGAAGCCACGGTCAGACACGGCCACACCGGCCTTGTCCGCGTCGATCTTCTTGCCGTTGGGCGTGCGCCCCACCGCCTGCAGCACCAGGTCATAGGTCTGCTCGCTCAGGGTACCGTCGGCCGCCTCAAACTTCACCTTGATGCCTTCGGGCGTGGCCTCGGCCCCCACCGTCTTGGTCTTCAACATGATGTTGTCGAAGCGCGGCGCGTTCATCTTTTGCCAGACCTTGACCAGATCCCGGTCAGCGCCCTGCATCAGGCCGTCCATCATCTCGACCACGTCCAGACGTGCGCCCAGCGTGGAATACACCGTGCCCATTTCCAGGCCGATGATGCCGCCGCCCACGATCAGCATCTTCTTGGGCACGCCCTGAAGCGCGAGCGCCCCGGTTGAGTCCACGATGCGCTCGTCTTGCGGGAAGAACGGCAGACGCACCGCCTGCGAGCCGGCCGCGATGATGGCGCGCTTGAAACGCACCACCTTGGCCGAGCCGGTCTTCTCTTGGCCCGTGCCCGTGGTCTCTTCGACCTTCAGGTGATACGGATCGAGGAAGACACCATAGCCGCGCACGGTCGTGACCTTGCGCATCTTGGCCATGGACGCCAGGCCGCCGGTCAACTTGCCGATGACCTTTTCCTTGTGGCCACGCAGCTTGTCGATGTTCACGCTGGGCTCGGCGAACTCCACGCCGGCATCGGCCAGGTGGCGGACCTCGTCCATCACGGCGGCCACGTGCAGCAGCGCCTTCGAGGGGATGCAACCCACGTTCAGGCACACGCCACCCAGGGTGGCGTAACGCTCGACGATCACGGTGTTCAGGCCCAAGTCGGCCGAACGGAATGCGGCCGAGTAGCCGCCCGGGCCACCGCCCAGCACGACCACATCGCATTCCACGTCCACCGGGCCGGTGTAGCTGCCAGCCGGAGCCGGAGCCACGACTGCGGGCGCCGAAGGTGCCGCCGCGACCACAGGTGCCGAAGTCGGAGCAATCACCGGAGCTGCAGTGGGTGCTGCAGAGGCCGCGGCCCCTGCGTCCGCGCTTTCCAGCGTCAAGATCACCGTGCCCTGGTTGATCTTGTCACCCAAAGCCACCTTGAGCTCCTTCACCACACCGGCGTGCGACGAAGGAATCTCCATCGAAGCCTTGTCCGACTCAACCGTGATGAGGCTTTGCTCGGCCTTCACCGTGTCGCCGGGCTTGACCAGCACCTCGATGATGGCCACGTCCTTGAAGTCACCGATGTCGGGAACTTGTACGTCAATCAATGCCATGTCGCGCTCCCGATCACAGCACGATGCGGCGGAAGTCCGCCAGCAGCGACGCGAAGTACACATTGAAGCGGGCAGCCGCCGCACCGTCGATGACGCGGTGGTCCCACGACAGCGACAGCGGCAACATCAGGCGCGGCTGGAAGGCCTTGCCATCCCACTTCGGCTCGATGGTGCTCTTGCACACGCCCATGATGGCCACTTCAGGCGCATTGATGATGGGGGTGAAGTACTTGCCACCGATGCCGCCCAGCGACGAGATCGAGAAGCAACCACCGGTCATGTCGGCCGGACCCAGCTTGCCGTCGCGCGCCTTCTTGGCCAGCTCTGCCATTTCCTGGCTGATTTGGAAAATGCCCTTCTTGTCGGCATCCTTGATCACCGGCACCACCAGGCCATTGGGCGTGTCCGCCGCAAAGCCGATGTGGAAGTAGTTCTTGAGCACCAGCTGATCGCCATCCAGCGAGGCATTGAACTCGGGGAACTTCTTCAAAGCTGCCACGGCCGCCTTGATCATGAAGGCCAGCATCGTGACCTTCACGCCGGACTTCTCGTTTTCCTTGTTCAACTGAACGCGGAAGGCTTCCAGCTCGGTGATGTCCGCGTCGTCGTGGTTCGTGACGTGCGGGATCACCACCCAGTTGCGGTGCAGGTTGGCGCCCGAGATCTTCTTGATGCGCGACAGGTCCTTGCGCTCGATCGGGCCAAACTTGGCGAAGTCTACCTTCGGCCAAGGCAGCAGCCCGGGGAAAGCGCCTTCCGATGCCGCGGCAGCCGGGGCCTTGGCTTGTTGGGCCGAGGTCTGCAAACCACCCGTCATCACGTTGCGAACAAAGTTCTGCACGTCAGACTGGGTGATGCGCCCCTTGAACCCGGAGCCTTTGACCTCGGCCAGCGGCACACCCAACTCTCGCGCAAACTTGCGGATGCTGGGGGATGCGTGCGGCAGCGCGGCCGACGGCGAGCCAGGCTGATGGGCCGGCAGGGTCGCCACGGCCGAAGCGGCCACAGCGGGCGCTGCGACGACAGCAGGTGCCGCCGCCACAGGCGCGCTGGCTGCCGGAGCAGCCACAGGCGCAGCAGCCGGCGCAGCCCCCGCGCCAGCAGCGCCTTCCAACACCACGATCGGGGTGCCCTTGGCCACCTTGTCACCCAGCTTCACCAGCAGGCTCTTGACCACGCCGGCGTGCGACGACGGAATCTCCATCGATGCCTTGTCCGACTCCACGGTGATCAGGCTTTGCTCGGCCTTGACGGTGTCGCCCACCTTGACCAGCAGCTCGATCACGGCCACTTCATCGAAGTCGCCGATTTCTGGCACCACCACCTCGATCGGGCCAGATGCTGCCACCGGGGCAGCCACCGCGGCGGCCACAGGCGCCGACGCAACCACGGCTGGCGCAGCCGGTGCCGCCACCGCAGCAGGCGCCGCTGCCGGAGCCGAAGCCGAAGCAGCGCCTTCGGCCGCCTCCAGCACCAGCACCACCGAGCCTTCGCTCACCTTGTCGCCCAGGGCGACCTTCAACTCCTTCACCACGCCAGCGTGGGAAGACGGAATCTCCATCGAAGCCTTGTCCGACTCCACCGTGATCAAGCTCTGCTCGGCCTTCACGGTATCGCCAGCTTTCACCAGCACCTCGATGATTGCCACTTCATCAAAGTCCCCAATGTCAGGGACCTTCACTTCAATCAATGCCATTTTGTGTCTCCATTCAGGACGACGTCATACGTTGGTTCGACAGCCCCCGCCCGCGCACATCGGTGGCGCAGGGCTGGGGCCTCGGTTCGGTGTCTGAGAGCCTCAGGCGTACAGTGGGTTGACCTTGTCGGCCTTGATCCCGTACTTCTGAATGGCCTCGGCCACCTTGGCCAGCGGCAACTTGCCATCGTCGGCCAGCGCCTTGAGGGCGGCAACCACGATGTAATGGCGATTGATTTCGAAGTGCTCGCGCAGCTTGCTGCGGAAGTCGCTGCGACCGAAACCGTCCGTGCCCAGCACCTTGTAGTTGCGGCCCTTCGGAATGAAGGGACGGATCTGCTCGGCGTAGGCCTTCATGTAGTCGGTCGAAGCCACCACCGGGCCGTCGAACGGCTGCAGTTGCTGAGCGACGAACGATGCCTTGGGCGTTTCCAGCGGGTGCAGCAGGTTGTAGCGCTCGGCGTCCTGGCCATCGCGGGCCAGTTCGTTGAAGCTCGGGCAGCTCCACACGTTGGCCGACAGGCCCCAGTCGGACTCCAGCAGCGCCTTGGCCGCGATCGACTCGCGCAAGATCGTACCCGAACCCAGCAGGTTCACGCAGGTCTTGCCGGCTTCGCCTTCCTGCAGCAGGTACATGCCCTTGAGGATCTGCTCTTCCGTGCCTTGCTTGAGGCCCGGCATCGCGTAGTTCTCGTTGAGCAGCGTCAGGTAGAAGAACACGTTCTCCTGGTTCTCGACCATGCGCTTCAGACCGTGGTGCAGGATCACGCCCACTTCATGCGCGAACGACGGGTCGTACGACACGCAGTTCGGGATGGTGCCCGCCAGGATGTGGCTGTGGCCGTCTTCGTGCTGTAGACCTTCGCCGTTCAGCGTGGTCCGGCCCGAGGTGCCGCCCAGCAGGAAGCCACGCGCCTGCATGTCACCGGCCGCCCAGGCCAGGTCACCGATGCGCTGGAAGCCGAACATCGAGTAGTACACGTAAAACGGGATCATGATCCGGTTGCTCGTGCTGTAGCTCGTCGCGGCCGCAATCCAGCTCGACATGCCGCCGGCTTCGTTGATGCCTTCCTGCAGGATCTGACCGGCCTTGTCCTCGCGGTAGTACATCACCTGGTCCTTGTCGACCGGGGTGTATTGCTGACCTGCGGGGTTGTAGATGCCGACCTGACGGAACAGGCCTTCCATGCCGAAGGTACGGGCCTCGTCCACCAGGATGGGCACCACACGGGGGCCCAGGGCCTGGTCACGCAGCAACTGCGTCAGGAAACGCACATAAGCCTGAGTGGTGGAAATCTCGCGGCCTTCGGCCGTCGGCTCCAGCACCGCCTTGAAGGTCTCCAGAGGCGGAATCGTGAACTGCTCGTCGGCCTTCACACGGCGGTGCGGCAGGTAGCCACCCAGTGCCTTGCGACGCTCGTGCAGGTACTTCATCTCCGGCGAATCTTCCGAAGGCTTGAAGAACGGGATCTTCGGCAGCTCGCTGTCGGGAATCGGCAGGTTGAAGCGGTCACGGAAGTGGCGGATGTCCTCGTCCGTCAGCTTCTTGGTCTGGTGAACGGTGTTCTTGCCTTCACCGGCCTTGCCCATCCCATAGCCCTTGACCGTCTTGACCAGCAACACGGTGGGTTGACCCTTGTGGTTGACCGCACGGTGGAAGGCGGCGTACACCTTCTGCGGGTCATGCCCCCCACGGCGCAGCGAGAAGATCTGCTCATCGGTCATGTTGGCGACCAGGGCTGCCACACGCGGATCACGCTCGAAGAAGTTCTTGCGGACAAAGGCGCCGTCGTTGGCCTTCATGGCCTGGTAGTCACCGTCCGGGATCTCCATCATGATCTTGCGCATGAGGCCATCCTTGTCCTTGGCCAGCAGCGCATCCCAGTCACTGCCCCACAGCAGCTTGATCACGTTCCAGCCCGAGCCGCGAAACTCGCTTTCCAGTTCCTGCACGATCTTGCCGTTGCCACGCACCGGGCCGTCCAGGCGCTGCAGGTTGCAGTTCACCACGAAGATCAGGTTGTCGAGCCCCTCGCGTGCGGCCAGACCGATGGCGCCCAGCGATTCGGGCTCGTCCATCTCACCATCACCACAGAACACCCACACCTTGCGATTGCTGGTGTCGGCGATGCCGCGAGCGTGCAGGTACTTCAGGAACCGCGCCTGGTAGATCGCCATCAAGGGCCCCAGGCCCATCGACACCGTCGGGAACTGCCAGAACTCGGGCATCAGCTTGGGGTGCGGGTAACTCGACAGACCCTTGCCGTCCACCTCTTGGCGGAAATTGAGCAGCTGCTCCTCGGTCAGACGACCTTCGAGGAAGGCGCGGGCGTACACGCCAGGCGACACATGGCCCTGGAAATAAATGCAATCGCCGCCGTGGTTTTCATTTTCGGCGTGCCAGAAATGGTTGAAACCGGCGCCAAACAGGCTGGCCAGCGACGCGAAAGAGCCGATGTGGCCACCCAGGTCGCCGCCGTCTTCCGGGTTGTGGCGGTTGGCTTTGACCACCATCGCCATCGCGTTCCAGCGCATGTAAGAGCGCAAGCGCTCCTCAATCTCGATATTGCCGGGACAGCGAGCTTCGTCTTCCACCGGAATGGTGTTGACATACGCCGTGTTGGCCGAGAAAGGCATGTCGATCCCTGCCTGGCGGGCATGGTCGAGCACGTTTTCAAGGAGTTGGTGGGCGCGGGCGCGGCCCTCGGTGTCGATGACGGCGGACAAAGCGTCCAGCCACTCTCGGGTTTCTTGGGGATCCTGGTCCTGAGGGGCGGACGCCATGGGATCTTGAGCAGACATGGGTGAAGTCTCCAAATTGTTGATAGCGGCGAGCCACTCATTTAAGGGTGGTCGCCAGGGTTTTGGTCCGTGGGTAAACGGCAAAGCCCCGACACTACGAATCGTTTGCGCAACAGGGTGGCATTGCGAAACTTCCGAAAATATAAGCGATAAGTGCCATCCCTTTGGGCGGTCCGCGCCGACAGATAATCAGCACCATGGCATTTCCGGCACCTCATCACGTCCCGACACCCTCGCCCAGCGCACCGCAGGCCGACACGCCCAACCGCCTTTTCTGGCGCTGGTGGCGCAAACAAAGCCCCAGCCAGCAAGACCGCTACGCCACACTCGGTCCTCTGGTGTCTGTGCTGCTCTTTTTGGCGGTGATCATTGCCGCCTTCTGGTATCTGCGCAACGAAGAACTGGAGCGCGAACAAGAGTCGGTCAAACGCGACACCGAGGTCGTACAACAACAGTTGCGGCTACGCCTCATCGAGAACCAGGAGCATGTGCAACGCCTGGCACGCGACGTCAATTTCAAGGCCATCTCCGTCGAGCAGTTCATGCTCCAGGCCAGCGACTTTGTGCGCCCTCGTCCTGAGGTGCTGAGCCTGTCTTGGGTGCAGGCCGACGAACAGGTCAAGGCCGTGCGCACCACGCTCACCCTGTCCCTTGAATCCGGACAGCCCATTGACCGCGACCCCCTCGAAAACCAGGCAGATCATTACACCCCTCTGCACAAGGCGCCCGAGACCCGCCAAGCCTTTGCGCAAGCGCGTGAGCGCAACCAGCCGACCTACTCCCAGCCCTTCCTCAACACCGCAGGCATCAAGGCGATTCAACTGCATCTGCCCATGATGGACCGGCAAGGCTTTGCGGGGGCGCTGATTGCCGAGTACTCCCTGGAAACGCTCATGCGCCACCAGGTGCCGCAAGAGATCCTGCAACGTCATGCCATGAGCCTGGTGCGAGCCGACGGTGACCTGATCACCAGTTCGGTGGGTGCCGTCACATCCAGATCCGCCAAGCCCAGCTTTGTTCACGACGTCATCGTCACTCCCATCGGCAACGGTTTGCTGCTGCGCGGCATGGGGTTCAAGACCTCTTCCAGCCTGGTGGGGAGCACCTTGTTCTGGATGGTGGTCGCCTTGTCCTTGCTCACCGTCTGGACACTGGTGGGCACCCTGCGCCACATGCGTCGGCGCGCCGAAATCCAGAAGGCCCTGGTGCAGGAAACCAACTTCCGGCGCGCCATGGAAAACTCCATGCTCACCGGCATGCGCACCATCGATCTGGAGGGGCGCATCACCTACGTCAACCCGGCCTTCTGTGCCATGACAGGCTTTGCCGAGCACGAACTCATCGGCGCCCGCCCGCCCTACCCGTACTGGCCACGCGACCGCATCGACGAATTCCACCGCATGTTCCAGCAGGAATTGCTGGGTCGAAGCCCCACAGGGGGCGTTGAACTCAACATGGAGCGACGCGACGGCAGCCAGTTCGATGCGCGCATGTACGTCTCCCCCCTGATCGACGCCGAGGGCAACCAGACCGGCTGGATGACCTCCGTCACCAACATCACCGAAGCCAAGCGGGTGCGTGACCAGCTCACAGCGGCGCACGAGCGCTTCACCACGGTGCTGGAAGGCCTGGACGCGGCGGTGTCTGTGATGTCGGTTCAGCGTGGTGAAATGCTGTTTGCCAACCGCTCCTACCGCATCTGGTTTGGCGGCAACCCAGAGGCCCACGTGCAACTCACCGGCGGTCAGGTCATGCCCGACGAGGTCATCGACGGCGACGAGTCCGTCGACCACTTTGGCGGCCTGCCCACCCAGAAGCTCACCGATGCCGGCAGCGACACGCATGAGGTCTACATGGACAACGTGCAAAAGTGGTTCGACGTGCGTGCCCGCTACGTACAGTGGACGGACGGCAACCTGGCTCAAATGTTGATCGCCACCGATATCACTGCGCGCAAACAGGCTGAAGAAGCTGCGGCACGCCAGGCCGAGAAGTCGCAGTTCACCAGCCGGCTCATCACCATGGGTGAAATGGCCTCCACGGTGGCGCATGAACTGAACCAGCCTCTGGCCGCCATTTCCAACTACTGCAGCGGCATGATCAGCCGGGTGCAGGCTGGCAACATCGACAACGAACAACTCGTTGGTGCGCTGGAGAAAACATCGCGGCAAGCCCAGCGAGCCGGCCAGATCATCCACCGCATCCGCCAGTTCGTGAAACGCAGCGAGCCGCAGCGCCAACCCTCCCGCGTGCGTGACATCACCGACGCTGTGCTGGAGTTGGCCGTGTTCGAGATGAAACGTCGCCGCGTCACCCTCAACTCGACGGTGGCCAACCGCCTGCCCACGATCATGGCCGACCCCATCCTGATCGAGCAGGTGCTGCTGAACCTCCTGAAAAACGCAGCCGAGGCCATCGACTCGGCGCAAACACCCCAATCGCGCCGCCACATTGATCTGCGGGTGCAACAACGCTATTTCGAAGACCAGGGCGATGTGGTCGAGTTCACCGTCTCCGACGGGGGGCCCGGCATGCGTGAAGACATGCTTGCCCGCCTCTTCGAGGCTTTCCACTCCACCAAGGCCGAGGGCCTGGGCATCGGCCTGAGCTTGTGCCGATCGATCATCGAGTCGCATCACGGCCGGATCAAGGCCGAGAACATCTACAATGGACAGATGGTCATGGGGTGTCGTTTCACGTTCACCCTTCCGATCGACAACTGCGATGAGGCCGACACAGGTCTTCCTTTTCCCACCGATTTACTTGCCGAATAACCATGAGCTTGATCCCGAAAAAAGGCACTGTGTATGTGGTTGATGACGACGAGGCCGTGCGCGACTCGTTGCAATGGCTGCTGGAAGGCAAGGACTACCGTGTTCGCTGTTTCGACTCTGCAGAATCCTTCCTGGCACGCTTCGACCCCCGTGAAGTCGCCTGCCTGATCGCCGACATCCGCATGGATGGTATGAGCGGGCTGGAACTGCAAGACAAGCTGCTTGAGCGCAAGTCGCCCCTGCCCATCGTGTTCATCACCGGCCACGGCGACGTGCCCATGGCCGTGAACACCATGAAAAAGGGCGCGATGGATTTCATCGAGAAGCCCTTCAAGGAAGACGCACTGGTTGCCCTGGTCGAGCGCATGCTCGATGAGGCCCGCACCGCCTTCTCGCAGTCGCAAGAAGCCGCCAGCCGCGAAGCTCTGCTGTCGCGCCTGACCACCCGCGAAGCGCAGGTGCTCGAACGCATCGTGGCGGGCCGTCTGAACAAGCAGATCGCCGACGACCTGGGCATCAGCATCAAGACCGTGGAAGCCCACCGCGCCAACGTGATGGAAAAGCTCAACGCCAACACCGTGGCCGACCTGCTGAAGATCGCGCTGGGTGCCAACGCCCCGGCCAACGCGGCCAACGCCAAGTAAGCCCCACTTCCGGAGCCCGGCTTGACCGCCGCCTCCCGCTGAAAGGCCGCCCACACCCTGTGGCGGCCTTTTTCTATTGACCCATTTGCACACCTACCGGAGCAGCCCATGACCGCAACCCTCATCGACGGCAACGCCCTGTCCAAACAACTGCGTGGCGAAGTCGCCCAGCGCGCCGCCGCCCTCACCGCCAAGGGCACGAAGCCCGGTTTGGCCGTGGTCCTGGTCGGCGACAACCCTGCCAGCCAGGTGTATGTCCGCAACAAGGTCAAGGCCTGCGAAGAAGCAGGCTTCAAGTCCGTGCTGGAAAAGTACGATGCCACGATGACCGAGGCCGAACTGCTGGCCCGCGTTGAAGCCCTGAACAATGACCCGTCCATCCACGGCATCCTGGTGCAGTTGCCCCTGCCCAAGCACATCGACGACCACAAGGTGATCGAAGCCATCTCGCCCTTGAAGGACGTGGACGGTTTCCACGTGGCCAGCGCTGGCGCGCTGATGGTCGGTGAAGTCGGCTTCAAGGCTTGTACTCCCTACGGCTGCATGAAGATGCTCGAATCCATCGGCATGAAGGACCTGCGCGGCAAGCACGCCGTGGTCATTGGTCGCTCCAACATCGTCGGCAAGCCCATGGCCATGATGCTGCTGGCCGCCAACGCCACTGTCACCATCACGCACAGCGGCACCGCCGATCTGGCCGCCATGACCCGGCAGGCCGACATCGTGGTCGCAGCTGTGGGCAAGCGCAATGTGCTGACCGCCGACATGATCAAGCCTGGCACGGTCGTCATTGACGTGGGCATGAACCGCGATGACGAAGGCAAACTGTGCGGCGACGTGGATTTCAACGGCTGCAAGGAAGTCGCTGGCTACATCACCCCCGTGCCGGGTGGGGTCGGCCCGATGACCATTACCATGCTGCTGGTCAACACCATGGAAGCGGCAGAGCGCACAGCCGGCCAAGCCTGACCGGTTTGCGGCCCGCCCAGAGCCGGTGCACTCACCTGTATCTGCTCAGCGCTCGCCTTGCATTTCCGGGTTGACGCCTCATCTGTTGCACCGTCCACACTTTGCTTGCCCTAAGGCGCATCTTCCATGAGCACCAATCCACTGCTTGACACCTCCGGCCTGCCACTGTTCGATCAGATCAAGCCCGAACACGTGACACCTGCCCTGGACCTGCTGCTGGCCGACGCCGAAGCGACATTGGCCAAGGTCACTGGCCCAGACGTGCCGGCGGACTACGACGCCCTCTCCCTGCTGCTGGACGTGAGCACCGAACGCCTGGGCCGCGCCTGGGGCGCTGTGGGGCACCTCAACAGCGTGGCCGACACGCCCGAGATCCGCGCCGCTTACAACGAGAACCTGCCGCGCGTCACCGAGTTCTACACCCGCCTCGGCGCAGACGAGCGTCTGTACGCCAAGTACAAGGCCCTCAATGAAGCGCAAAAGGGCCTGGAGCCGGAACGCCGCCTGAGCCCCGCGCGCCAGCGCGCCCTTGACCTGGCCCTGCGCGGTTTCGTGCTAGGCGGCGCCGAGTTGCAAGGCGATGCCAAGGCCCGCTTTGCCGCCATCCAGGAAGAGCAAGCAGCCAAATCGCAAGCGTTTTCCGAGCACGTGATGGACGCCACCGATGCGTTCAGTCACTACGCGTCAACCGAAGAACTGGCCGGCGTGCCGGAGGACGTGCTGAACGCCACCCGCGCCGCGGCCGAGGCCGAAGGCAAGGAAGGCCACAAGCTGACCCTGCACATGCCCTGCTACCTGCCGGTCATGCAGTACGCTGGCAACCGAACCCTGCGTGAAACGCTTTACCGCGCCTACGCCACCCGTGCGAGTGAATCTGGCCCAGCCGAGCGTGACAACACGCAATTGATGGCCGACATCCTGGCGCTGCGCCAGGAGGAAGCCCGCCTGCTGGGCTACGCCAACTTCGCCGAGGTGTCGCTGGTGCCCAAGATGGCCGACAACCCCGCGCAGGTGATGCACTTCCTGCGCGACCTGGCCCAGCGCGCCCGCCCCTTCGCCGAGAAGGACATGGCCGAGTTGCGTGAGTTTGCACGTACCGAATGCGGTCTGCCTGATCTGCAGGCCTGGGATGTGGCCTATGTGAGCGAAAAGCTCAAGGAAGCCCGTTACGCCTTCAGCGATCAGGAGGTCAAGCAGTACTTTACCGAGCCCACCGTGCTGAAAGGCCTGTTCGGCTTGATCGAGAAGCTGTTCGAGGTCCAGATCCTCCCCGACACGGCGCCTGTGTGGCACGAATCGGTGCGTTTCTTCGGCATCGAGCGTCAAGGCCAGTTGGTCGGTCAGTTCTACCTGGACCCGTATGCCCGTACTGGCAAGCGCCCTGGCGCCTGGATGGATGATGTGCGCGGCCGCTGGACGCGCCCCGACACCCAGGGCACCCAGACGCCGGTGGCCCATCTGGTCTGCAACTTCGCCAAGGGCGTGGGCGACAAACCTGCCTTGCTGACCCACGACGACGTCACCACCTTGTTCCACGAGTTCGGCCATGGCCTGCACCACATGCTCACGCAAGTGAACGACATTGGGGTGTCGGGCATCAGTGGCGTCGAGTGGGATGCGGTCGAGCTGCCCAGCCAGTTCATGGAGAACTTCTGCTGGGAGTGGGACGTGGTTCAGCAACTCACCAGTCATGTCGACACCGGCGCGCACCTGCCGCGCGAGCTGTTCGACAAGATGGTGGCCGCCAAGAACTTCCAAAGCGGCATGCAGACCGTGCGCCAGATCGAGTTCTCGCTGTTCGACATGCGCCTGCACGCCGAGCCTGGTTCTGAAGCCAACGTGCAAAAGGTGGTGGACGAAGTGCGACAAGAAGTCGCCGTCAACATTCCGCCTGCGTTCAACCGCTTTCAGCACAGCTTTTCGCACATCTTTGCGGGCGGCTACGCGGCGGGCTATTACAGCTACAAGTGGGCTGAGGTACTCTCTGCAGATGCGTATGCCGCTTTCGAGGAGGCCGCCACGCCTGAGTCCGGGGTGCTGAACGCCGACATTGGTCGTCGCTACCGTGAAGCCATCCTGGAAGCTGGCGGCAGCCGCTCGGCCATGGAGAATTTCAAGGCTTTCCGGGGGCGTGAGCCGAGCATCGACGCCTTGCTGCGTCATCAAGGCATGAGTTGATCGCCCCACGGGGTGAGAGGGAGTGAAAGATGAACCGCATTGTTGTGAGTGCATTGATCGGTGGTCTGGTCTGGGCAGGCGTCACGTCACCAGCCTTCGCGCAGTACAAGGTGGTGGGCCCCGATGGCCGCGTCACCTACACCGATCGACCACCTGTGGATCGTCCGGCTCAGGCCGTCAAGCCAGTCGGTGGTGCCACCACCGGTGATACGGCACTGCCTTTCGCTTTACGCAATGTGGTGTCGCGTTACCCGGTCACGCTGTACACCAGCTCGAACTGCGCTGCTTGTGACGCTGGCCGCAACCTGCTCAAGGGTCGAGGCGTTCCATTCACCGAGAAAACGGTGAACACCTCGGACGACGCTCGTGCGCTGCAAAGCCGCGAAGGCACCAACCAGGTCCCTGTGATTCGGATTGGCAGCAAGCAAATCGCGGGCTACGAACAGGGTGAATGGACCTCTTACCTGGACGCCGCCGGCTACCCCAGCCAATCGGCCCTGCCACCGACCTATCGCCATCCGGCCGCCACGCCGCTGGCACCAGCGACTGCGGCCCCCAAGGCGGACGAAGGGGCTGCGCCTGCGCAGCCACCCCAGTTCAATTCCGCGCCAGGCAACCCTGCTGGCAATGCTCCTCCCGGTTTCCGTTTCTGACCCTTGAATTCCTCTGACTCTCAGGCTGGCGGCGCTTCCGTCCAGCCGTCCGTTGCCATTGTGGGTGGCGGCCCAGCCGGCCTCATGGCCGCCGAAGTCCTGTCCGCACATGGCATCGCTGTCGATTTGTACGACGGCATGCCCTCGGTGGGTCGTAAATTTCTCCTGGCCGGACGCGGTGGGCTGAACCTGACCCATGCAGAGGCCATGCCGCGGTTCATCAGCCGGTTTGCCGAGCGTGAGACAGCGCTGGCGCCCTTGATCCACGCCTTCACGCCAGAGGACCTGCGCGCCTGGGCTCAGGGCTTGGGCATCGACACCTTCGTCGGCACGTCCAACCGCGTTTTCCCCACCGACATGAAGGCCGCTCCCTTGCTGCGTGCCTGGTTGCACCGCCTGCGCGAAGCGGGCGTGCGCTTTCACATGCGTCACCGCTGGCTGGGCTGGAATGATGCAGGCGCCATGCGCTTCGACACCCCCGAAGGTGAGGTGGCCGTCACACCGCAAGCCACCTTGCTGGCCTTGGGGGGCGGCAGCTGGTCACGGCTGGGCTCCAACGGCGCCTGGTATCCCTGGCTGCAGGCACGCGGTGTCGATCTGGCTCCGTTGCAAGCCGCCAACTGTGGCTTTGACGTAGCGCCCACCGGGGCGGGCCGGAGCGGATGGAGTGATTTTCTGCGCCAGAAGTTCGCAGGCCAGCCCATCAAGCCCGTGGCCCTGCAGTTCACCGATCGGAATGGTCACACCCGGCGCCAACAAGGCGAGTTCGTGCTCACCGACACCGGCGTGGAAGGCAGTCTGATCTACGCTTTCTCGGCTGCCATACGTGAGCAGATCAACGCGCAAGGCGCTGCCACCATTCATCTGGATCTGCTGCCATCGCACACGGCCGAACAGGTGTTTGCCGAAACATCGCGCCCAAAAGGGCCGCGCAGCCTGTCCACACACCTGAAGAGCCGTCTGGGTATTCAAGGACTGAAAATGGCGCTCTTGCACGAGGTTCTGAGCGCCGAACAACTGGCCGATGCCGCGCAACTGGCACAAGCCATCAAGGCGCTGCCCATCACGCTGAAGGCGCCACGCCCCATGGACGAGGCCATCAGCACGGCCGGCGGCGTGCGCTTTGAAGGCATGACAGAACAGCTGATGCTGAAGAACGCGCCGGGCGTGTTCTGTGCCGGTGAAATGCTGGACTGGGAAGCCCCGACCGGGGGCTACCTGCTCACGGCATCGATGGCGACCGGAAGGCACGCCGCTCAGGGCGTGCTGACTTACCTGAAGTCCTGATCCAAAGCTTCAGAACGTCAGCGTCTTGACGCCTTGCGCCGTGCCCAGCAGGCACACGCTGGCCTTGTTGCGGGCGAACACGCCCACGGTCACCACGCCGGGGATCTGGTTGATGTCGGACTCGAACTGCGCCGGGGCGGTGATCTGCAAACCGGTCACGTCCACGATGACGTTGCCGTTGTCGGTGGTCACGCCTTCACGCACCTTGCCCGTGCCGCCCAGCTTGGCAAAGGCACGGATCACCTGCGCGGCGGCCATCGGGATCACCTCGACCGGCAGCGGGAATTTGCCCAGGGTGTTGACCAGCTTGGACTCGTCGGCGATGCAGACGAACTGCTCGGCCAGGTCGGCCACGATCTTTTCACGGGTCAGGGCCGCACCGCCGCCCTTGATCATGTGGCCACCGTGGTCGATCTCGTCCGCACCGTCCACGTACACGCCCAGGGACGTCACGGACTCGGCCGGCAAGACCTGAATGCCCAGGGCTTCCAGGCGCTGCGTGCTTCGCACGGAGCTGGAGACGGCACCAGCCACACGCTTCGGGTCGGCCTTCAACGCCTCGCCCAGGGCGTCGATGAACTTGTCCACGGTCGAACCCGTGCCCACGCCCACGATGCTGCCGGGCTTCACGTAGTCCAGGGCCGCGCGGCCCACCAGGGTTTTCAGTTCGTCTTGGGTCATGGCCATGTCGGTCTTCTCTTGAGAGGCTTGCGGGTGCACTGCGGCGTGTTCGGCGGTATGTTCAGCAGGTCACGCATCGCTCAGAACGCACGGCCTGTCAGCGTCAGCCACGCCAGCAAACCGCCAATCATCACGGGCTGATGCACCATGTAAAAAGTCAGGCTCCAGCGGCCCAGCAGGCTCAAACCCTGCCTGATGCGCGGCCACGCGAGCACGAAACCAATATTGTCGCCCGAAGCCGCTGCGGGCGACGCCATCCACCCCGGTCGGCGTGACAAGATCCACTGTGTGGCAGCCATGCCCCACCACATCACCCCCAGCCAGGGCAGCACCGGCACATAGTCTTCGGTGATGGGCTTGTGGGTGACCAGACCCACCCAGTTGGTCAGGCGCGTGTCGAAAAATGGGTGCTGGATGAACTGCGGCAGGCACACCGCCAGCAAGCCCAGCGGCCACAGCCAGCCCCTCAGCGGCGCGCTCAGGCGGGCCACGATCAGCATCACCGCCATGCCGTGAAGCACGCCAAACGAGATGTAGCTGCGCGGGAACATGAACCAGCTGCCCAAGCTCACCAAGAGCGCACAGCCCAGCACCTGGGCCCAGCGGCGCCAGAAACGCGCCCAGCTTTGGCCCTGCGCCGTGGCCACCGCCTGCCCAGCGCCCGCACAGAGCAAGAACAGCGACAGGATCAGGGTGCGCTGGGTGGTCCAGAGCGCGTCCTGGTAGAAGTTGGCGTCCAGCAGGCGGTAGGTGCTGAGGTCGAAACAGAAGTGAAACAGCGCCATCCAGACCAGGGCAAAACCGCGCAGGGCGTCCAGCCGGTCGTAGCGGCCTGCCACAGAGCCCGAAGGTGCGCCGGAATCCCGACTGTGAGGGGGGGCTGGCATGGGGATATGTGCTTTTTGGGGGCGCATGGCGATAGTATCAGCGGTTTGCTCTTTGGATCGCGCCACCCATGCTCCTCGCCGCCCGCCACCCCCTTGAATTGCTCGCGCCCGCCAAGACTGCCGACATCGGCATCGAGGCCGTCAACCACGGCGCCGATGCCATCTACATCGGTGGGCCGTCGTTCGGTGCGCGCGCCAATGCCAGCAACTCGGTGCAGGACATTGCGCGCCTGGTGCAGCACGCCCATCGCTACCACGCCAAGGTGTTCGCCACCCTGAACACCATCTTGCGCGACGACGAGCTGGAAGGCGCCCGCAAGCAGATCTGGGAGCTGTACGACGCGGGCGTGGACGCCCTGATCGTTCAGGACATGGGCCTGCTGGAGCTCGACCTGCCCCCGATCCAGTTGCACGCCTCCACCCAGACCGACATCCGCACCGTCGAAAAAGCCAAGTTCCTGCAGGACGTGGGCTTCAGCCAGATCGTGCTGGCGCGCGAACTGAACCTCAAGCAGATCCGCACGATCGCGGTCAACACCCACTGCGCCATCGAGTTTTTCATTCATGGCGCCCTGTGCGTGGCCTACAGCGGCCAGTGCTTCATCAGCCACGCCCACACCGGCCGCAGTGCCAACCGGGGTGACTGCTCGCAGGCCTGCCGCCTGCCCTACAACGTGACGGACAACAGCGGCCAGGTCGTGGCGTTCGAGAAGCACGTGCTGTCCATGAAGGACAACGATCAGAGCGCCAACCTCGAGGCCCTGATCGACGCGGGCGTGAGCTCCTTCAAGATCGAAGGTCGCTACAAGGACATGGGCTATGTGAAGAACATCACCGCTCACTACCGCATGCTGCTCGACGAGATCCTGGAAGCGCGCCCGGAACTGTCTCGCGCCTCGTCGGGCGAGAACACCTTCTTCTTCCAGCCCGACCCCGAGCGTAACTTCAACCGTGGCAGCACCGACTACTTCGTCACTGGCCGCAAGGAAGACATCGGCGCCTTCGAGAGCCCCAAGCACCTGGGCCTGCCCGTGGGCGAAGTTGCCAAGGTTGGCGACAAATGGTTTGACGTGGCCATTGACGACGAAGCCGTGCGCGAAGCCGGCGGCATCCACAACGGCGACGGCCTGAACTACCTGACGCTGACCAAGGACATCGTGGGCGTGCAGGTCAACACCGCCGAGCCCGTGGGCAAGGCCGGCCGTCTGTGGCGCGTCTTCCCCAACGAAGGCATCGCCACCTTGGCCGATCTCAAGCCCGGCGTGGCCATCAACCGCAACCGCGACCGCGCCTGGGACAACCAGATGTCCAAGAAGTCGGCCGAGCGCCGCATTGGCACCTGGCTGGCCCTGGGCGACACCCCGGACGGCTTGATGCTGACCGTGACCGACGAAGACGGCTGCGTGGGCAGCGCCACGGTGGCGTGCGACAAGCAGGCCCCGCAAGACGCGGCTCAGTCCGAAGCCAGCCTGCGCGACAACCTGGGCAAACTGGGCAACACCATCTTCTCGGTGCACGACATCAGCCTGACCACTGCCCAGCCCTGGTTCGTGCCCGCTTCCGTGATCAAGCACCTGCGCCGCGACGCCATCGAGTCACTGGAAGCCGCCCGCGCCGCAGCCTACCAGCGTCCGCAACCGGCCACACCCGTCGAGCCCCCCGTGGCCTACCCGGAAGACACGCTGAGCTACCTGGCCAACGTCTACAACCACAAGGCCCGCGACTTCTATGCCAAGCACGGCGTGAAGGTGATCGAAGCCGCCTACGAAAGCCAGGAAGAGCTCGGCGAGGTCAGCCTGATGATCACCAAGCACTGCGTGCGCTTCTCGCTGAGCCTGTGTCCCAAGCAGGCCAAGGGCGTGCAAGGCGTGCAGGGCACGGTGCGTGCCGAGCCGCTGCAACTGATCAACGGCAAGGAAAAGCTCACGCTGCGCTTTGACTGCAAGCCTTGTGAGATGCACGTGGTCGGCAAGATCAAGAAGTCGGTGCTCAACCAGATCCCCGAGTCGCCCATGCAGTTCTACAAGGCCCGTCCCACAGCCTGATCGCGCTTGAGTGCCTGGCCCAAGAGGCCAGGGAGCGACGTCACTGCGCCGTCACCGAGGCGTCGCGGTGCTGTCACAGAGGGCGCACACCATGGCTCGCATGCGCGCCTGGATCACCGCCCCTCTGCTGCGAGAACTCACCGCCAACGGCCTGGGTGCCGGGCCCAAGGGCTTTCCGCCTGCGAGTTCATTGCAACCGCTGCCCGACAGGCGATACCGTGTTAGGTCGGTGTGGATCTCGGACGTCCACCTGGGCACCCCAGGCTGCCAGGCCCATGCCCTGCTCGACTTCCTGCGCCGCGTCGACTGCGACACGCTCTACCTCGTAGGCGACATCATCGACGGCTGGCAACTGCGCCGTACCTGGTACTGGCCGCAGTCGCACAACGATGTGATCCAGAAGATCCTGCGCAAGGCCCGCAAAGGCACCCGAGTGGTCTACATCCCCGGCAACCACGACGAGTTTGCCCGCACCTACCTCGACCACGCCTTCGGTGGCGTCGAGCTGGCCGAGGAGTGTCTGCACACCACGGCCGATGGTCGCAAGCTATGGGTCACCCATGGCGACCTGTACGACGGCGTGATCCAGTGCGCCCGTTGGCTGGCGCTGTTGGGCGACTCGCTCTATGAATTCACCCTCAAGCTGAACCGCTACCTGAACTCGTGGCGCGCGCGGCGTGGCCTGCCATACTGGTCGCTGTCCAAGTACCTCAAGCTCAAGGTCAAACGGGCGGTCAGCTATGTGGCAGATTTTGAGGAGGCCCTGGCCCGGGAGGCGCACAAACGGGGGGCCCAGGGCGTGGTGTGCGGTCACATCCACCATGCCGAGATCCGCCCGATTGACGGCATCCTGTATTGCAACGACGGCGACTGGGTGGAGAGCCTCACCGCCCTTGTCGAACATCACGATGGCCGGCTCGACATCGTGCACTGGGGGCAGGTGATGGCGGGCGAGGATGCCACGCTGTCCGACTGCCGGCTCCCCGATGAGGCCCAAGCCCCCGTAGCCCAGGCGACGGCCCTGACTGCGGCACAATAGCGCCCGTTTTGCGTCGCCCACCACCGGGTGGCCGCCTTGCTGGAGCACTCCATGGCCTTTGCCGACAACCTCAAACAACTTCCCGCCATCAGCCACCTGGCTGCCCTTGAACTGATCGATGCCGCAGGCAACGTGGCCGCCACCATCGAGAACAAGCCTGGCAAGGCCGGTTCACTGGCTGTGTACGCGGCCCTGGCGGCCAAGCACGGCGGCATCAACGTGGCCGCCGCCGAGGAAGGCCTGGTCATCTTCGCCGAGCACACCGACGACGCTCGCGCCAACCCCGGCAAACACCCGAACATTGACCGCTTGCTGGACGTCATCGCCTCGGGCCAGGGTTTCACCTGCAAGCTGATCGCGGCCTGAAACACCGTTCCTCATGGGAGTACGATGTCAGAAACGACATCGCTGACTCCCATGACGCCTGACGAAGTTCCTGTTAACGCCCCACCCGTCTCGTCCTCCGCTCAGCCTGCCGAAATGGCACCGGCCCTGTTGAGCCTCAAGCGGGTGGCGATCGACACCTACCGCGAAAACGTCGCCTACATGCACCGCGACTGCGCGGTCTACCGGGCCGAAGGCTTTCAGGCCCTGTCCAAGGTCGAGATCACGGCCAACGGCCACCGCATCCTGGCGACGCTCAACGTGGTGGACGACACCTGCATCGTCGACCGAGATCAACTGGGCCTGTCCGAAGACGCCTTTGCCCAACTGGGCCTCAGCGAAGGCCACCCCACCCGCGTCAACCAGGCCGAGCCCCCCTCTTCCATCCCGGCCCTGCACCGCAAGATCGCTGGCGAGCGCCTCAGCCACGAGGACTACCACGACATCGTGCGTGACATCACCGAGCACCGTTACTCCAAGATCGAGTTGACGGCCTTCGTGGTGGCCTGCAACCAGGGCGAACTCGATCGTGAAGAGGTTTACAGCCTCACCGACGCCATGGCGTCCATGGGCCGTCGCCTCGACTGGCACGCCCACCCTGTGGTCGACAAGCATTGCATCGGTGGCATTCCGGGCAACCGCACGTCGATGCTGGTCGTGCCCATCGTGGCCGCGCACGGCATGCTGTGCCCCAAAACCTCGTCCCGCGCGATCACCTCGCCCGCTGGCACGGCCGACACCATGGAGGTGCTGGCCAACGTCGAGCCCAGTTTCGACCGCCTCAGCGAAATCGTGCGCGAGCACCGCGGCTGCCTGGCCTGGGGTGGCACCTCCGACCTGTCTCCTGCCGACGACGTGCTGATCTCGGTCGAGCGCCCCCTGTCCATCGACTCCCCCGGTCAGATGGTCGCCTCCATCCTGTCCAAGAAGGTGGCAGCCGGATCCACCCACCTGTTGCTCGACATCCCCGTGGGCGCCACCGCCAAGGTGCGTACCATTCCGGATGCGCAACGCCTGCGCAAGCTCTTCGAGTTCGTGGCCAAGCGCATGGGCCTGACCATCGACGTGGTGATCACCGACGGCCGCCAGCCTATTGGCAACGGCATCGGCCCTGTGCTGGAGGCCCGTGATGTGATGTGGGTGCTGGCCAACGACCCACGCGCGCCGCACGACCTGCGCCAGAAATCGCTGCGACTGGCCGGTCGCATCCTCGAGTTCGACCCTGATGTGCGCGGTGGCGACGGCTATGCCATCGCCCGCGACATCCTGGAGTCCGGCCGCGCCATGGCCAAGATGCGCGCCATCATCGACGCGCAGGGACACAAGCCGTTTGATCCGGATCACCCGGCCCTGGCGCCGCTGCACTTCGAGGTTCTGGCCAAACGTGACGGTATCGTCTCAGGCATCGACAACCAGCAAGTGGCCCGTCTGGCCCGCTTAGCAGGCGCACCCAAGGTCCAAGGTGCGGGTGTAGACCTCCTGTGCAAACTGGGCGACAAGGTGCAGGAAGGTCAGCCGCTGTACCGCGTCTATGCGGCCTATTCCTCCGATCTCGAATTCGCACGCCAAGCCAGCGAGCGCAACGCTGGCTACTACCTGGGCGAAGCGGGTGCCGAAATCCGTCAGATTGTGGAGTTCTGATGTCTGCCTTGCTGCTGTATTTTGAAGAAGAGCAGGCTCCTGCCCTGCGCTTGGCAGACGCCTGTGGCCTGCCGGCAGCCTGTGTCGAGCGCCATCGCTTTCCTGACGCCGAGATGCGCCTGAAGCTGCCCGTCAATGCTGACGGTCAACTCCCCGGGCGAGTGGTCATCTACCGCAGCCTGGACAAGCCCAACGACAAGCTGGTCGAACTGCTACTGGTGAGCCAGGAAGCCCGCAAGCTGGGCGCCCAGAAGATCCTGCTGGTGGCGCCCTACCTCGCCTACATGCGTCAGGACATCGCCTTTCAGCCGGGCGAGATCGTCAGCCAGAAGATCATCGGCCGCTTCCTGTCGGAGTTGGTGGACGGGCTGATCACGGTCGACCCCCACTTGCACCGCATCAGCAAGCTCGAGGAGGCTTTCCCTGGCTCCTACGCCATCAGCTTGTCCGGTGCGCCCATGCTGGCCGAGCTCATCGCCAAGGAACGACCGGGAGCGATGTTGATGGGCCCAGATGGCGAATCCGCCCAGTGGATTGCCTCGGCTGCTGCCGTCTGCGGTTTCGACCATGGCGTTTGCTCCAAGGTGCGGCACGGCGACCATGATGTCCGCATCACCCTACCCGCCGGCGTGTCGGTCAGAGGCCGGCAGGTTGTGCTGCTCGATGACATGGCCAGCTCCGGCCGCACCCTGGTAGAAGCCAGCAAGCTGTTGAAGGCGGCCGGTGCATGTTCTGTGGATGTGGCCGTGACCCACGCACTGTTTGCCGCCGATGCCCTGGATGTCATCCGCGCTGCTGGCATTGAGCACGTCTGGAGTACCGACAGCGTGACCCACGCCAGCAACGCCGTGGCCTTGGCCTCCAAGCTGACGCCAGCCGTACAAGCTTGGCTCCGTCAGGGCCGCTGATTGAGGTCCAGAGCTTCCTCGGGCAGGCCCAGCAGATCGGGCCTCACCCACACCACCACCGACTGCAGCCTCAGCCGGGCCTCGGCCATGGCGGCCACCGGGTAATACCAACCCAGCGTCAGCACCACCCACAGCCAGTTGCGTGCGCTCAGGCGCAGCAACGCGGACATGGGCACCTGGCTTTCGAAGCGCAACGCCTCATGCGCCGTGCTGGACCACAAGCGGTTCTGCAAGCTGGCGCCCAGGTAGGGATACGGCAGCGCCATCATCCAGGCCAGCCCCATGAACAGGCCGGGTAACAGCACCAGCGCCGTGCTCCAGCTCGCCGCGCTGTCCGTCTCGGCGCTTGCCAGCAAGGCACGCACCTCCCAGCCGGTCCAGTCCAGCAAAATCCAGCTCAAGGGCAGCACCAGCAGCACACAGGCCAAACCCGCCAGCAAGCCCACCTTCAGGCTAAGCCCCACCGACTGGCCGTGGCTCAAGTCGGGCTCGCGCTGGTTGCGCACGCTACCCCACCCGGCATGCCGATGCTGGTAGCGTTTGAACTGCACATACAGCAGCGGCAGGCCCACACAAAAGCCGGTGACGGACAAGCCGCCATATAGCCAGGCCGCGTCACGCTGATCGGCCCGGAGCATCAGAAACGCCCACACCGCCAACGCGCCGGAGGCAATGTAGATCAGCGTGGGCACCGCCATGGCGCGCCAGGCATCACGGGGCCGCGCGTCCAGGTGCAGGCGTTGCCCCCGCCAGCTGGTGTGCATCAGCTGGAACGACAGGAAGCCGTGCAACATGAAAGGCAGCGCGGCCGCCATCAGCAACTGCAGGGTCGCCACGCCGATCCACGCATACGCGCCCAGCTGCGCGATGCCGTAGTACAGCGCATTGAGCACCACCATGCCCACCAGATTGCCCAGAAACATCTGCACTGGGTTGGCGTGATATCCCAGCGCGTGGCCGGCCACCTGGATGTGCCCGTACAGATAGCGCAGCTTGCTGGTCAATGCCCAGGGAAACGACAGGCCCAGCGGTAATCCCCCCGAAAAACCAGCGCAGTGAGAAGTAGAAGTTTTCGAAGGAAAATTTCTACCATGAAGAAGTCCCGATTCACCGACAGCCAGATCATTGATGCGCTCAAGCGCGTGGAGGCTGGCTTGGCCGTGCCGGAGCTGTGCCGAGAGCTGGGCATCAGCACGGCCACGTTCTACAAGTGGCGCTCGAAGTTCGGCGGCATGGATGCCTCGCTGATGGCGCGCATGAAGGAGCTGGAAGAGGAGAACCGCCGACTCCGCAAGATGTACGTCGAAGAAAAGCTCAAGGCCGAGATCGTGTCGGAGGCCCTCGCAAAAAAGTGGTGAAGCCATCTCGCCGCCGCGAGATGGCTCAACGATCGGTTCAAGAGTTTGGCGCTTCGATCAAGCTGGCCTGTCAGGCCTTCCAGATCAGCCAGGCTTGTTATCGGTACGAGGCCAAGCACCAGGCCGAGAACGATGAGATCGCCGACTGGCTGCTGCGCTTGACGGACAACAACCGCAACTGGGGCTTTGGGCTGTGCTTCCTGTACCTGCGTAACGTCAGAGGCTTTGCCTGGAACCACAAGCGCGTGTACCGCATCTACAGGGAGCTGGAGCTGAACCTGCGCATCAAGCCACGCAAGCGCCTGGTGCGCGACAAGCCCCAGCCGCTATCGGTACCAGAGGCCATCAATCAGGTGTGGTCAATGGACTTCATGCACGACCAGTTGGAGGACGGCAGAAGCTTCAGGTTGCTCAACATCATCGATGACTTCAACCGCGAAGCACTGAGCATTGAGGTCGACTTCTCGCTGCCCACGCTGCGGGTGATCCGCACGCTCACACAGGTCATAGCCTGGCGCGGCAAGCCGCAGGTCATTCGCTGCGACAACGGGCCGGAATACATCAGCGCAGCCATCGAAGCCTGGGCCAAGTCATGGGGCATTCGCTTTGAGCACATCGAACCGGGCAAGCCGCAACAGAACGCCTATGTCGAACGCTTCAACCGGACGGTGCGCTACGAATGGCTCTCGCAGTACCATTGGACAGACCTCGATGAGGTCAGGCTGTACGCCACCCAATGGATGTGGATGTACAACCATGAACGCCCAAACATGGCCTTGGGCGGCATCACCCCCAAGCAGCGGTTGGCCATGGCCGCATAGCTCTACTTCTCAGAGCTCTGGTTAATGGGGGGGATTACC